>JAFGGO010000188.1 GCA_016930515.1 Promethearchaeota archaeon | reverse complement strand
AGGAGTTTACCGAAAAGTTCGAGGACCTGCTGCGGAAAAACATGGTATAGATCGTCGTGCAGCGCAAGATCGTGCGCCAATAACGCAGGAATTTATCTATTTTATCGATTGAAATCGATACCTTGATAATTCGATATTATTTATCGAATGAATTTCAATTTTTAACTCCATCGTGTATGAATGGTAAAATATTAATTAGAATCTGAAGATGATATTCATAGTATGATGCAAAATAGCAAGATAGAAATCGATCCTGATATCTGCCACGGAAAGCCTCGAATAAAAGGCACGAGAATAATGATCGATCTGATTCTCGAATGGTTAGAAGCGGGAAAGACTTTCGATGAAATTATCGATGCCTATCCGCAATTATCTCGAGAAGACATAGCTACTGCTATAGGATATGCCCGAATGACTCTTGAGGAACGAAACAGTACCCACACATGAAAGATAGAGATTTCTATTAGACGAAAATGTTTCCAATAACCTTAAAAAACTCTTGATAAATTCAGGACACGACACGGTCACCGTTCAAGATTTAGGCAAGAAAGGGATAAAGAATAGCGAATTAATGGAATTAGCTCGAAGAGAACGGAGAATTCTTATTAGTTATGACAAGGATTTTATCTATTTTAAGCACGGAAGACAACATTTTTTAGTAGTAATTAGCATCCATCCATTAATAGACGAAAATGTACTTCCTGTTTTTGAAGAATTAATTGGTTCCTTGAATGTAAAGGTCCTTGAAGAGAAATTGTTATTATTGGAAAAAGAAGGTCCTGTTTTTCGTGAAAAAAATTGATATTTTAATGAGAATCTTGACTTTAAAAGAGTTTATCGAGAAATTGGAGGACTTGCTGAGGAAAAACAGGATAGGGATCGTCGATCGGAGAAGGATAATAAGGCAAAAGACTCAGGAATTTCGTACCTCTCCATTGACTTTTTTATATTTAATGAAAAAAAAGATTTTATGTTTTCAATGAATTAAATTGTTTTTTCTTATCGATTAAAAGTATCAAGCAGATTGAAATTATTGAAAACATTAATATTAAACTTGTAATTGTCATGTCAAATCCGGGAATTGCAGAATTGGCAGGATCAATCCATTGTAAGGTTCCAGCAGAATTCAAGCGCTGGGCGTATATGTCTATATTATTAGCTCCTGGCCCAGAACCACACCACGAGATAATAATTCCTCCTGTACCATCGCTTACGAGTTCTGGAGTAGATTGTGAGGATCCTTTGGAATCTATACACACTCCATTTGTTCTCCATTGTTCCATTCCTAATGAATTGATTTTCTGGGCGTAAATTTTCCCATTACCCGTCCTGTGATCCTCCCATGTGATAAATGCGCCTCCGTTACCGTCACTTGTTAGTTCTGGACGGTATTTATACCCCACATAATTACAAAGCTTAATTCCGTTGTAGGTCCATTGGATAGTTCCTGAAGAATTAACGTTTTGAAGGTATATGTCCCAAAGATAGAGATTTTCGCCTCTTCCGTCGATCCACATCAGGATTGCACCCTCATCTCCGTCTGAGATCAAGCTGGGATGTCCTTGATCCCCAGGTGCATTACAAATTACCAAACCGTTGCTATCCCATTGAAGGAAACCGTTTTGATCTATTTTTTGCATGTAAATGTCTCTGCCAGATCTCTGATCTTCCCAAGTAGCATACACGTTTCCACTGTTATCGTTAATTACATCACCAAGAAATTGATTACCAGAGGCGTTGCACACCGAAACTCCATTTAGAATCCAGCACGCTGTACCTGATGAATTTATTCGTTGTGCGTAAATATCGCAGTCATTCTCGCCTTTTCTTTCGTCGTCCCAAACGATAATAGCACCATTAGATCCGTCGCAAATAATAATTGGAAAAGTCTGTTTTTCGGATCTCGTGCACACGACAGTTCCGTTTTCTCCCCAGAGCAATTGACCTTCAGGGCTTATTTTTTGAACATATATATCCTCGTTACCGTTTCTAGAGTCTTCCCAAACAACGATTGCCCCTCCATTTCCGTCACTAATTAATCTTGGATATTTTTGACTCCCTGATGCATTGCTCACGATAGTTCCATTGGCACCCCAAAGGCAATGTCCTGAAGAGTTTATCCGCTGAATGTAAACGCGACCAGGAGACTCCCTAAAATCTTGCCAAGTAATTATGGCGCCACCTAAAGTATCCGTAGTCAATTGGATTCTGTTTTGATCTCCTGGGAGATTGCATATCACCGTACCGTTTGTCTTCCACAGTGGATGGCCCGAAGAATTTATTCTCTGTGCGTATATGTCGTATTCCAATCTATCTTCTCTATCGTCGTGCCAGGCGATTATTGCTCCTCCATCTTCATCAGAAACGATCACTGGATAATATTGGAAGAACTCTGCATTACAAATCAAGACTCCTTTAGCCTTGTTGGGCACGATGCTAGATCCTTTGAGATCAATTTCGTTTATATTATTTTTTACTTCTGTATTTTCTTGATATATCGTTCCAATAGTAAAAAATACCCCCATAGAAAATAAAACAGTGAATCCTATTAAAAATTGAAAGATTATTCTTTTTTTTCTTGTTATATTCATTATTAGTTCCAAATTTTTGTAACATTTTGGTATGTTATTATGTAGTTTTAATGGATATTTAAAGGTAAATGGTACGAAACTGAATCAAAAGTTTTTGTGCTTTCTCTATCCATTAAATATATCGATTGTACCAAGCGTTCTTCTCGGTTTTACTTCCATTTTCTCGTCCTCGTCGTTCATTCTCACATGTCAAGTTTCGTTGTTTATTATTTATTGAGAACCTGACTTGATAAACTCCTCGCTTTCCATCCTTTTCGAAATGCAATCACATTTATACGATGACTCGATCTTCTTTTTAAAAAGCCCTTTTAACTTGATATTATGGCGTCATTACTTGTTGGTTGAGGTGGTGTTATCAAGTGAGCATCGACTACGACTCGGTCACGGACAAGAACCTGACGCTCGAAGAGTTTGCCGAGAAATTGGAAGATCTACTCCGCAAGAACCGTATTGGGATCGTCAAACGGCGCAATATCGTGCGCCAGAAAACGCAGGAATTTAAGGATTTATCCTTTTATTGCACTATTTCTATTTCCAAGATCTCAGATTCAAATTAAATATTTCTTTAAATTTTTTATCAGTAGAATAAATGATGCTCGTACCGTATTTTTTACATATCATGGCTATGATTTCATCGTGTAATTCGTGACTCTTAGTGTTTTTAAGCATAAACTTTACGATCGACATGTCAAAATTGTCGATGATCACATTTTCAGATTGTTCCCATCTCTCTACGGCTTTTTTAACTGCTTCTAATTTGCCTGCCCTTCGCATTTTCCAAATCAATTCAGAAATAGCAATAGTGGGAATTATTACGGTTATTTCTCCTTCAATTACCTTTTTCTTCAGTTCCTGAAGCATCATGGGGATTTTCTTATAATTGTAATGGAAATAAAAGAGGACTTGTGCATCAATTACTGCTTTTTCTGTCATGTTAATTCAAATAAATTAATCTTCAGTTGGAAATAATGATTTTTTTACATCTTCCAATTCTTCGTCCGTGAAAGGAGAAACTCCATCAAATAGGTTATCCTCTATTTCGAGAGGGTGTAGCTTTTTTCTGATTAGAATTACATTATCGTCGTTTAATTCCATTTCAACTAAATTGGTATCATCGATGGCTAATTTATCCCTCCACTCCTTGGGTATTACTATCCTCCCATTTGAAGATACTTTCTGCGTTAATTTCTCAGTCGTTTTAAACACCTAATAAAAATCTCTGTCATTTTAATAATGTAAATGACATTTAATAAATATTACCAATCATCTCTTTTGCCTCTATTCTTCTTTAATATTGGTTTATTCGTTCTTTGTTTCTAAAATTTCTTAAAACCTATATTATTAAACACTACTCGTTTTCGAAATTCAATCACATATAAAGGCTAACCCGATGTTATTTTTAAATGGCCTTGGTAGAACGCTACTACAAGGCGTAACTAAAGATTGGTTGAGGTGGTGTAATCAAGTGAGCATCGACTACGACTCGGTCATGGACAAGAACCTGACGCTCGAAGAGTTCACCGAAAAGCTCGAGGACCTGCTGAGAAAGAACAAGGTCGGCATCGTCGAGCGACGGAAGATCATCCGACAGGAACAGCAGGAGTTTACCCCCTCTTTAATCCCATGATACTGTCTATTTAGACAGGATCAATTCTTTTTATTAGTCGAATTTTATCAAAATCGCTATCGTGAGAATAAATTTCCTTGATGTTGTTTTCCAATAGACAGGCTGCTATGAGCGAATCGCGCCCGCCCGTGTCGAAATCCTCGGCAACATCAAACGCCAGCAAGATCGAAGATAATCCCTGTCCCAATATGGTTATGTTTTCGGATTCAATGATAGAAACCAAGCGTTTTTTTACTTCAGAAGGCGCGAATTTATACGCTCTCACGAGAACGTGGTAACTCTCCATCAAAACGACGGCAGGGATGGCAATAGTTTCAAGTCCCTTGGCTACTTTTTCGAGGAGGACCCTGCAAGGTTCGTGCTCGGGCAAGTCCTTGTTAAGGGCATAAATGATGACGTTTGAATCGATTCCTTTCATGTTTTCCACGTGTTCTTGCTTGCAGCAATGGCGTCGATGTTTTTCGCTCCATTCTCGAGAGGATTTCCTAAAATTTCAAGTAACTTGTCTTTTGTCTCGTTTTTCTTCCTAATTTCGTGGCAAAAAACGATATATTCGCTGATTTTCATGTTTAACCTCGCAGCTTCCTTTTTAATGTCCCACCACTTGTCTTTCATGGAATCGTCAATGATTATGCTCGTTCTCATATATGCAAATATGCATTGCATACTTATAAATCTAAGCGTTTCTTTACCAAGTTCTCCATGTTTATTGATCGTTTAGAAAGGATCTTGAAAAACTCCTTTATTTCTCTTCTTTTCGAAATGCAATCACATATATAGGTTAACCCGATATTCTTTTTAAATAGCCTTGGTAGGATGGTACTACAAGGCGTTACTAAAGATTGGTTGAGGTAGTTATATCAAGTGAGCATCGACTACGACTCGGTCACGGACAACCAAGAACCTGACGCTCAAGGAGTTTACCGAGAAATTGGAGGATTTGCTGCGAAAGAACAGGATAGGGATGGTCGAGCGGAGAAAGATCATACGCCAGAAACAGCAAGAATTTATTTCTCTTGAATTTTTTGCAATGGGCTTTATTTTTCCCATATTTATTGAAAGAGGAAGCATGACTTTTCATACATGAATTTTATAATATATAAAATCAATAGGTTTATTATATTTGATTTTGATATTTTACTTGAGGACTGTATCATGGCAACAGAAAAAGAAAATATTATTCAAATGATAAAGGATCTTCCCGATGATGTTTCCGTAGAAGACATCATGTATCATTTATACGCTAGAGAAAAAATACTTCGTGGTTTAAAAGACGCAGACGAGGGAAAGAAAGTATCGAACGAAAAAGCCAAAGAAGTAATCGAAAAATGGTTTGATTAGAATGGACAGATCGTTCCATTGAAGATTTAAGTGAGATCAAGGATTACATCGCACGCGATTCAGCAGCGTATGCGAAAATTTTTATCAATAAGTTATACGATTCGGTTCAAAAACTAGTAGAATTTCCAAAAATTGGAAGGATCGTACCAGAACTTAACAACGCTCTTATTCGCGAATTATTATTTCAAAACTATAGAATTATATATCGAATCGTGGACGATCTTGTTGAAATTATCTCGGTTTTTCACGGAAGTCGTTTGCTGAGATTATAAATAGGATAAACATTACTCGAAGAGTATACCGAGAAATTGGAGGATTTACTGAGGAAAGACAGGATAGGGATCGTCGAGCGGAGAAAGATCGTGCGCCAGAAAGCGCAGAAACTCTAGATTTGCTTCAATTACAGCCCCCTTTAAACAAAAATTTCTGATTTTTTATTTCCTTTTTTATTAAATTATCTAAATTTATAAGAAAGATTGTAAGAATCTGATAAAAACGAGTAAAATTTTAATTATTAAACTACCTTGTAAATCACATGCCTTCAACAAAAGAAATTGCGATAGATTTTATTCGGGAATTACCAGAAGATTTAAGTATCGAAGAAATAGCTTATAAACTATACCTTAACGATAAAATCGATAGAGCACGACAACAAATTGAAAGCGGACAGCATATCTCCCTTGAAAATGCCAAGGATCGGATGAAAAAATGGTTGGAGTGAGATTTTCAACCGGTGCCTTGGAAGATCTTGAGAATATTTCGTCCTATATTTCAAAAGATTCACCCAAGAGAGCAAAGAATTTTGTTAAAGAAATATTTAAAAAAATAGAACAACTAAAAGACTTTCCATATATGGGACGCAAGTTTCCAGATAAAAATGAAGAAACGCTAAGAGAATTCTTTCATAAGGATTATAGAATTGTATACGAAATTGGGAAAGAATTTATCGAAATTTTAATTGTCGTTCACGGAAGTAGAATTGTTAGATTTTAACTTTTTCTGAAAAAGTTCAAACTCTTTTTCCGAAAAGCCCGAGGATTTACTGAGGAAAGACAGGATAGAGATCGTCGAGCGGAGAAAGATCATAAAGCAAAAGACTCAGAAATTAATCCTTAACCAAAAAATAGTAAGAAAAAAAAAAGATCGCAATGATTCTTCTCATCACTAATACTTGAGTTGTTCTTTTTGAATGAATATGATAACAATTGATAAAACTGAAATAATTAATACAAAAATAGTGATCGTCGAATCATATCCAGGTATCGGTCTTGTAACATTGTAAGTTACTGTTATTATAACCGTGTCTGGTTGACCAAACTCTCCATCATTGTCGCGATATTCTATCGTAAAATTAAAAACGCCTAAAGCTAAATTTTCGGGATAAACGTAGAGATACTCATCGTTCCTCCAAATAGTCCAGTCTACTTTCGTGTTATAATTTCCCGAAGAGTCATTTGCGATCACTCGATATTCTCCTAAACCAGAATCATCGGTTAAAGACCAAATAATCGTACTGGGGTATTTAGTGGAAACGATGAAATCTTCGGGATGGATTTTAACTGAAGGAGCGTCGTTTGGTCGTTTCCGTTGAGCAATGAAGTAACTCCAAGCATCTTCTGCTCCCTGCAACGCTATGATCGCCCCACCAGAACCGTCGCTAACAAGTTGTATATTATATTGAATGGTATATGTTCCACATATATTCGTGCCGTTACTGACCCATTTTGAATAACCTGATGAATTTACCCACTGGGCGTAAATAGCGTGAGTTCCGCGTCTCATATCTTCCCAAGCTATAATTGCGCCTCCAGAGCCGTCGCTAACGATCTTGGGGCGTAATTGAGGCATAATGTTATTACATACGGTAAAACCGTTCGGAGTCCATTGCGCGTTGCCATTAGAATCCATTTTCTGGGCGTAAATGTTGCTCCACTCGTAAGCATCGTAGGGAGTTCTATAATCTTCCCAAGTCATAATTGCGCCCCCAGAACCATCACTACAGATTTGTGGAGAAATTTGATCTTCTTGCGCGTTACAAACAATCGTGCCGTTTTCGGACCATTGTGAGATTCCAGACATGTTAACGAATTGTGCGTATATATCAAGGTTTCCGTTTCTATCGTCGCTCCACGCGATCGCAACGCCTTCCGAGCTAATATTGGTGATTTGAATTTCTCCTTGCGTTCCTAAATCGCTGCAAATAACGACTCCGTTTGGAATCCATTGAGCAAGTCCTTCAAGATTTATCCGTTGTGCGTAAATGTCAAATCCGTTCTGGCTCCGATTATCTTGCCAAACAATCACGGCACCACCTTCGCCATCGCAAGATAAGCATGGGTTTTTTTGTATGTTTTCTGAGGTACAAACAGCACAATCAGAGATCCATTGTAAATAACCCGTCGAATTTATGCATTGAGCGTAAATGTCGTAATTATAATCCCCTGTTCTTTCGTCCTCCCAGACAATGATTGCACCACCTTGGCCATTGCTAATGACTTGATGATTCCTTTGGTTGTTATACGCAGTGCAAATCGGAACCCCATTAATGTTCCATTGAAGTTGTCCAATGGAATTGATTCTTTGAGCGTAAAGATCCTTATAATATGTGCCCCAATGTTCCCAGATCACTATTGCACCGCCTTCACCGTCACTAACTATTTGTGGTTTGAATTGAATTCCCGATACATTACACACGACCGTACCGTTTGCTTCCCATTGTATTTGACCCTCAGAATTGATCTTTTGAGCATAAATATCGATATCACTACTCCTATCGTCAGCCCAAGAGATGATCACACCACCTTCACCATCAGTTATCATTTGGTAATCATAGATAATTTCCGTCGTAGAATGGATTAATGTACCATCGTCTTCCCATGCTACGCTTAAAGAATTTTTCAGATAAAGGTTTTCAATTTTCTCTGAATCAATGAAATTAATTTCAAGCACTAGATTAATAGTCATTATTAATGGAAATACAAGAAATAAAATTAATAAAATTCCTGTTTTTATTTGTTTTCCTTTTAATCTCTTGATCTTTTTTCTCTGGAACTTTCTTTCTATTTTGTTCATTCCTATATCTCTTGGTTTTTTTGTCTTAAATTTAATCCTTTTTATATTATCGCGCTTTTTATTTATATTTTATCGTTTATTTTGTACTATGATAATTTCTTTTTGGAAATGCAATCACATATATAGGTTAACTCGATATCGTATTTAAAAAGCCATTGCAAAATAGCATTATAAGGCTTAACTAAAGATTGGTTGAGGTGGTGTAATCAAGTGAGCATCGACCACGACTCGGTCACGGACAACCAAGAACCTGACGCTCGAGGAGTTTACCGAGAAATTGTAAGATCTACTCCGCAAAAACCGCATCGGAATCGTCGAAAGAAGGAAAATCATCAGGCAGAAACAGCAGGAATTTATTATATCGAATTTAATAATTTTTGAGAATCATATAATGAAAGTAAATAGATCTAAATAGATATCTATTTATATAATCTTAGCTTAATAATAATCATATGACACAAAAAACCATCTCATTAAATTTAAAAGCCTATAAAAAATTAAAGAAATTCAAGAAAGAAAAGGAAAGTTATTCAGATCTCATACTTCGTCTTTGCAATACTCAAGAAAGCAAGAATAACGAGGACATTCTTTTAAAATATGTAGGAGTATTTAAAGACGACGAAGAATATTGGAAAGAAGTAGAAGACACGATTCAAGAAGAACGGAATCGTCATTTAATATCAGAGGAAACCAAATGACTGTTCTATTGGATACTAATATAATAATAGGGTTTTTACGGGGAAGAGAAGATATCGTCATAAAATATAACAAATTAACAAGAAGCCAAATAGACAAGAGCATAACCGTTTATAACATTGCGGAATTATTTGATGGTATTAATCGAGTACAATCTCCAGCACGAATGAAAGAACAACTTAAAATAGTTGATCTTATGCTTAATGAATTCGACAAGCGCAAAAAGATATTCTCCTTAACTCGCGAGGGAGCAAAAAAATTTGCCGAACTCAAGCTTTCTCTCGAAAGAAAGGGAACCCTTATTCCAATTATGGACTTGTTAATTGGAACAATTGCCATTTTAAACGACTTTAAGCTCATTACTTCTGATAAAAAACACTTTGAAAAGTTAAATAACCTGAATACAAGTTTTCAAGTAGAGTTTTGGGACTAATTATACTTTTTTGAATAAGGAATTCTCAACATATAAGGCACTAATATATCGTTTAAGGACCTGCTGCGCAAGAACAGGATAGGAATCGTCGAGCGGAGAAAGATCATAGACAAAAAACGCAAAGATTTATGATTTCTCCGTTTGAGGGCATTTTTAAATTTACAAACTTAATCGAATTTTAAAAATCATAAAATTAATTCCGACGAAAAATGGGAATATCATTCCTCAAATAATGTCGTAACTTGAATAACTACTGAAATTAATCAAATATAGCAATTTTTTATCGAAAAAAGAAAAATAAACGGATTGTACAAAAAAAAGACCATTTAATTTTCTCAACATTAAAAGAAATGACATATTTGAAATTATTGTCGACTTTAAATTAATGATTTTCTGATTTCAATCAAAATTCAAAAATTAAAAATAATCTCTTTTTTGAAAATCTGTTAATTTGAAAAAAAATAAAAAGAATTTGAATTTTAACGAATTTAATCTTTTCGCATACGCTTGGTTTTGATTAGAATAACGCTTATAGAGAGCAAACAAATCAAGGTAAACGAACCCAAGATCGATAAATCAAACCCTGAAATGGTTGGTGAATCACTAGAGAGAGACCATTGTCGTTTAGCATCAAAATTAAACCGTTGGGCGTAAATATCACGATGGTCGATCCATGAAATAATAATACCCCCATAACCGTCGCCAACCAGTTGCGGGCTAACTTGCCATCCAGGTTTGCGGCAGATTGCCGTCCCGTTAGGTTCCCATTGGATGTGCCCCATAATATTAATTTTTTGAGCGTAAATGTCGTGATCAAGTTCAATATCACTATTTCTATCGTCTACCCAAGCAATCACGGCTCCACCAGAATAATCGCTTGCAACTTGCGTGGAAGTCTGATACCCAGGTACTTCGCAAATGGGAACGCCGTTTGTTGTCCAATTCACCTGTCCGTCCGAGGTAATTCTCTGGGCATATACTTGTTGTAGGTCACTGGAATCCAGACCAAGAACCCGACTTTCGTCCCACGCAATTATGGCACCACCAGCTCCGTCACCGACTAAGGGAGATGCATGATCGCGATGTGTTAAAGCCGTACAAATCGGAACGCCCTCTGGAAGCCATTGAGCGTGTCCCGTTGAGTTGATTTTTTGAGCAAACGAATCGTAATTTTCACTTCGATAATCGCACCACGTGACAATGACATTTCCCGTTCCAGTTCCATCGTTAATAGCGCGGGGATAACAACCACGCTCGTTCAAAACGGAACAAACGGCCGTCCCGTTAGAATCCCATTGCGCGTGCCCTGTTAAATTCACTCGTTGGGCGTAAATACCATCATTTCCGATCCTCGAGTCGTCCCAAAAAATGACAGCTCCACCGACATCGTCGCTAACAATGCAGGAATCAGATTGCGTCCCACTTAAATCGCAAATGGGAATGCCGTTTGCCGTCCAATTCACCTGTCCGTCCGACGTTATCCTTTGGGCATATATGTCGAATCCTACACCATCCAAATCGTAAGACCAAGTTGCGATGGCTCCGCCGTTATTGTCGCTTGTCAACTTGAGACTTTCAGCCCACGCAATCCTGTTAGAGAGCAAGACGCCATTTGCGGACCACTGCAAGTTTCCCGAACTATCAATCTTTTGAGCGTAAATCTCATAACCATTACCGCTCCTATTGTCAAGCCACGCAACGATGGCTCCACCAGTAATGTCTCCCACTATTTCTGGAAACATTTGATTTTCCGCTAATGTACAAATAGGTGCCCCATTGGTGCCCCAATTTGAGTTTCCTTCGGAATCCACTCGTTGGCAGTATATGTCATAATTCCCGTTTCGATTATCAGTCCAAACAAAGATATAACCTCCATTATCGTCCCTTATTAGGTGAGAATCAAATTGATAACCATCAGCGCTGCAAATGGGAATTCCTTCGCCGCTTTCTAAAACACTTACAGAGAGCTTGCGGTCCACTCCAGTAGTTTCTTCGATTTTATATCTTTCCTTATTAAAAATTATATCAATGCTGGAAATAGTTCCGACACTGAAAAACATCAATCCTAAAACAATAGGTATGAGTAAAGCAAAATGTCTCGTTCCACGCGTTCTTCTATTTCTATTAATTTTTTTGTCCATTAACTTTTCTTCCTTGTTTTGAAGATTTTATGATCTTATTATTTAAAGGATTAGTAATTGGAATTTAAATCTATGGGGGTACTTTTTGCAATATTTATATTCGATTTTTTTCGATATGCAATCACATATATACGATGACTCGATGTTATTTTTAAATAACCCTTGTAGAACGCTATTACAAGGCAAAATATTGTTTTAGTTAAGGTGGTATCGAAACAGTGAGCATCGACTACGACTCGGTCACGGACAAGAACCTGACGCTCGAGGAGTTTACCCAGAAACTCGAGGATTTACTGCGCAAGAACCGCATTGGGATCGTCGAGCGGCGCAAGATCATGAGGCAAAAGACGTGGGAATTAAAGTTTATTCCCTCATTAAGCATTTTCTTGTAATAAAAACCTAGGATTATATCTGATTAAAAAAAGGTTTTTATTAAAGATTAAATTTAATAGAAAAAATCACTATTATAAATGAGGTATCATGACCATAAATGTCAAGGAAGATATCATAGATCTCATTAAAAAATTACCCGATGATTCGTCTATTGATGATATCATGTATCATTTATGTGTAAGAAAGAAAATTATTGCAGGAGTCGAGCAAATTGAGCAGGGTAATGTAATTCCTCACGAGAAAGTCATGGAAAACGCGAAAAAGAGATTAGAAAAATGGCTAAAATAGAATGGTCTTCGCTCGCAGAATCCGACTTGAATGAAATTATTGATTATATCGCTCAAGATTCTCTTGAATACCCCTTTCCTTTTTTGACTAAGTTCGCGAAAAAGTACAAAATTTAATTCAGTTCAAGAAAATGGGAAGAAAAGTACCCGAATTAAACGATCCCAATTATAGAGAATTAATATTTGGAAATTATCGCATTATATACGGGATTTTTGAAGAAAAAATTCAAATCTTAAGGATAATTCATAGTTCGAGTATGTTGTCATTATAATTATCATAAAAAGTAATTTTTTTATAGATAGATGTATTTCGAAATGCAATCACATGTAAAGGTTCGCTCGATGTCATATTTAAATGGCCTTGGTAGGATCGTACTACAAGGTGTAACTAAAGATTGGTTGAGGTGGTACTACAACAGTGAGCCTCGACTACGACTCGTTCATGGACAAGAACCTGACGCTCGAGGAGTTTACCGAGAAATTGGAGGATTTACTCAGGAAGAATCGCATCGGGATTGTCGAAAGGCGCAAGATCATTAGGCAGACACAACAGGAATTTAATATGTGTTTTATATCCGCTGGTATATGCATGATAAGATTATATGGGATCTATTCGTTTTATGAGGTTAATCTTATCAGAATCTTTGTCGTGTGAGTAAAGTTCTTTTATATTGTTTTCCAATAGACAGGCAGCAATGAGCGAGTCGCGCCCACCCGTATCAAATTCTTCAGCAACATCAAAGGCCAGCAAGATCGAAGATAATCCCTCTCCTAATATGTTTATGTTTTCTGATTCAATGATAGAAACCAAGCGTTTTTTTACTTCGGAAGGTGCGAACTTGTACGCTCTTACGAGAACGTGATAACTCTCCATTAAAACAACGGTAGGTATGGCTATTGTTTCAAGTCCCTTGGCGACTTTTACAAGGAGGTTCCTTCAAGATTCGTGTTCTGGTAAATCCTTATTTAAAGCGTAAATTATGATGTTTGAGTCTATTCCTTTCATGTTTTCCACATGTTTTTGCTTGCAACTATGGCATCGATGTTTTTCATTCCGTTCTCGAGAGGATTTTCTAAAATTTCCAATAATTTATCTTTTGTCTCGGTTTTCTTTCTAATTTCGTGGCAGAAAACGATATATTCGCTAATTTTCATGTTTAATCTCGCAGCTTCCTTTTTAACATCCCACCACTTATCTTTCATGGAATCATCAACAATATATGCAAATATGCATTACATACTTATAAATCTGAGTGTTTCTTTACTAAATTCTCTATATTATATTAAAAAAAATCTAATTGAATAATTGCTTAATATTAGAACTTTTATTTGATTCTCATCTTTTTACGAATCACAAAAGCAATTGAAACCAATGTTAAGCCAGTGATGATACCAATCGTCAATACTTGATATCCGAGAATTGTTTCATTATTATTTGCCGTGTCTGCTCCATCGTCAGGATCTTCACTGTCATCATTTGGGTCATCTATTGGTATATTGTCATCGTTTTTTGGATTTATGATGACTATCACTGTATCTAGTTGCCCATATAAACCTTGATTATCAGTATATTCTATCGTGTAATTAAAGACTCCGTCGCTTGAACGATTAATTTGAACATTAAGATTCGTGTTGTTTTCCCATGTTCTCCACGATAAATGGATATACGAATGTTCCAAGGAATCTGTAATCGTTACTCGGTACTTTCCTGTTCCAATATCGTCGTTCAGCACCCATTCAATAGTCTCAGTTCCCAAAACAGTTGTTGTAATATCGTTGGGGTGATTTACAACGGGGCGGTTATTTACCAGGACTCTTTGTGCGTATAATTTAACCTGAGGATAATCTCTGGGATCAGACCAAATAATAAAAGCACCCCCTATACCATCTGAAATTATTTGTGGATTAGTTTGATCGTTTTTTGCATCGCATATCAGCGTCCCATCGGCGAGCCACATGCAATATCCATCAGAATTAACTTTCTGAGCATAGATATTGCGACTGCTATAATCTCTTATGTCTACCCATGTTATCAGAAAGCCTCCATCACCATCTAAGGTTAATTGCTTTTGATTACAACCTTTGCTACATACGATCGAACCATTTGGATTCCATTGAATAAACCCAGAAGAATTGAAGCGCTGAGCGTAACTACCGTGATCTTCTCCATTATATTTGTGATATACCAAGAAAGCGCCTCCAGAACCATCTGCAATCATTTTTGAATCTTTTTCTTTATAACTTGTATTACAAATAGCTGTTCCGTTAGGCGTCCATTGTGCAATTCCATCGGAGTTTAATCGCTGTGCGTAAATATCCCAATTGTCTCTAGAGTCGCTCCACGCAATCAAGGCGCCCCCTTCATCATCAGGTACCATCTGTAGTTCAGTATGAAAGAAAGTTCCATTACAAACGACCGTTCCGTTTGGTTTCCATAACGCATTTCCATCAGTGTCTATCCTTTGGGCGTAAATATCGAAACATTCGTTTCGCACATCTTGCCAGACAATAATTGCTCCTTCGTGTCCATCACTAATAATTTTAGGAGACATTTGTTTATTTGTAGCGTTACAAACGACCGTTCCGTTAGGTATCCATAACACTGTTCCATCAGCATCTATCCTTTGGGCGTAAATATCGGAAGAAAAGGGAGATGGGCTTTTAGAATCCTGCCAAGTGACAATTGCCCCTCCAAGGCCATCGCTTGTCACCTCGGGATAGTATTTTTGAAAATTCATGTTACTGAGAACAATGCCCTCTTTACCCCATCGAACATGTCCTGTTGAATTAATTCGTTGGGCAGATATTCCATACCAATCGCTTCTCAAATCTTCATACGTAATAATGACACCTCCCTCTCCATCGCTTATCATTTGAGCATTTGAATGATTTCCCGTTGTACTTACTAACACGCCATTGGGATTCCATTTTGCATGACATGTCAAATTGATGAGTTGAACATATAAATGTTGGTTTTTCCCCCATAAAACAATCGATTCGTTAGAATCGGTATTTAAAATGCCCAATAACGTTCCATTATTAAGGAAAAGACCGTTAGGGCCCCAAAGCACGCTCTCAGAAATTGAAAGCCCGTCCTGCTCAATTGGAGGTTTATATTGAGCTTTTTTTTCGAATAAATTAGAAGAGTTAATAAAGACGAACATTAAGAGTATTATTATTATGGTTAAAATGATTTTATTTACTTTGAGATATTGACTAGTTACTTTATTCATATCATTCTTATTATTTATTAGAAATAAAAATCCATCTGGCATAAAACTGGAATTTTTCGAAATGCAATCACATATATACGATGACCCGATCTTCTTTTTAAAAAATCCTTGTAAAATGCTATTACAAGGCATTACTACAGATTGGTTGAGGTGGTTATATCAAGTGAGCATCGACTACGACTCGGTCACGGACAACCAAGAACCTGACGCTCGAAGAGTTTACCGAGAAATTGGAGGATTTACTTCGTAAGTTTTATAATATTAATTTTGTCAATTTTAACTCTAAGAATATAGTAAGGTTTATTTGATCGATTTTTTTTATAATTATTGAGGAAAATGAAGGTATTTAACGATCGCATTACTGTCGATCCTAAAATTTTATCTGGTAAACCAGTTATTAAAGGAACTCGGATACCGTTGTCAATTATTTTAACGATGCTAAGAGACGGTGCTTCTTTTCAAGAAATAATTGAGGAATATCCTCGAATTACGGACGAAGATATACGGGCAGTTTTAGATTATTCCGCCTATATCATGGATCATCCCGAAGAAGAAATAATTAACACTTAACCATTTAATGGGATGTCGATGGAAATAATTGTTGACGAATGTCTGGCTAAATCAACAATTTCCTGCTTGATTAAAGCTGGATTTAAAGTTTTAAAAATCGAAGATATTTTACAGGCTGGAATCGAAGACGAGAAAATTTTTGAACACGCTATCTTAAAAAAATTGCCGATCTTAACTCACGATAGAGGATTCGGCGTGCTCCATCGCTTTTTTCAGGGGACACCACCATTAATCATAGTGCTTCAAGTTGTATCACCTCATCCAAAAGCAACAAATGCGCTTTTAGAAAAAGCCTTGCAAAATATTGATTTAAAGCAAAATAAATATCTAAATAAACTAATCATTATTTCAGAAAATAACATACGGATTAGGTAAAATTATAAAAAGAACTTGACGCTCGAGAAATTCACCGAGAAATTGGAGGATTTGTTGAGGAAAAACAGGATAGGGATCGTCGAGCGGCGCAAGATAATAAGGCAGAAACAGCAGGAATTCTACCCTTTTTCAAACTAATATTAATATCATTTGATTAATTTTCTTGATTTTAATAATTTACATAAGAGGGATGTCTTGATTTGGGTCGCCCGTCATGCTGCTTTGAACAGCTTCGTTTTTAAATCTTGGATGAAAATGATGCGGTCGAGAAGGAACGTCCCAAACCTTGTCGTAATTATCAAACCTACAACGATCGAGCTCTAGTTTGGAAAAAATAACGGAATAGCTGTATTCTTCGTGGTTGTTATAAACGATGTATATGTTAACACCGTCCTTCAAAAGGACATGGATTCGCTTGAAATCGTAATTAACAGATATTGATATGATAAGGTTTTCCAAATATTCCTCCAGCAAGAGTTTGGCAATATTAAGCTTTTCTAAAGCGTTCATTTGAATCCTGTTATTCTTGTTTTTTATTCGTTAAATCAAGAATTTGATCTTGAAGATTTTTTAATATAATTGCATCCTCTTCTGCTTCGTTGATCGTACCGTCCATGGCGTGCTGGAGAAATAAGTTCGACGATTTATAATCCCATCTTTCTAGGATTTTATTTACCTCTTCCTTGAGAGCTTTCAACTTGAAATCGATCAAATCGTCTAAAAATTCTTTATCAACAGGTATGGTTGTCATAAGTTTTCTTCATTTTATGTTATAAGTTCAAAATATTTATGTTTTTGCTCCATATAACCATTAGGATCTTGACCAAATCCTCCAGCGCTAGCTAAATTATAAATTTAACTCATTTGTAATGACTACTTTAATTTTCTTTAAAATCATCTTGAAAAACTCTTAATTTTCTCTTTCTAAATGCAATCACATGTAAAGGACAACCCGATATTTCGTTTAAAAAGCCATTGCAAAATAGCATTACAAGGCTTAACTATAGATTGGTTGAGGTGGTGTTGAAACAGTGAGCATCGACCACGAATCGGTCACGGACAACCAAGAATTTAACGCTCGAGACCTTTAGATTCTTAATTGTCGAGAACAATGCACGATGATCATCACGATGATTTTATTTTCTTGTTTATCGAATTTGTATATGATTCTGTAATTTTGATAAATTAATTGACGATATAGTTCGTTCTCTGGGTATTTTCGACCTATTTCGGGGAACTCTCTGAGAACTTCTATCGTGTTTAAAAGCCCTTCTATAAGAGAATCGGCGTATTGCAAGGAAAATTGAGCGTGATAGGTGTAAATGTCCCTCATGTCTTCGGTTGCAATCGGGTGAAAGCGGATTTCAATCATTTTTTAGTGATTTTTTTTATTGAACGTTCCTGGTATTTCCTTGTTCCATTTCACCGCGCCATTGTTTTACCAAATCTCTCATCTCGTCGAGCGTTGTCGTTTTTTGTCCTTGTTTCAGTTGCGCTTCTGCTTTCTCCAACTTTTGAAGGACAAACAAGCGATATTGCAGGTCTTCTAATGTAAATCCTTCTGGCATTCGTTCAATAAGGTCGTGTAAGTCCTTTTTCGTAATCTTACTCATCATCGATCACTAATATAAAATTAATTATTTAATCTTATATATTTGTCTTCTTGAACGCTTATTGTTTCATTTGTTAATTTTTAATGCATTTACGCTCTTTTCGAAATGCAATCACATATATACGATGACTCGATGTCTTATTTAAAAAACCTTGTAAAATTACATTACAAGTCGTTTTAACAGAATAGTTGAGGTGATTACCACACAGTGAGCATCGACTACGACTCGGTCATGGACAAGAATTTAACCTTGGAGGAGTTTACCGAGAAATTGGAAGATTTGCTTCGGAAGAACAGGATAGGGATCGTCGAGCGGAGAAAGATCATACGCGTTAAGACCCAAGAGTTTCGCACCTTCACTTATAAATTTTTATTTTAATGAAAAAAATTTCTTTTAATTTGAAATCGTTTTAGGATTCGTGATTGAGAGGGTTGATGGAATTCAAGCTCGCTCGGGCTTCTTGATTGTCTGGGTCTAACTCGAGTACTATATTGTAATTAAGAATCGCTTGATCGATATCTCCCTTATCTTGGTAATGACGCGCTAATCCTAACCTAAAATCAGGATCAAGAGTTTGTCTATTATGCTTTTTCATAAATTTTTCTATGGTCTTATCGCGAGCTGCTTCACCAGAGAGTTTTCCAGCTTTTCGTTTTTTAAGAACCACGAAAATACTCACTGCTATGATCGAAATTATCACAATTGAAAGTACTATGATCAAGATTAATTCGAGATTAGAAGATGGATTGGCAATGCCCTCGTGAGGAATGCAACGAGCGTATATGTTATTATAAGGGTACTCGTATTTATTCATGAATACGATCGCACCACCAAGCCCGTTACTAACTAATGACATGCGCTCCATCCCAGATGCCGTCACGACAGCAACACCATTAGGAGTCCATTTTGTATTACCTTCGTCATCGATTCTCTGAGTGTAAATTCTTCCCGTGTTTCCGCTCCATTCTAACCACGCAATAATGGCTCCTCCAGTCCCATCGCTAACCAAATTTAATGAATAAACTAATTTTGGATTGCATATTTTAACGCCATCGTGAGTCCATTGTTCTTCACCATTAAGATTAATTTTTTGAGCGTATATATTGTAATTTCCGTTTCTATCGTCCTTCCACAAGATGATGACGCCTTCATCCCCGTCTCCTATGATTCTTGGAGCATTTTGATTCCCCGTTGATGTACAAACTGGGATGCCATAATTCCCCCATTGCAAGGTCCCATTTGAATCTATTTTCTGTGCGTAAACCTTCGGATTAAACTGTCCATTCTCCCAATCAAGCCAGACTGTGGTTGCGCCTCCATTGTTGTCGCTAATTAATTGAAAATTGCCCCAAGATCCGAGGTAATCGGATATTTTAACGCCCTCCTCGATCCATTGCACATTTCCGGTGGAGTTGATTCTTTGGGCAAAAAGAGCGTCGTTTAATTCAAGATAAACTTGCCATAATACGATTGCCCCTCCCAATCCGTCGCTAACGACCGCATGGTAAACTTGAGAGTTCAATTCGTTACAAACGGCTGTTCCGTTTGCAATCCATTGCGTGTGTCCCGTTGAATTGATTCTTTGGGCGTAAATATCGTAATTATATGCTCCATTCCTTCCATCAGACCACGTGATAATTGCACCACCACATCCATCGCTAACGATATGAGGTTGACATTGAGAATCGTTAGTGGAACAGATTGCCACGCCACCAGTTGTCCAAAGAATATCTCCAGTAGAATTAACTCTCTGGGCGTAGATATCGCCGTACTTGTCAGCGCTTCCTGTTCTATGGTCTTCCCACGCAATGATGACTCCACCAGCACCATCACTAATCATATATGCTCCATCATGATACATAACATTATTAGAAATTAACAAGCCGTTTTCGATCCACTGAACTTGTCCCGTGGACGAATTGAGCTTTTGCAGATACAACCTATCTTCACTTTCGTCCCTCTGATCAGTCCACGCGATAAAGCTCGAGCCCAATTCGTCGTAGATTGATGTAAAATAATACTTATCTCCGTCTTCCGTGCATATAGCAACCTCACGTGAATCCCAATGAACGGATTGGGAAGTTTTAAGATTTGAATCCATCAGTTTGTTTTCATCGTTCTCGGGGTTTAAAACGCCTAAATTAGAAAAAAATCCAAGGGCAAGAAATATGAGGAGTATCGATAACAAGAACTTAATATGGATGTTTTTTTTCGAAGTTTTCGTTTTCATTTTTCTTTTATTTAAATTATCTTAGGTTATATATTCATTAGAATAATCTCGTATTTAAAGGTAAATGGTACGAAACTGAATCGATCGTTTGTGTGCCTTCTTTTTCCGTCTAATTTCTCGATTGTTTCAAGCGTTCTTCTCGGTTTTACTTCCATTTTAGCGTCCTCATTGTTAATTCTCGCTCGTCAAGTTCGATTGTTTATTATTCACTGAGAACCAAACTTCATAAACCACTCGCGTTTTTCCTTTCGAAATGCAATCACATATATACGATGACTCGATCTTCTTTTTAAATAACCCTTGTAGAATGCTATTACAAGGCAAAATATCGTTTTAGTTGAGGTGGTGTTATCAAGTGAGCATCGACTATGACTCGGTCATGGACAAGAACCTGACGCTCGAGGAATTTACCGAGAAATTGGAGGATTTTTTGCGAAAGAACAGGGTAGGGATCGTCGAGCGGAGAAAGATCATAAGGCAAAAACAGCAGGAATTTATCATCTCTTAAGTATTATTACATTTAAAAAAATAATTTTATGATTTAAAAGAGTTCGTGTTGAAAATTCCGTTTTTTAATTCTTAAAATTCCAATCACGACCATTACGATTCCCAAAGACGCCAATATAATATGTAATTCATATCCCGCTATTGCAGAGGATTCTGGAAATCCCTGAGACGGAATGTGCTTGCAGTAAATATCTGGATATGATGATTCTGCCCAGATAACAACGGCTCCCCCAGAACCATCGCTAACTAAATTCATACTCGATACCGAATATCCTGTATAAACTGTAGCACCATTTGTTTTCCATTGGGTGTTGCCTTTAGTATCAATTTTTTGTGCATAGATTCTTCCCGTGTTTCCGTTCCACTCTTTCCAAGATATAATGGTGCCTCCTGTTTCATCACTAACCAAACCGCACAAACCCAAGACAAATTCTGTGGCCTTTTGAGACTGGTGAAAGCTCGAATGAGCCCACGGAAAACAAATTGTTACACCATTGTTGGTCCATTGCTCTTGACCTATTCGATTGATTTTTTGAGCGTAAATATCATGGTAATTACCGTTTCTTGCATCTTCCCAAATAATGATTGCTCCTCCAGAACCATCGCTTATAAGAAAAGGACTTGTTTGACTATTTGTTGAATTGCAGACAGAAAGACCTCCCGAAGCCCATTGTTCATATCCACTTGAGTTTAATCTCTGTGCATATATGTTTTCGTCATTTTCCCCTTCTCTTATATCTTCCCATGTGATTATCGCGCCTCCAAGACCGTCACTTATTATTTTGTGGAATTGATAACCTTCTACATCGGTACTGATTATCACTCCTTCAGGTGTCCATTGTGGTTGTCCTGAGGAATTTATTTTTTGAACAAATAAGATGCTAGGATCGGAGTATTCTACCCACGCAATTATGGCGTTATTATAACCGTCATTGATTAAAATGGGATTAGTTTGACTTTCAGTTTCAGCGCGGATTACCGTTCCGTTTGCAGTCCACTGCGCGTGTCCCGTGGAGTTAATTCTCTGGGCGTAAATACACTTTCCGCTTCCGCTTCTATAATCCTCCCAAACAATAATTGCACCTCCAGAACCATCGTTTATAATGCCAGGATTATATTGACAACTAATGGAATTACACACAATTGTTCCATTTGGAGTCCATAGGGGATTACCAATAGGATCAATTCTTTGGGCGTAAATGTCTGAATAATCATTCCTAAAATCCTCCCATACGATAATCACCCCTCCAGCACCATCACTAATGAGCTTGTACGAATGCTGTTCTTCGGACGATACACACACAGCTACGCCGTTTTCCGTCCATTGAACTGTTCCTGTAGAAGAATTGATCTTTTGAACGAAAATATCCCAATCAAAAGATTCCACATCATTTCTATTATCTCTCCATACAACGAATATATTCCCATCTTCGTCAATTATTGATTCGGATTTATATTGCTCTCCTATTTTCGTGCATATTGCAACCTTTTCCGAGCTCCAATCTGGAGATTGCGAAGTTTTAAGAACATTTGAACTCATCGGAATGTACCTGGCATCTCCATTGATCATCCCTCCAAAAGATATCGTGAACCCAAGTGAGAGAGAGAAAAGGAATATCGTAAAAAAAAGCGTTGAAATTGTTCTATTCTTCGAAATTATACTTTTCATTTTTTTAAATTTCAATTTAGTCTTTATTATATATTCATTAGACGAATCTCGTATTTAAAGGTAAATGGTACGAAACTGAATCGATCGATTTCGGAAGTTCTTCTCTCGTTGAATTCTTCGGTCTCGAGAGTCATCAATCGCATTTTCTCCTTGAATTTGTTATTATCGTTGCATTATCTTGCCTTCGAAACATGGTCGTTTATCTATCAATCCGAACGGATCTTATAAAACTCCTCGATTCTTCCTTTCGAAATGCAATCACATATAAAGGCGGGCTCGATATTTCGTTTAAATAACCCTTGTAAAATTACGTTACAAGTCGTTTTAACAGATTAGTTGAGGTGATTACCACACAGTGAGCATCGACTACGACTCGGTCATGGACAAGAACCTGACGCTCGAAGAGTTTACCGAGAAATTGGAGGACTTGCTGAGGAAAAACAGGATAGGGATCGTCGAGCGGAGAAAGATCATAAGGCAAAAACAGCAGGAATTCCGTGAATTAGTGAGAATCAGAGATATTAGAAAACGAGAAGATGAAAAGTAAGTTTGAATGTGCGTTCCAATGAATATATACGATAGTCATGACTATCCGTATTCTCCAGTCGCTTTTAGAGCGAGTTTTGCTAGTTCTATCGCTCGTTTTCGATCCCGTTTTCTATACGCGCGAAGCTGGTTGATGAGAATTCTGAGATCCTGAACGTCTGCTATCTCGTACGCTATCGAAACGATGCGATATTTCACGAGATTTCCAAAGCGCACCCTGCTCTCGTCGAGGGAGCAATTGAAATTTTGATTGTTTACCACTCGTTTTTGTATTTCTAGCTTGATTTTTTTGGGCGTCTTGCCTTCGATTGCGATTCCGAGCTTCTTGGCTTTCGTTTTTAGTGATGTGTTATCGGGGAAGAAAGGTAAGTCGCCCGAAACAGAAAGCCCGTCGGTTATTTCCCTGAGTTCTTTCTTGCATTGACCGCATCTAACAGCCCTCCACGAGGTTTTGATGTCCACGATCCTGCACTTGCGAGAGCTGAGCCACCCGAAGTATGCATAAGCGGGATATAATTTTCCGTCTGGTTTTCTCCACAGCGCGCAGTGGCTCAGGCAATAAAAAAGGGTTTCGTGGAGGCTTTTTCGCCTGCCGTGGTTCACGTACACCCAACCAGGATTTCTTTTCTGAAACTCTTTCGAGTGCGTCAGGAAGCCAAACCCGATGGCGTGAAAGTGGTGATTAATTGTGGCTTTCAGTTTTGTTTGTTCGCATTGGCACTCTGCTAGCTTCCGATTGCAATGACCGCACTTCAATACCCAAGCGTGATTAATGATTACTCCACCCAAAAGTTCATTGCTTTTCAAGATCGAACCTGCTTTCCGTCTCAATTTTTTAAAGGCGTCGTAGGTTTTTAGGTGTGTTAATGGTGCCTTGTAAGTCAAGACGATACTTGCGTAATTTCCAATGTCGATTCCTTTATCCATTGCCGATTCCTTAAATGATAACAATTTTTGTTCGATGTCTCTCGCTTTTTCGGAGGCTGCGGCGGGAAAGCAGGTTTCGCAGTCAAACTTGCGACATCTCGTGAATTGAGGCGTCAGACTTTCGGTCTTGTGGTGCTCGCAGGTGATTGCCCCTCGATAAGTGTTGCAACTTTCCCTGTACCTTCCGTCGATCTGAGTTTTTTCGTAGTTTCCCGAACCCGCGATTACCCAGTTCCCGAGCCGTTCGAACTCTAATTTCTCACCTTTTTTCATCTGGGTGGAAATCCAATCGAACGCCTTGCTCTTGGGTTTAGGATCAACGATCATTTAGATAATTCTAAATGGTTTTACAAAATGGTCTAGAATCTACCTTAAAAAGTTCGAGATTGATATTTTGAGCGATTATAGTAATACAATTCTAAATAGCAGACGTTCAGGATCTCAGAATTCTCATCAACCAGCTTACAATTTCATTTTCAGTTTTAACAGAATCTGTTTTTTTTTTCTTTAAATAACATTAAATGATGGAGAGTATTGTAATGTCGTTCGATCGCAGCAATTCTCGTTATAGAAAAAAGCTTAATGCGGACGCCACGTGGATGGGAAAGATGGGTTATAAGGACCCTGATCTCAAGTCAATGTCTCACGACAAGATAATCACGTGGTTGTATAAGGACGAAAGCCTTGAAGAGATATGTCGTGAATGGGTACTTCCAATACTAGTTAAAATTAACTTCAAGTCTTTATACGACGATCGCATTGAAGAGTTATTAATACGATACCAAATGAAGTTTCTACCGCATAAAAAAACGCTCGAATTGCCAGTTGAAAACGATGAGGGAAGAGACATTGGGTTCGTAGACTTGCACGTCTCGTGCAGCGTGAGCCACCCCAAACCGAGGAGAGCAGATGGTAATGGAGTGGTTCAAGTAGTGGAGGGAGAATCGTTGGTGAACTTGATCTTTGAGGTAAAAGCGTAAAGCATCACTTTAGGGGACCTGATGAGGCAGCTCAACGTGTATTCCAAGTATGTTTCAAATTCCGTACCATCAACGAAATCGTACAACTTTTTTTTCATAGTTGCGCCTCAATATAGTGGCTTGAAAAAGTACGAAAGCATCATCAGGGAGCAGGGATGGAGGTATGTTGAGTGTCCCATCGTGCGTGAATCGAATCAAACGAAGTTGTTTTAATTTGAAGTAGTCCTACTCTATAATTTCTTTATTCTACTCGTGGAATATCATAACATTTAAATAATAATGATCGTTCAATAAGTGATTTGTCTCCAAAAAGTATCGAACACAGGTTAGAACGGTTAATTAATAGGATCTCAGTGACTGAAGGGAAAGTAGAGAACATCAAGAACCTAACTGCGTATCTCACTCGTCACCTCAAGGTTATATCGCGTGAACCTCGCTCGATGTATTTTCCCGCATTCAACGATCAATTGGACATGGAACTGCTTCACTTTAATTACGGAGGAAGCTTTGATAGGCACACGCTCATTCGAAAACATTACGATGTAGACGCGTATCTCGTATATGTTGAGAAAGGTTATGCGGGAAATTTCGTCAGTAACCGAGTTAATCGTGGAAGTCAATTGTTCGTCATGCTAAGAACTCACTTGGATATACTTAAAAATCGATATAATGTTGACATGGAAATCTTGAAAGACTTTCCATACGCCCACGCCATACCCATTAGAATATATTTTAATGACTCTCAGTCGAGCGATTTTGATTGCATTCCAGCTATCAAGTACAACAACGATGTGTTACGGGTGCCTAATGGAATGAATGACTTGAAATTTGTGAATCCTAACTTGGATTTGAGAGCTTTGAGCGCGATAAACAAGTTAAGGAACGGAAAAGCAACCAAGCTCATCTTACTGCTTAAATATTGGAACATTCATTGGGGAAAGCCCTTGAAATCCTATGTAATAGAGCGCCTCGTGGAACAAATTTTTCTCAAGTCTAAAATTAATGATTGGAAAAATGGTTTAAAGACCTTTTTTAACCAAGCAACTTTTATTATTGGAAATGAGATCTTAATACCCGATAAAATATATCCCAATAGATCCATATTAGACGATTATTCTAAAGGGGTATTGAACGAATTTTATAATACCCTAAAGAAAGCTTCTGGTCATGCAACGAGAGAAGAGTGGAGGACACTTTTTGGAAATTTTTAATCGCTTATGAAAATTACAATCAAAAGGAGGTAAAGTTTATGGGAAAAAATCGCAGTTCAAACGACGATAGGTCCGACTCAATGAACCCGAACAACCCTGCTTATCAAGCTTCGGTCGATAATAGGTCGAATCAATTAAATCCGAACAATCCCGAATACAAGGAAGAAAAAGAGTAGGTTGTCATTCATTTGCAATGAATCTTACTCTAAATTTTAATATTTTTTTATTTTGACCTTTCATAATTAATTGTTCTGTTTATTGTACAACTCTTTAACGAGGTCTTCCAATTCGAGTCGATTTTCGCAACCTTTACAATAAATCGTTTCTTCGCTTAAAGGGGTCCCGCATAATTTGCAATAAAACTTATCTTGTTTTACTTTACCTGTTAAATTTAGCGACTGATCAGATACTAACACTTTATTGTTGCTCATTTCGTTTGTGGATTCGATCTCGTTGCTCCTTTTTTCTTTCGAAAGATTCGTCCCTATTTTCCTTAAAATTAACTTGTTTTTTTCTGCTATTTCTTCATCAGAAGGCCAAGTACGCTTCACGAGCGACGATTGAAGGGCGAACGGTTTTTCAATTGAATTAATGCGCATGATGCATTGTCCTTTCTTGAGCTCTGACAAGTATTTTACCTGCCAGTCTGTCAAGTTGAGGAGCTCTTGCATGAGGTCCTTTTGCATGTGGATCTGGAATGCCACCAACACTCCGCAATTGGCGAGGATCTCCTTGCTCAGGTTCGGCCTCGTTGCGAGCGTGATGAGACATTCGCCCGTACCCCTTAGCAGGAGGGCAATGTCCTCGAGGTAGCTCGTGAGCTTCGTTCGAGAGCTGAGCTCCTGCGGTGCGAAGTATTGAGCGTCTTCTATCACCGTCACATGTCTTATGCCGCTGTAGTTCTTGCTCCCTTGTTCCAAGTTCCAATCCCACAGGTATTTGAGGATCATGTTGAGGAAGAACAAGGCGTCTTCTTTTTCGCCACCAAGCCTTATGATGGAACTGAGGTCGAGAAGGACCTTGTGCTTGAACAATTCTCGCACGTCGAGCGATTTCTTGTCGAAAATGTGCTTGAGGGTACCAACGCTATACCTGCGTATCCTGTTTTCGATGGCAACCACGCTTTTCTTAAACGTGATGTCGTTATTATGCTCGTCGCTAGCATATTGTTGTGCGATGTCCTGAAACCTCTTCCAGCTCCTGTTTTTCTTATTTTCGACTACCTTGTTGAGGATGTCCACGAAAACGCGTTCCATCTGTGGCGTGTAGTCCACATTTTCGAGAAGACCCCCGCTTTCGAAGATCTGGTAGATGCGCTCGGCGTGAATGTGCGGGTCGCTTCTTTCGGGATTAAAAATGTTGATCGAGAAGTTCACGCCTGGCTTGAGGATGAGCAGGTCGTCGATGCTGCTCTGAAGGTGCTGATATTCTCCCTTGAATTCCACCAACAGGAACGGCACTTCACCGTGTTGTCTTGAAAACTGTAAGAGCAAGTTTTGCATGAAGTTGCTCTTGCCCGTGCCCGTGATGCCGCACACGAACACGTGCTGCGCCATGTCCTCCAAGTTCAAGAAAAAAGGGTGCTTGGTGTTGTTTTTATAAAAGACCTTGCCCAAGCGGATCGTGCCCTTCGATTTCCATTTTGACGGGATATCCATTGTAATTTGGTACTTGGTCTTGAACCTGCGGGAGTTTCGAACGATGGGTATCAAGACGGCCCACGAGAGTCCGAGCGCACACATGTACAAGGCGTTTAAAAGGTCTTTTTTTGCGTTTAGATAAGAAACCATTGCCAATCCAGTGAAAATTCCGAGAACCACCAAGCAAGCACCGTAAACGATCCAAAACAATATAATGATTCTATTAGATTCCGTCTTGTTATTCTTGGCGTAAATATATTTCACCAACAAGCGCAGGGCACCAATCGCGATTAAAACGAGTGCGTAAATGAAAGCAACGAGATAAAAATATGGTTCCATATTATAAATGGGTATTTGATAAAAAAGATTTAAACTTCGATTTTTTTGGAATCGTTTACTTTATCGTATTTGAGCGACTGTTTCAACGAATCTAACACGCTTGTTAGGTTGAGATTCACTGAACTATTTGAATAGGTCAGTGGGGTGTTTCTCGAAGCGTCTTGAAGTTTGGTGTATTCCACGATCTTTTCGAGCGCGCTTGCGAGATCCCATTCGATGTAATGATCTTTTGAAAACGATGCGCACTTATATTCGAAAGATGTCTTGCTTAATTGTTCCAAGCGATATTGAAGTACTAGAGCGTAGGCAGTTACTTGTGGGATGCACTTGAACATTTCGCTCTTATCGCGCTTGTAATCTACCACCATTAGCGTGTTTTTTTTAATTAGGAGAAGAGCGATGTGTCCCCGAAACGCTTTCCTTCCGTCGACTGCGTTCAACCAAACGGGGACTTCAATGGCGAGCGTGTTTTCGTGATAGCGAAGCAAGTGTGCCTGAACGGTGGGGTGATCGGGCTTGCGTCCCATCTTGCTCTCCTTGAATTGCTTGAATACCGCTCTTGTAAGACCGATAAGCTCGTGCGAGTGAGATTCTCTTACGATATCCTTGAAATATGCTTTAACGGATATTGCGGTGATGGGTTCCGTCTTCGAACCCGTGAATTTCAGGTCAGAGATGCCCAAGCTGTTTGGGTCCCCGAACAACGCTCGTGGAAAATTTCCCTCGTAAATGTCGTTCAAGTACGATTTCAAGCCTGGAAGGGAGTCTACTTTTGAGAGGTCGTACTTGAATTGATAACAGAAGTGGTTGTGTCGAAGGTAGGTGCACCTCGTTTGTTGCATCTTTTTTAACCATGCGAGAAAGCCATTCTTGGATTCTTTGGGGATGTGACTTTCAATAAACCGTCGAATGGCGTGAAAAACGCGCGCTTCCGTGAATTTATTGTGCGTTTCCATTAGTCGTACCAGCCACGTAATGGTTCTACCGTAGATATTAAGCTTTTCCGCGAATTCTTGGGGTTCCAAATCCGTTTTGGAGTATAATTGGAGCAGGAAATCGGTTTCCTCGTGATAAAATCGCCTTAACAGCCTCTTGCAAAGGGATGTGAAATACGGTCTCGTGTATCGCTGGTTTTTCGTTTTCACGAGGTCTCGTAGCTTGTCGTGAAGCCAATTGTCGTTCCTCCAAATGTAATCGGAGCTAATTCGTTCGTGTTTCAAGATGAGTCCCTCCTCTTCAAGAGCTTTACATGTTGCTTTATTAACTAAAGTTTGTAGATGCTTTTGAATCCTGCAGGAGCGATATACGACCGATAAGGCTGCCATTTTGGGAGTATAATAGTAGAATATGTCGTTTTTTCCCCAATAACTCGGCTTGAATCCCCTATCTACTACCGAATCAAATAAGAGCTCGCATTCCCGAACGAATTCGCCGTTCAAGCATTCTCGAACGAGTTCAAGGTCCTTGCTCGGGATTGATTTCGAGAAGATCCAATCTTTGAGGAGTTGAACGAAGTGCACGATCCAGTAGGAAACTTTTCTCTTGTAATTCTCAAGGTCTTCCTTATAGTATAACCTGACGAATTCGGGCTTGGCGCTCCTGAGGGTATCTGGTGCGTTTTGATATGTCGTTTTCGATTCCGAAAGGGTCTCGTCTAACCGTGAGCGAAGCCTGAATTCTATCGAGTTCGAAAAGTCCACCAAGGGTATTTCAAGGTCTTTTTCAAATAAAAGATAAGCGTAACATGAAATTGCTGCTGCATTTTTGGGATTTTTTAAATAATGGCTCGTGTTTTTTCTTTCGAAAAAGCGTTTATTGGTTCGAAAAAAAGATATGATAGAGGCGATTTCTTTTTGCGACAAGATGTCCTTTGCACATAAGCGATCGCCGTAGATATTTATGAGTGCTTCAACTGATTCATCGTAATTGTCTTTTAAAAGTGCGAACGAGCTGAATTCGTACAGAATTTTATATTTTTCGAGGCGAATCAACATTCGAAACAAGCTTGCCTGCCCTTGACCGATTGAAGAGCGAGAAACGGGTTGATTAAAGTGCTCTAAGAATTTTGGAAACGAAATATAGATTCCTTTCACCTGAATGCTGATGTAAACTAACGCAGCTGACACGACTTTTGGTTCTTTAACGCTTAGCTTTTTGTAAAAAGAGCTAAAATCAACCTGTTCCTTGAGAGCATCTCGATATATCTCTATTGCGAGCGATTCGTATGCTGCCGAGAGTCTGAGCTCTTCTACATCGGACTTGAGGTATTGAAAAAGCACGAATTCGTAGAGCTCCTGACCCGCCTTATTTAAAGAGTATTTTGATCGTTTGCTCGGAAGCAGGTTGCTCCTTATCGCCTTGCGTTCTTTCGCTTCTTTTTTTTCTATCAATTTTATCTTCCTCGAGCGATCGATTCTTTCCAATTAACGGTAAACCACGAGTAAACCGAGATGTCTTGAAGGATGCCTTTATCCTTATCGTAGCTACCTGCGATAGCTTTTTCTGGTATCCACGCCTCGTGGGAGTTTCGCTTGAACAAAACGCCCCCCTTCGGCGTGGTGTACGCCCATCGAAGTCCTCGAAAAATCGGCCTGTTCGATTGGCTTTTTTCGTCTTTTGGAACGGGAGAATCTGCAATGTCTTGCGATCTCGATTGAAAAACTAAGCGACATTCAACACCCTCGGAGTTCGTCCACGCTTTCAATATCTCTGCTTCCCATTCCTCGTCGTTTTTACAAGCCAAGCTTGTAGATGTTGTACATTTCACTTTTTTAAACAACTCGCTTTTTTGTTTGTTAATTTATTTTATGAGGTTATAATATGTTATAACCATATGATAACAAGTATTGGTTAGCTTTTAAAAAACGAGAGAGTTATAATTTAGTTATAATTAGGGTGCAATCAAATGCGAACATTTTAATAACTTGGTTGTATTTTTACGATCGTGACATCGAAAAAAGCACAAACAGTTGGAAAAATCACCACCGTTGGAAACTCGCTGGGGGTCGTGTTGGACAAGAAAATACTCAAGGTGCTCGGCCTGAGCAAGGGGGACTATGTGCAGCTGACCGTGGAAAAGTTTGAAGAAGAATAAAAAGGTTGTAAACTGTATAATAATTTAAATTTTTATGACTATATTTTTTTATATTTTGCCTTTAAATTTTCTAACTTCTCCCTTGTTTCAGGAGTAAATTCATAATCTCCAGTTCCCGTATCTAATGATTTTTGAAAATAATTCAATGCACCATCAATCTCCCCTTTTTTCTCTAAAATATCTGCTTTGGAATCGTATAAATCGCTTAAAAATCTTTTATCATCATCAAAAAGTTCAATCAATTTATCAATTATGCCTATAGCTTCTTCGTGGTCATTCAATTGTGAAAAAGCATAAGCTCTTTTTTTTAAATAAAATTTATTTTTATCTTTAAATTCATAATTCTTTGTAAATTCTATAATCTCATTAAATTTTCCTTGATTCCACAAACAATCCATATATCCATTTATGGAATTATCAAAAGAATCATCTATTTTAAGAGCATTTTTGAAATACTTTAATGCTTCTTCATTATTTCCAAGTTCGAAGTAATACCATCCCATATTGTTAAAAGCAATCTTTTTTTCTATGGGATTTTTGGCTAAAGAAAGTAATTTCTGACTAATTTCATAGCATTCGTCTTGCTTTTTTTGTTTCATTTTTATGACCGAGAGACCTACCAATGTATTAAAGTGATTATCATCTAATTCTAAACATTCGTTTAAGTATGTCTCGGCAAGTGATAGATCTCTGTTCAAATCTATTTCTAAATGAGCAAGGTTCAATTTAGCTGCAATATCATCTGGAAAATTGTGTTCTATTTTTTTGTATATCATCTTAGCTTTTTCGTATTGCTTCAAATATGTCTCAACAAGCGCTAGTTTAAACCATATTTCGGGCTTATCAAAACCATTTTCTTCTGTTTTATTTAATAATTTCGATGCTGATTTGATATAGCTTGAATTATTTTTTCCCGTTTCATTAAAATATTGCTCGTTTAGATTCAATTTTATGTTTGCAAGGAGGTATCTGGAAATAGTAAGAATATTGTCATCTTCAGAACATTGACTTATAAGAACCGTTAATTCTTCATCAGCTGACTTTAAATCGTTTTTAGCAAGATAACAAAGAGCTAATGTGAATTGTGCTCTATTCCAATATTCGGCTCGATTATTTTTCGTGTATTTTTTGAAATAATTTATGGATTCATTAAACTTATTAAGACGATAAAAACAATATCCTAACCCCATAATGGCAATATCACAGGAATTATCTACTTGTAATACTTTTTGAAAACGAACTATGGCTTCCTCATATTTACCCTTTTGATATGATATATCTGCTTGTTTTAGAATTGTAATTGATGAGGTTGCTGATTTTGAAAATCCTAATAATGTATAATCGTCTGAATAGAAAAACTTTTTTTCACGTTCACAATAATATATATCGACATTCTGTTCTTCGCTAAAATGAGATTTTCTTACATTAATGATATTTTTCAAAAGTTTTGATGCTTCTTCAATTATGTATAAATCTTCTTTGGGAGAAAACGATTTAAATGTTGAATTAATGAGAATATCTCCGTTATTTTTACTTTTAGTCAGAAAATTCATTCCGTTTTTTGCAAAACCCATTTGAGTAAAAATCTTTTCATTATCTGGTTTAATTGATACTGTCATAGAGGATGAATAGCATCTTAATCCATGCTTATAAGCATTATAATCCTCCCTATCAGAAAATGTCTGTGCCATTTGGAGCAATAATATAATGATATTATTTTCAATAACAATGGGATCTACCCCACATGCGGATATGTCTTTATCGTAAAAAAAAACATACTTCCAATAAGGGATAGATTTTTGCTCTAAATCAATTTCTTTTTTAAGATATTCCTCTAAGTTCCAACGGTTTTTAAATTCTGAAATTTTATCGTAAACAGCAAAACTCCTGTTGCTAATATTTTTTGGAAATGTGAGATTAAACCATAAATCTATATCATCACCCTTTTCTAAAGCGAAAATAAAACTGAATAAAGTCTCAACGATTTGAAATTTTAGAAAATGAAGCTCAAATTGAAGATAATTCAAAAATTGTTTTTTGTAGTTCTTTATTTTTTCAATTTCTTTT
>JAFGGO010000187.1 GCA_016930515.1 Promethearchaeota archaeon | reverse complement strand
TCAACCTCCACGATTTTACCGATCATCTTGCTATTGTTAGTTTTTCTAACTAAATATTTACCCAAAATGTCTTTGGCTACAATTTCCGTTTTCCTTGCGAAGAAATCGCGCTTTAATCGCGTTAAGGAATTCATTATAGTTCACATTTAAAGAGTCTTAAACCCTATAATTATTTTTTTAATTATAAAAAAAAGAATTATTTTATTAGATGAAACTCAAGATAAAAACATTTCAGGTTGATTTCTTCTTAATTCAATCCAAATCAAGATTTTTTAATTCTCGAATAAAAAAGGATTCGAGAGCCTTATTTGAAGCAATAAACGAAAATCTCTGATTAATCGACAGTTTTCCTGAGAGTTGTTTACCTTTAAAATCAATAACGCTTCCTCCTGCCTCTTTTAAGATTAATATACCGGCAGCCGCGTCTACCAAACGCATGGATGACTTGAAATTGACGAAAGCGTCAATACTTCCTTTAGCCAATTGACATAGGCTTAACGCACAACTACCCATTACTCTCACATGAGTTGCATATTTCAAGATGTTTCCATATGTTTTTATTTCACCATCAAGAGCATTTAAGCCAAAATCTAACTCGTAAACGCATTTATCACCAATTCCGCGCTCAGATACCGAGATATGTTGATCGTTTAAAAATGCCCCTTTTTCTTTTTCTGCCCAAAAAATGTCTCCCGAACTTAAATCGATTATGACGCTTTTTTGGATATCATCAAGTGTATCACCCACAGCAAAAGCAAGGGAAGCGCAACAAAACGGAATCCCTCTCGATGCATTATAAGATCCATCAATTGGATCGACGATTAGCTTGAAATGATTATTAATGATTTCGTTCTTATTTCCAATATATTTCTCTCCGACTTCTTCGCTAATTAAGAGAATATTTGCATTATTTTTTTCCAAGTAATCAATTACCGTATTTTCAGCGATTAGGTCCACCTTCATTGAGATATCTCCGCCCGCACCCCTCTGCATTTCTATTGAGGCCTCTTTCGTACCTAATATGGGGTGAATCTTATCGTAAATCGACCGTGCAATTTGTTTGAGGAAGTTAATAGTAATAAACATTATTATTCATTATTCTCCGTTATAATTCATGGAAATTAAATTCTTTTCAATTATCCACTTGTCAACAACAAATTGTTGAAAGATTTTTCTTTTCTTTATATCATATGAGGAATGAATTGTATTTTTTGGGATCCAAAATTCGTGCCCGACATCAAGAGATATAAGTAGTGCTTTAGGACTCTCCGCTACGATTTTTGCAGTGATTTCTATTTTGTTAATTTTAGTGTTGTATTTAGTGGTTTCAACGATGTCGTAACCGTCCTTGGTTGTTATTCGTTCGGAAAAGACGCTTATAGATGTGTCTCTTGTCTCTAATTCAGAAAGTTTTTCGTTCGTGGCAAATTCGATTTTTTCGGCGATGATGTGACCGATTAATAATCGTAGAACATTTAAATTTGGTGATTTGAACTTTTTTTCGTATTGCCCAATTTTAATAGAGACTTCTTGTTTCAATTCCTCGTCCAAAGAAACGACTATTTCCAATCCTTTCTCGCCAGTTATGTCATAACCGCTCCATTTCAAGTGATTTCCTTTTAAGACTTCCAAAAAAGAGATCATTTCTTCGATTATGAGATGGATTGAACGCCCTTCTCCATTTAAAGGATTTTCCCAAGTTCCGTCTTTTTTTCTTTTAAAACACGATACAATCGTATGGGGGTCCGTCTTATCAGAACTAAAGATGTGTAATCCAGCATTCCTTCCAAAAAAGGATTTTGAATGTCTATCTGCCATCTTATAAGCGCTATAATTGAAACTTTTTAGATTTGAAAATCAAAAATGATGAAGATTCAAGTAGTGAATTTTTTCACATTAACTCGATTTCAACGAGTACCGATTCGGGAATGTGTATTTTCATGATGAGATGCATGCTTCTTTCGTTAGCAATTATTTCAAAAAGGCGCTTGTGGATTCGCATTTCGAATTTTGCCCACGTATCGGTTCCTTGACCAGAAGGTGCTTTCATCACGGGTACTCGCAATCGTTTAGTTGGCAGGGGAATAGGACCGTATTTCTTGATCCCTTGAGTCTTGCACACATTTTCAATTTGCTCGCATACAGATTTTAAAAAGTCCAATTGAGTCGAACTCAAGCGAATCCTTGCTTTTTGTATTTTTCGATCACCAATGAGTAATTTAAAGTTTGTGGTTCATAATTCACATCTCTTCAATAAGAATAGGTTACGAAATTATTGCTATTAAATAAATTTTTTGACTTCCAATAAATCTTGACGATTTCTACGAAATCTTTTTAAAATATGGTCAAAAAAGAAACTCGTTTCTGATGTTTGCCTTTTTAAGATTCTTTTTTTGCATCATCTAAACATTTCACGAATTGTTTTCAAGGTACTTTGCTGTTCTTTCATCATTTAAATTGGTTGGAATATAAACAAGCTCAATTTTGTTTTTTTATTGCTTTAAATTGGTTTCTTGGGTATTTATTTATTATATTAGACCTCCCGATAATCCTTATTATTCTATTTTTTATGATTATTTATAATTTACGAGGATTATACCAATAAGCACGACCAACCCTCCAAGAACATTTAGTATAGTTATAATTTCGCTTCTTTGGAATAACATCGATAAAAGAAGCGTGAGAAAGGGCTCAATATAGAGGAAGGAAGCCACTTTTGAAGGATCGAGCTTTTTTTGTGATGAATTCCAGATATAATATGAAAAAATATAACAACCCAATCCTAAAAATAATGCACACGCCAAGAGATAAATATTAAATAAATTAT
>JAFGGO010000186.1 GCA_016930515.1 Promethearchaeota archaeon | reverse complement strand
TTGACCTCTTCTATAAGGAGTGGTCACGACCGTCAGTTACAGGCCAAAAAGAGGATATCCGCAGATGTCCAGATTTTATGTAACTGTATGAATTCTAAAATACAATTATTCTATCTTTTTTCAATTTAATGATAATCCAAAATAAAATTATATTCTAAGCACTTTAAAAAACATTAATGATTCCAATATTACTGTTATTGGGACATTTTATAATAAGGAGACATTCTGAGTAAAATAATTTTAGCGAGAGGAGAACATATTTTGATTGCAGCCCTTCTCAGTTTATGGTTTTTTTTCAAGTTATCAACGTATTGAGGAAATGAAATTGTCTGAAAGTGAAGCGCTTCTTGGGATTCCCTCGTGTCCATCCAATCGATATATAACCAATCTTCGTTTGTCTTTACTGGTTTAAATGCTTTCTCGGGTAGCATTTTCAATCCAAAACCATAAAAGAATCCCTTTATGAAATCTCTTTCTAATAATTGACTTTCTTCACCACCACCAATCAAAAATACATTATTTGTTCTATCAACTGTTACTGCGTTTGCAAAAGCAATTCCACAATCATTTGACGATATGAATTCAATTCGTTGATCAAGTGGCACGTCAAATAAGATAGATGCGACGTCTTCCAATTTAAAAGGCATGTTTTCGACAGATACCGCTGCTAATCGTAAGATCATCCAGGGAAGGCCGCTATTTTTCAACATTTGTTCGCATTCCACTTTTGTTTGAGAATAAACATCAGAAGGATTCAAGGGAGTATTGGATGTTACGGGAGGTTCTAAATGCATTGTAACTCCATGAACGCTCGCAGAACTTGCAATAATGAATCTGGGTTTATTAGGTAACTTTTTTGCGGCCTCTAATAGATTTCTAGTACCCTCGATATTTACTTTGCGGGCTAAATCTGGATTTTTTTCACTCATGGGAGGAATTATGGCAGCAAGATGGATAATGCATTCAATTCCACTTACGGCTTTATTTAATTCCTCTTTACTCAGAATATTACCCCAAACTGTTTTAAATTTCAGCTTTTTTGATAATTTTTCATGTATTTTTTTATTTTGGGGATTTGGTAGATCAAAACAAGTAACCTCGTGGTCGCGTATCAATAATTGTTTCAATGTATTCTGTCCCACGTTACCAAAAGCTCCAGTTAATAATACTCTCTGTTTCATATTTCTCTTATTAGATAAGTTAATTTGTATTAATGGTCTTTTCTTCGTTTAAAAAGTTATGCCATTATCTTTATAGTCCTCAAATTCATGTTTTTAAAAGTTAAATTATTTGATTGGTTCATGTATTTGAATTGATATGTAAGAGATATATACTATTATGGTGACAAAAATATAATCGTATGAGGTGATTTAATTACGCCTCTAAATCTTAATAAAATAGTAGTACAAGAAGAAGGAGATAAATTAGAAGTGTTATCAACAGATAACACTAGAGTTTTCCTTCATATTTTTAAATTTCTTACTTTTTTATAAATTTTTTGTTATTCGTTCTTGAAATTTAGAAAAAAGAAATTTTTTGAAAATAAAATCTATTTATCATATAAGACTTGGTATAAAATTATTATTGGAAACAAATTGCGCGATAAACGATTTGTTCGAGACCATCGGGAGGGATCATTGAAGCTGGAACAACATCACCAACTCATGAGGTGGGCCATTCAATGTACCGAACACGTACTTCCTCTCTTAAAAGATAATATAGACGATCGTCTCGCTAATGCCCTAACAATCGCCAAAGCATGGGAGAAAGGAAAGGCTTCAGTAGGAGACGCACGGAAGGCATCGATAGAAGCCCATACCGTGGCAAGAGAAACCATCAATCCAATTATGGTTGCTATTGCTCGTGCTATTGGTCACGCCGTTGCTACAGCTCACATGGCTGACCATTCGTTAGGAGCTGCTTTATACGCCTTGAAAGCAGTGAAAAATGCGGCTAAATCCGTTCAAGCAGAGAGAGAATGGCAAAACGAACATTTACATCCAGATATCGCAGAACTTGTATTGACTAATAGAGATGTAAAAGAGAAAAGCTTTAAATTATAAAATCAAAAAAAAAGAAAATCACTTAAAAATCTTGGTTTTATGATAAAAAATTCATAAACTCGGAGAGGAAGGCGCTCGCATCATCTTTCCAATTATTCGGTAACGCAATTTTTTTCCAATCGTTTCCATCTGCCGAAGTGCAGATTGGAAGAGATTTTTCTAATAGTTCTATTTTGGGTAAATTAATGGAGATAATTTCCTTGATATTTTTACACACATTATCACCCGTATAACAATTAAATACTGCAGCTTTGAGGATTGGTGAATTAAGTTTACCAAGTTTCTTTAAATATTTCGTAAGATTACGAGTAGGTTTTCCAAAATGCGTTGGTCCTCCTACCAGTAATGCTACTGGTTGATAAGTAAATAATTGCGATGGTTTTGTCTCCTTTGTTTTAAATAATTGCACATCATTTCCACTTTCATGTATTTTCTCAGTCAAGAATTCCGCTATTTTTTTTGTATTTCCATACTTACTATCATATAAAATTGCAATCTTCATTATAATAACCTATTTTAAACATATATTGGAAAATAGAATGAAAACGAGAGATATAAATTTAAGGGTTAACAATAAGGATTTTTATATTAAAAAAATCTTCAAATTAGGTTAAAAAAATTAATTTTCACGGAAGAAGAGATTAGAAACATATTAGAACCACACGGGATTAGCGATATTCAATTTTTAAAATATCATGGTTATTTAGTTACGATAGGATTTAAACCTAATAATTAATAGACATAATTTATTCCAATTCTATTTTGATAGCAAAAAAATTTTAACACGGAATAAATTAAAATACTAACTTTTGCTATATATGTCACATCAAAAACAACATTAGGTTTTATCATGTCTAATAACAACTCTGAAAAAATAGAATTCCTTTATACAAGGAAACCAAAACATTTAGGTGAGGGTAGCGCTGACGATAAGTTTGATGTAATATTGCCAAAGAAATACATCGCAGTCCTTCTTTCGATTTTCGCGATACTCTTTTTGATCCAATTTATATATTTCTCTGGACTCTATTTGAAACTGTATGATTCAATGTTAGGCACGGAATTGTATAGTATCGATGACTTTCCAATATGGCCCTATTGGTATGTTCCCTTGCTCTTTCTCGCCATTTCGATCGTGCCATTATTGGCGTGGGGCGAGATTGGATCACGGTTTGCCTCAAAAAGCATGGTAAAATATTTGAGAAAAACCGTTTCGAGAAAAAGGCCTGGACCCGGACAGTTTCTCCTTGGATACCCGTTGCGAACCAAGGATATCTATTACCTTGAAGCGTATCCCATGGATTTGGACCTTGGAAGCGAGATTAGAAGCATTAAAGTATTCGTCAAGAGGGTCGTGGAAGTATTATCTATTTCTATTGGCATGAGCGTTTTAATTTCTCAATTCGCTGCCCCATATATCTGGGAGTATGTTTCAGATTATTATTCGGTTATACAAGAATTAATGGTTGATATGACCATATACATTGGTCCCTTCTCGTTATTGATCTTGACATATGTCATGCCAACGTTTTGGGTTGCAGAAGACACCCAAGCGTATCGAATTAACGAGCTTCAGGACACCATTCGCTTGGGGTATTACTTGAGGTCCGGAATCCTGAGTAAAATCTTGGGCTTTTTTGGGATTGTCTTAGTCTATAACCTTGCTAACCAATTTGCGGCATGTCTCGTCTTGAATAGTACTGAAGCACCTAGCATTGGGGAATTGATGAAAAATCCACTTGCCGCAGCTAACGTGTTTGGTTCGACCTTTCTCTGGTTCGGCATCATTCTCGGGATGTCTGCTGCGGTACCGTTCATGATCTCGCTCTTGTATCTGGGGATATATCACGAACGTTGGGTGAATAATACGCGCATAAAAGCGAGCGAATTCATGGATCTGGGCACCTTACAAATCAAAAAACCCGATATAACTAATTTGAAATATATGAAGCATCCAGAGAAACTCGACGAAACTGGAGGGTTCTTCCAAGATGCATTTGGAAAAATTATTCTTATCACACTTGTCGTGCTCACAGCTATAATTTGCATCTATTCCGCATTTCTCTTCGGCTACGAGCAAGAAATTCTTGGAGTCGGAGAAGATCTTCAAGATGCTTTGTTTGTAATTCTATATGTGCTGGCATTCGTTACCAGTGGTTTAGCAATCCTATTACTGATAATAGAGATAAGAAAAAAAAAAAATCGAAATTCTAAATCTTAAATCTTTTTCTTTTAATTTAATAATCCTTGTTCTTTTTTCCAATTCTTCTGGATAAGGATCGCCCGTATTTTGATTCGGTCCTCTTCTAACTTCTTTGAATCCACAAGATAAATACATCTTCTGAGCAGAAATGAAAAACGGATGGTCCTCAGTACTTACTATTAGTTAAGTTTCAAGATTATCATAAGCGTCCTTATCATAATTTGCCCATTTATGGCGTTCATTTTCGTCATTTTCGTATAAAAAACTCTATAACTTCGAATTAATAGATCATTAAGCGTTCCCCTGTCAAAATCAGTTATAGGTTTAAATCGTAATGCTTCTATCATGATTAATAATTATTTTTTTTTCATTCAGTTTAATTAAATGAAATTTTTAATAGACATTATTGATTTTTTTTAAAATTTTACTTTTTTTTTGCTATTTCAGTCATAATCTTTTTTTTTAAAAGGATAACGGATATCAAAAATCAATTTTTCAAAATAACCAAAAATTTCAATAAAATATCAATTTATTAGAGATTTAAAACTTTAAAAAAAGGTTTATAAAAGATAGGATGAGATAATACATCGGAAATATCTCTATACTATTCTTGTATTGATGAAAGATCGTAAAAGGGCAGTTTCACGAACATCTTCATTTTCTTCAATTATAAAAAAATTACCATTAGAAAATGGTAGCGGAGATGTAATTACCACCCTGTATTCCAACTTGAAGAAAGGATCAAAAATTCCACTAGTAATAGACTCCAATGCTCAATTACCGAGAGATTTTTATTCAAATAGCATGAATAAAACTGTAATATTTAGAAATCTTAGCGCAAGAATCCGTTATATAATTATTTTTAAAATAAAAAACATTTCCTTCAAAAATTGTACCTTTAAATCCCTTGTAATCTGAGAAAATAATTTGATCCTTAAAGATTGCGCCTTAAAACGGCTAAAACTTTCCAAATCTCAAAAAGATCAAATTCAAAACTGCCATATTAAGATACTGCATTTTTTTTATCCAAAAATCCCGTTGTAATTGAAAGCAAAATCGTATCAATTAAGTGCAAAAAGAATTTTATAAAAAAAAGTTGATAACTAAATATCATATTAAAAGGTATATTTTTTATTTACGATTAAATCCTTAATTAAACCTTTTATTCGAAAAGTAATATCTAAATAAAAGTAATAAAAGAACCAATCTTCCATATTCAATTTCGTGCTTAAATTCATGTCCCTTTTCATCCTCAGAGAGACATTTATAAGCGAAATAATATTTGTTTAGTGATTATAAAGGTTTAAATAATCGTTTCTTTTTTAATAAGAAAAATTTTGACTTATAGGATTATTCATGGACGATCTGAAGCAATTCATATCTGAGGGGAAAAAATGGTTTGAACAATATAGTACGACAATTAGAAAATATGCAATTGAATTGAGAGAATCCAAGGAGCTATTATCCACCACGCTCACCACGCTCAATAGCATTGGTGATGCAGTTATAACTACAAATAATAATGGTATTATCAGATTTATTAATCCCTTGGCAGGAAAATTAACTTGTTGGGAAAAAGATGAAGCCACGGGAAGGTCAGCAATAGAAGTTTTTAACGTGATTAAGAAGGGCTCTCGAAATCAGATAAAAGATTCAATCTCAAGAATTGTTCGCGAAAAAAAGATTTTGAGAAAATCCAACCACTTGATTTTACTAACCAAAGACAAGCGCTAAATTCCAGTGGCGTACAACGCAGCCCCCATAATAGATGATATAGACAATGTTATGGGGGTTGTTTTAATCTTTAGAGATATCGCGAGCGAAAAAAAAGCAGAGCGGTGCTCAAAAAAAGCAGAGCGGGTGCTCAAAAAAAGCCAAGCTAGCCTTGCGGACGCCCAACGAATTGCCCATATCGGGAATTGGGATTGGGACATCATTAAAAACGAATTATTATGGTCCGATGAAATATATCGCATTTTCAATGTACCCAAACAAGAATTTGTAGAAAGCTATGACGCTTTTTTGAGTTTTGTGCATCCTGATGATCGTGACTTCGTAAAAAAATCGGTTGAACACGCTTTATACAAAAAAAACCTTATAGTATTGATCACCAAATAATAATATGGGATGGGAAAATTCGTATCGTTTATGAACAAGCGGAAGTTACCTATGACGAGATTGGTATACCAGTGCGTATGGTGGGGACGGTTCAAGACATTACCAAGTATAAAAAAATGGAACAACAATTAAAAAAATCAGAGAAGAAATACATGGAGGCATATGAAAGAGCTGAATTTTACAAGGACTTATTCGCACACGATATAACTAATATATTACAGGCCATTATATCGGTAATAGATGTAAGCGAATCCTTATAGTAAAAGGATACCATGCTATGGGAAGTAAATTTATCTTAATTTTACCAGAAGCTCAAGGAACATTAAACAATTACATCTCCTCTTGACGATTTGCTCAATTATTTTGCTCTCTTTTAAGTATTCGATCCAAAAATCATCAACAAGAATTTTTCAAGTATTAATAGAATGATTATTATCTACAACAAGTATACTTTTTATTATCGACTAATAGGTTGATTAGAAAGCTTTCCCTAATGAAATGATTTCATTTGAAGTTTGCAATACTTTTATCGTAGATTTAGAGGATCTAGGTTAATATAATATCGAAATTTCACCCAATTCTTTCCTCACTTAAATAATTGCTCTAATTGCAGGTAATAACTAGGTTTAAAAATATGAAGTCTTGTTATTAATTTGATCTTTATTATAAACAAATTTTTGTTGTTCGACGAGTTATGTTTTTCAAAGTTTCCCAAACACGAACCGAATTATGCGAAATCACGATGCATGTGGATTACGACAAGATTGAAAAGATCTTTTACATGAATATTTATTTTCCAAGCTGTAACTATGTTCTGAAGACTCACTTAGCTTCAATAGATAAGAATAGCAACAAGAGAGATGTTAAAATAGAAAAATTTGACCTTACAAAATATTCGTATTTATTACTTATTTAACTCTTACAAAGAATTTAATTTTATAAATAAATAGAATATTGATTTCTCTCTCTTGATCATCAATGAGAACATCCAATCAACTTATATTAAATAGTTCATCAATATCTATCTTCGTGTATATCTTGCGAATAGTAATAATCGTCTTCGTAATCCTCGTGATAGTCTATATATTCGTCCTCATCGTCGTAATTATAAATATCGTCGTATTCGTCCTCGTCATCCACGAGCATTAATCTTTTATTCCTTCTCGGACCATTATCTGATTTATTATTCATTTTTCTTTCCTCCTTTCATTTTTGATGAAGAAAAAAAAATCTAATTTTCTCAAAACTATTATCTGAAAAAAATATTTAAATCTTTCTTATCTATTTCGATCAAATCTAATCTTTAAATGATCGTGACCTATCATTAAGTGACGAAAATAGAAAATTTCATTAACTTTAATACGCTTAAAATCATGTTATATACGCTTTTTCTAATCGCGTTCTGAATTCTTTTAAAAAAAAATCTCGAAAATGCTTATTACTTAGAACAGTTTTTTCGATCATCGAGGGATCCAAGATTTTATATGTTAATTTTAGGTCAGCTTCGACTTTAGCCGCACCTAGACAGGTCGCATACATGTAATAATAAAGCCCAACGGGATCTTTTTCTTTATTTTTTCCTTCTTCGACTGCTCGAAGCGTTATGTTAATTCCTTTTATTATCGGATCGAGCGGGCGGTATTTTTTTTCGTAGGCCCCTGTCTTGTTTGACGATGGTGCCCGAATGAAAAACATCATTTCAAATCGTTTTCTATCTGCAGCCGCAAAATCGAGGAAGTATTGCGCCCATTTTACTCCCAAATCCACATAATCACTGTCATGAGTCTTTAAAATATCCGCAAATCCTTTTTCGTATTCAAAAAAATATCTAGATCTGATTGCGAACCACAATTCTCTTTTAGACTCCACGTAATTGTATAAGTTTGATTTAGCCATGTTTAATTTATCCGCTAATTGTCTCAAGCTAAACCCTTGAGCGCCGTATCTAATAAAAAGATCTTTACCTACTTCTAATATATTATCGAGTTGTTTCTTCTTTTTTTCGGGAGCTCTCGCCCGTGTATTTTTTTTTCTTTCAATCATTATATAGTGAATGATTGTGCTTGAATAAAAATCATTTCATAATAAAGTATTGACAATTGAATTTTGGTTAAAAATGTTTTATAAAAAATTTTAGCATTATTTTGATAGTTAAGAAAAATATTCTTGATTAAAGAGGGAACAATAAATTAATAAATTAAACAATATATGCAAATATAATTTAAAGAACAAATAAAAAACAAAATTATATATGATTCTGAATCAAACCAAGCGAAAACTCGGTAAAGACAGGTTTAGATTTTTATTATACGAGATATGCGTCTGTTTTTTCTTAATTTTCATAATATCAATTCTTCAATGGCTAATCATTCCAATTTCTTTAAATCCAGAGATATTTGGAACTTTATTTTATACACTTCGAGCAATAATTGTGTTTTTAGTTATACCTTTAACGATCTATTTGTTAGATAGATATGTCAGCTCATATAAAGAGAAATTTAAAAAGAAACCAAAAATACCTGCTTTTAAAAGTCACATTATGCTCTATAAACTTTCTAAGAGCAATTATAAATACCAGCTCTTATATGGAATGCTATTGTTATTTTTGGTTTTTATTCCATTAAATTTTTTGATGTATATTTTTTTCCCTGATATGTTTATTTATCATTATTTTTTAATTAACTTCAATGTATTGAATTCTTATTTCTTTATCACTAATTTTGTATTTTTTTTTGTTTTATTAATAATCGTACAAGCATCTATCGTGTTTGCGGAAGAATCAATTTATAGAGGATTCGTAGTAAAAAGAGGGAGCGAACAATTTAATCAAATTTCCGCCGTCTTCATTTCTAGCTATTTTTTTTGTTTTTCAGTCCTTTATTATCGAATTAATTTCATCCAAATAGGGTTTAGTCCCTTCTATCCGCTTATTTGGTTCTTTCTTTTATTTATTATCGGATTGATTCTCTCGCTTTTTACACTGAGAAAAAAATGGCTCTTTCCTGCCATATTATCTCACTCTGTTAGCAATATCGTAATGCTTCTTATCGTTTGGTGCTTCTTAAATGGATGGGATCAAATCGAAATATTACTCGTGATATTTTTTCCATTAATAGGAATTGGATTAATTATATTGATATTTCAATACGATCGGATAAAGGAAGGTGTTTTAACCGGTCTGAAAATGTTAAAAGAATACATTAAAAACGACCAGAAAGAAAAGGAGATAAAGAGTGATAAAAACTTTCGTATATTCCTTGATTTGATAATTGGATTTTTTATATTCATCATAGGATTTTTAATTACGATATGATTATTAATAATTAATTTGAAACATATTCTCAAGGTAAGGATTCATTGTTTCGCAAGGGAAAAACGCAATTTAAGTTTAAAACGTATAAATCTGACGCTGCTCCGTTCTTTTTCTTCATTGATATTATTCCTCTTGATCCAAACAGCTTTAATAAACCCCTATCCTCGTTTTTAGCCAAACAAGTTCAATTCAATCCCATAATGCCCTTGCCGATGAGAGTTGATAAGGTTTTTAACGGCGAATCTACTGTTATTATTCGTCCTAACGAGCCAATTAATTTTCCCATTAATGATTCTGATATTGCCATCATCAATCCCGTTCCATTCGTGCAATTAGGTTTTGAAAAATTGTTGTATTTCACGGAAATTAGATCTCAAGAAACGCTTTATTATTCCTTAAAACAAAAAGCCGTTGAGCAATGGTGGAGCTTTACTAAGGATATTTACGGAAATCTGCCCCAACTTGAAGAGGACTTTTCAGCTTTCTTGAAGGCATACTTGCACACGGTATTAAGAACTTGGCTTGACGGAAGCGATATGATTGGCGCCGCTACGCAATATTGCTCGATTATTAACGACATTTGCAAGGAAAGGATGTTAAGGAATGTTGTATCGATCGAAATTGATAAAAAGCACAAACAGGTTAAAATGTATAATGTAAAATCAAGCAAGTATCGAGAAAAGTTAAAAGTGCAGCAGAAAATTGATTATCTCCCCGAGCTCGTTGATATTGAAGTTTTTAACCTGTCACAAGAGCGTTTTCTAAATAAAACGCCCTCAAAGGCAGAAATAATTGATAATCGAATCTCTTGCAACAGGCGCGAGTTGAGTTACATTCCACTCTTGTTTTACGACGACCTGCAGGAATGCATGATACAAAATATGAAGTTGCTCGAAAATGGTATGAGCAAATTACTTGAACCATCAATATTAATAGACTCGAAAGCAATATTAATAAAAAATCACGATGAATTACACGATTTCGAATCGAAAGAAAAATATTCTTGGCTAAATACATTGAACAAACTGGACATTACATCGGGATTTGAGTCCTTGACCTCTTCTTTAAATAAATTTCACCGGGATTTTCGTTAAAAAGCCTAAAAAGTAACGCTAAAACTACCTAAAAGAAGTTTAGTGCTCTATAATTATCTCATATCTTCTCGCAAAATATGATTCTATTGATTAACTTTTAAATACAGAAATAAAATAAAATAATAATAAAAAAAAAAAAGAAGGATTAGTTGAATGCCATTCTCTTTCTCTTCAAGAGAATGAAGGCAATTCCAGCAAGACTTAACAACATAACGGGTAATAACACGCCTAATTCGAATCCTGGAATGATAGCTGGAGTTGTGACCGAACCGCCCCCAATATATTTCACTTGACTAAACGAGAATATGAATAACCAAGATAGCCACTCAGATTCATAATCATCGGAAATGGCGAAACCGGTCTTTCCGTTCCCTAAGTAGAGGGCAGGATATTGATAATCCTGTACCCATTCTGCTAATTCATGATATAATGTTTCCCTTCCAGTCTCGTTTTGGAAGTATATTTGTGCGATTAGATCGTTAGAAGTCTTGTTGTAGGAGAAGCCATAGTTACTTCTTGCTACAGAGTTAAATGTCGTGCTTGGTATCAACGAGTAATTGTAAGGTCCATCGGGGTCGTCATAAGGGTAATCTGCGATAAAAGCATAACTGCTATCGTTTAATGGATGTCGTTCTATAATTTCAGGACTTTTTAAATACGCTTCGATGTACCCAATATCGTTAATTTTTGAGTGGTAAGATGCAATTGGAAAGGCATCGTTCTTTAGAAATTCAAAAACTCCCTGAGAAACCAGGGTAAATACGTTAGACGGAGCGGAATTTACTGCCGAGATAGCAATTCCTATGAGTGGAAGAGAATTAGCAAATGTAGTATAGGATGCCGTATGAGCTGCGTCGTATGTGTATTGTAATGTATACAGTGGATTGTCGGCAGCAACAGCTTCCCAGTCGCTGGTATCATTATTTATATCTAAAAGTCTATCAGCACATAGAGCGCCCCAGTATGGATCATCGAGAAGCGCTTGTCTTGCGATGGTAAGGTTCTGATAAGCGAGTGGTATGGTTTCGTCGTAAAACTCGTTCGATACTCCTAAAAGACCTCCAGAGCGCACTACACGATCAAGCTTGCCGTATGTTACGTAATAGTCGTAATCGTATGCGTAAGAAATGGCTTTTCTAAGAGCGCGGTTCAGGCCGTTGCATTCTTTTAATAAGCCGTTTGTGTTAACAATCGAACTAGGCATTTCCATACCTGAACAATTCATTCCAAGTTCATACCAATACCTTAGATATGTTTCGTTCACGCAATTTAAAACCAGTTGTTCACCGTACGGTTCAACTCCCATATCAACATAGCTTACTCCTGGCGCGGTTGCGATGGTGGAATAACTTGGGATTGGTTCCCATTCACGATCAACTAAGTAATCGATCTCACCTTCAAGCAAGGCTTCCGCTCTTGCTGCGTATCCCGTTTCGTCGTGACCATAGGTTCGTACCGCAACGGTTTCAATCTGATGCCAACCATCGGCTTGCTGAGCTGTTGAGTTCCACCAATCAGCGAACCTCGTCATCGTCCCTTCATTCTGAAACATGTCGTGGTCCACAAAAACATACGGTCCCGTGCCAATTAAATCTCCTGCGTGGTAACCATTGATTGGCTCATCAAACTTATCTTTGTAGGCTGCTTGCGAAATCATCAATATACTTGCAAGGGAATTTGGACCTGCGCCCCAATCGTTGAAATACACTCTAACTTCTCCTCCCGATGCTGCGTCATCAGTTATCGTAACGTTTCGAATGCGAGGAAAGTAGTTACCGTTGGTCCCATTCAAATCCGAATCTTGGGATATCCCAAAGTCAGCGTATTCTCCAGGTGTATAATCAGATACATTCCAACTAGCTGTTGCATATTTAACCCATTCGTCAATGTCTAACCAATAAACATTCTTCTGGGCGTCCACCACAAGTCTGTTTACATAATTCGGGTCCAAATAGCTTGTTGGTATGTCAGGGAGGCAGTCGTCGAAATCTCCTAAAATATAGAAAAGCCGGTCAATGTTCCATTTGAATACACTTGCGTTCCAGTCTGATCCATCGTGGAACTTCACGTTTTCTCGAAGTACGATGTCAATGTAGTCAATTCCTTCGTACGCCATGAACCCTGCGTCCGTCGTTTCATTAGCCCTATAGTGAGGATCCCAATCGGTTGCGAGTACTGGAATTAAATTGTCCAAGCTCCCATCTGGTGTGTCGTAAGGCCAAATATATATACTTTCAAGGGCGTTATACCTGTAATAATCCCCGCGTCCTGCAAGGTAGTTTACCATATCCCAATAATAATAAGTTGTTGGTCCGCAAGAACCTACGGTAAAAATATGCCCTGTTCCTTGAGCTTTCACGGGTGCTATTGGAATTGCAGTGAGCATGAGAGAAGACAAGGCTAGTATTGCTACTAGTGTTTTTGACATTTTTTTCATTTTTAATTAAACTCCTATATATTTTACTTTAGTTTGGTTGAAAAGTTATAACTTTAAATAAATGAATGACGTTCATATTTACTAAAGTTTAATATTAACGAATGATAAACATGTATTTAAAGGTTGACATGATAGATAGAATTTTTTGTATATAAATTATTGTATTGCAAAGAATTTTTATAAAAAAATATCTATAAAAATCAACAAATACATATAATACAATATTGCTCAACTAATTGAAAAGAAGGGTCTGGGATCGATCATATGGGTAAGATATTAAAAAATAAAAACCACCAAAAAGAAGCACAAGATATCAAGCGCGTTAAAATAGATTGGGGAAGACAAGGAGGCGTATTCCTAGCTTATGTGATCGTATTATTAGGTTATTATGGAATCGTTGCAAACGTGGTGATGTATCTCGGCAATGACGAGTATTTGTCTTTTACCGAAATGGATAGAACTATATTGTTTTGGACGTACAATGCGTATGAACAAGCGTTTTTTTTACCAATTCTTTTAGTATTTGTAGTATGCTTTTTTCTCACCTATAAAGAAGACATTCCGCATTACGGAATTAAAGCGTCAATCTGGCTAGTTCCTTCTCTTGTTGTTGAAGCGTGTATCTTATATTCGCTCATGTTTGGCTTTACTCTTGAACCCTTGATATATCTATTTGGTGACGGGAGGGGGTATTTGCACATGTTTATTTTATTTATCACGACTCTCTCGGGAGCCATAATGGGAATGAAGGTCAAACAACTCATCAATTTAAAAAAAAAAAGAAAACTAACGAATATAACATTTTGCAGTAACAATAAAAAAAATCGGGGAAAGATCTTTGGCTAAGAAACAAACGAATATGATAAAATACATCGTAAAAAGAGTATTGATGATGCTTCCAATGTTAATGATCGTCTTAACATTGACATTTTTCTTATCGCGTGCCATGGTTATTAATCCTTTTACAAATAACCTTGCGGATTATCCTGATCTTCTCGAAATGGAATTAGAACGGATTGGATATTATACACCATGGTATCTACAATTAGGAAATTATTTTTTAGATTTTTTTACTGGAAACTGGGGAATATCCAATGGTATCGATACTACGGGAACACCAGTTCTTCAGATTGTCTCACAAGTCTTTCCAAGAACCGTAGAATTAATGATCATCCCCCTTATTCTCAGTCCAATCATTGCGGTTAAATTGGGGCTCATTTCGTCAACCCATAAGGATACTAGAAAAGATATAGCTATTAGGACAGTGGCCATTTTAGGTGCAGGATTTCCAGTTTTTTGGATTGGTTCGATAGTAAAAATTATTTTTGGCTTTCTTTTACCTCTTTTTACTCTAGAAAGTTTGGACTTCCCCACACAAAAAGCAAATTCTGTAGGATTTGCACTAAACATTCCTGATGGCGCACCTACAACTGGATTTCGCCTCATCGACTGTATTATCTATAACGATCAAATATTTTTATGGGATACAATATTGCATTTAATTCTTCCAGCATTGTGTGTTACTTTCGTTTCGCTTGCCACAATTGCAAGACAAACCCGCTCGAGCATGCTCGATGTGCTAGATCAAGACTATATAAGGACTGCGCGGGCAAAAGGTGTTAAAGAAAGTGATGTCATTAATAAACATGCTCTTCGCAATGCGTTACTTCCTGTTAGCAATGTTATTATTGGAGGGACCACCACGACCTTGCTCGGTTCTTTCTTCATTGAAGTCACATTTGTGTACAATGGATTTGGTCGTACTATGGTATGGGCAATATTAGGTGGGGATTATTTGCTAATTAATGGTCTTTTAGTTATTGGTACAATAATAATACTCATTGGAAATTTAGTTACAGATGTCATGTATACAATCATAGATCCAAGGATTACTTACAAATAAATTAAAAATAAAAAAAATGAATTCGAACGAAAATGATGAGTGAAATTACACAACAAGTGGAGGAGAAAAATAAATCCCAAGATCAAAAGAAAAACCAAGTATTGCGATTTTTAAAGTTTTATTTGATCCCTGGATGGCGGGATCCAGAATTTTCCAAACGGGAACGGGAAATAGACAAGGTAAAATCAAAGAGGCGATTATTCCGTCATCTTCTCAAGCCTTTAACGATTCTTGGGATTATAATGATATTATTTATAGTTTACATGGGAATTTTTGCCCCTTGGTTGACTAAGTATCCATTACAGGACCTATTTCCGCCTTTTCCATCATATGAATTAGCATTTAGCCCGTCATCGTTAGAACATCCATTCGGAACGGCAGAGGAGGGTTATGATGTGTTAGCAAAAATCATTTGGGGCGCACGAACAACCCTTTATACAGCAATAATTCCCGTCACGATTTCAATTGGAGGGGGACTCATATTGGGAACGATTTCTGCCTATTTTGGGAAAATTGTTGACTACTTGATGATGCGTTTTGTTGATGTGATGTATGCTTTTCCCACCTTGATCTTGATCATTATTCTTGCGCCAATGATTAGTGGTGATTTAATTACAACACTAATTATTTTTGGAATATTATTTATTCCGTTCAACATTAGATTAATGCGATCGCTTGTTTTGCAAGTAAAACAGCTTGAATTCATTCAAGCAGCAAAAGTTGGTGGTGCGAAAAAATTCAAGCTAATGTTCAAGCATATCGTACCAAACACTCTTTCACCAATGTTAATCGCTTTTTTTGGTGGAGCAGCTGTTGCTATAATTGGGCTGGCTGGTATTGCATTTATAGGCTTTTCGGACCCAACTATTATGAGTTGGGGGACTGATATATATGTTGCTACAATTAAATATTTAAATTACACTAACTTGATGGCTACCATCGCTCCAGGAATGTTTATTGCGATTACGGCCATTGGATTTATATTATTAGGAGATGGTTTGCGGGACGCTTTAGATCCGCGACTAAAATTATAAAAAGAGGGATATTAAAATTTCAAATTCATTTTTATTTTATATTGGCGATCCATTCAATTACGGAATGGCAATTATTGATTCAATAATTGCAGCGTTCATTTTATACATTGTTTCGTTAATCATCAACAATCAAATTCCAGAAAACAAGCAAATTCCGAAAATTCCGCACAGAAGATGCTCGGCAGCATGTTCAATCATCTTGTTACAAATAAGCATTGAATTTAGGTTTTTGTTCGAGACTTTATGGGGATATGTCTACTTTTTCGTGCTTTTTGTTAATGATTTTTTGGTGTTTGGTGTCATGTTGACCATCTTCTATTTTCTATATAAGAAACTCGTTTTTAAATTTGGTTCCATTACCAAGGAACAATTTTATAACAGTCCTTTTCTTAGAATAATAAAATTTTTCATAATCATAGTTTGGATAATTGCGGGTATATTCTTGACGATTCCTCTCTTTGGGATTCCCATGTACGAATACGACCTTTTCGAGCTAGGTCTTTATTGGGCTGCTTTTGCGGTTGGATTTAATATTTTATTGACTATCTTGATTAATAAATTTTTTCCAATTGAAAAACGGATTCCTAAACAACCCCTTAAATACGCAATGTATTCAGGAGGGATGGTTTCTTATGGAATTTGGGCTATTCAACTCATCGTTTTTGAATTATATTTAAAACGACTCTTTAATATTGTTCTCTTTCAACAAGACATTCGAGTTTTACTTTGCGTTGTAGCAGTTATCTACACCACCGTGTTAATCGTATCTTTAAAGAAAATATTTTTGCCTAAAGCTAGAACAAAAAGCAACCAAAGGATCCAACAATCAATATCTTTCTTGGAACAACAGCAAACCTCACGCGAGAGCAAGTTCAACATGACAACGGAAGATAAACAAGTAATTCTTGATGTACAGGATCTCACGACATACTTTTACACGGAAGAAGGCGTTGTTCGTGCCTTGGAAGGCGTTTCTTTTGATATTCGTGAAGGGGAAGTTCTTGGTTTGGTAGGTGAAACGGGTTGTGGAAAATCCGTGAGCGCCTTGTCAGTTCTTCGATTAATTCGCCCTCCGGGTGTGATAGAAAAAGGGAGCGTTGTTTTTAATGGAGAAGATCTGCTAAAAAAGACGGAAAGGGAAATGTTACAATACCGAGGAAAAGACATCACCATGATTTTTCAAGATCCTCTTAATTCACTGAATCCTGTCTTTAAAATTGGCAATCAAATATCTGAAGTCTTTTTGTTGCACATGCAAGACGAACTACTTGTCGAAGCATCCAAACATGATGATAAAAGTATTTATAGTATAGCTCGAGAGTGGAGTATCAAGTTGTTGAAAGATTTAAATATCCCCCATCCCGAAGTGATCATTGAAAGATATCCGCACGAATTAAGTGGTGGAATGAGACAAAGGGTACAAATAGCGATGGGTTTGGCATGTAGGCCTATACTCTTGATAGCAGACGAGCCTACCACCGCTTTAGATGTTACGATTCAAAACCAGATCTTAAAACTTATGAAAGAGCTCCATCAGAAATACAAGACAACTATATTGTTCATTTCTCACGATCTCGGAATTATTTCAAAGATGTGCGATCATGTTGCGGTAATGTACAGCGGTTCTGTTGTTGAATATGGTAAAATTCAAGAAATATTTTCTCATTCATATCATCCCTACACAAAAGGCTTGATAAATTCAATTCCAGTTGTAGGGAAAAAACAAGACAAGCTTACCGTGATACCTGGAACGGTACCAAACCTAATTTATCCTCCTTCAGGTTGTAGATTTCATCCAAGGTGTCAATATTGTTTCGAACCTTGTGATTCAATTGATCCAAAAAGGATTCACATCGATCAACAACATGTAGTGGCTTGCCACCTATACGATCCTCAATATAAAGAGCAGGCGGAAATTTCAAAGAAAAAAGCAGAAAATATGAAATAATAACAAAATAAAAGGTGATACTGTAATCTTGACTGATATAATTGAAATTATCATTGTAAACGCGATTTTATTCATTGTTGGTTTCGTGATGACGAAAAAATACTTGGTTTATAGGAAATGGGAACGATCATTTGTCATTTCGTTAGTAATCAATATCATATGGTTTTTTTTAAATACAATCTTGATATATATTCTTTTGTTGAATTTTAGCGACCAATTATTTTTTAAAGTAATCCCTTGTGCATTGAATTTAATTGCCGCCATTGCGATCTCTTGGAGTATTTTCAAACAAGACCTGTTAGATTCGCTTAAGTATTTTAGCTCGATCCAAGTTGTGCTTTTAGTGATTTGGTTATTTCTAAGCGCAATTCAGGGCCTTTTTAGCATATTAATGATTACGGAAGATGCGGATTTAAACATTATAAAGCTTCAATTTCTTGCTGCATTTATTTTTCTTTTAGGACTTTCGGTTTTTTTAGTATACTGGGGCGATAAAGTTCAATTAATTAAATTCAGAAGAACATTCGCATTCAGCAGTATTTCCCCAGCGATTTTGGTGTTATTGTATCTTTTTATTTATAACCCTAAATCTTTCGAGAATGATGTTTTTCTTTATACCATCACTAGCTTAATTATTGCGATTGTTTCCATAAAATTGATCAAACAAATTTTTTATAAAACAATAAAATTCCAAGAATTAAGAGATTTAACCGTTCACGAGAAAGGTAAAACCTTGCTTGAAGTAAGAGATCTTCACATCCATTATCCCCTCTTTAAAGGAGTTCTAAAAAGACAAGTTGGCGCTATAAAAGCAGTAAACGGCGTATCTTTTAGCGTTCGAACGGGAGAAACGGTTGGATTGGTAGGAGAAAGCGGATGTGGAAAAACTACCATCGCTAAATCCATTTTAGGATTAATAGAAAAAACAAGCGGTGGAATCTTATTCAAGGGTGATCCTGTTCCTCAAGAATATCCGAGTGATTTAAGACAAAAAATTCAGATGGTATTTCAAGATCCAGACGCCTCGTTGAATCCTCGTATGAAAATAGTTGACATTATTGGCGAACCACTAAAAAATCTTCTTGGTATCACGAATACAGCAGAAATAAGAAAGTACGTGTTAAGATTGTTGGATAAAGTCTCTTTGAAGCGCGAACATCTGGATCGATATGCACACGAATTTTCTGGTGGTCAAAAGCAGAGAATAGTCATAGCAAGAGCGTTGGCTTGTAATCCCGATTTAATCATTCTAGACGAGCCCACATCTGCGCTCGATGTTTCCGTTCAAGCACAAATTCTCAATCTTCTAAAAGATTTACAAGCGGAATTTGGGTATGGATTTTTATTTATCACTCATAATTTAGCCGTTGTGAATCACATCGCAGATCGCGTGGCAGTCATGTATCTTGGCAAGTTCGTAGAAATTGGAAGTACAGAGCAAGTCTTTAATAACCTATCTCACCCTTATAGTATTGCACTCTTTACTTCGCGCTCAGAAATTGATCCGAACGACCAAGAAATAAAGTATGTGATTAAAGGAGAAATTCCCAGTCCTTTAAATCCTCCGTCAGGGTGCGCTTTTAATCCACGTTGCTCTTCAGATGCGCGTACAAAAGAATGCGAAATAGAAATGCCCCATGAGATCAAAATAGAAGAAGGACATTCTATATGGTGCGTTAATCCCCCTCGTTCTTTGGATAAAAGCGTTTAAAAGTAAGGTTTGAATTTTCCATATCTTTTCTTATTTTTATTATTATGTGAATATACTAAAAATGTCGAAAATTCGTGTTTCCTTCCTTTTTTCAATTTTTCTTCTTCCTTTAAAAATATAAGAAATATGAAATGGTAGAAGAATTATTAAAATACTTATGAAACAAGAAGCAAAAATTTAAATGTACGATGGTCGTTTATTATCATATGGTAGTTCAAAATTTTAATGCAGCCCCTCTTCGAGGAAACCCCTCTGAGAGGGTTGGAAAGATTAGAGACGAGATGCTATCTCATCCTTTCGAGTACGATCTTGAACGAGCACGATGCTATACCAGAATATACAAGCAGATGGAAAACGCACCTCCCGGCATGAAAAAAGCTAAATCGTTGGAGGAATATTTGCGATGCATCCCTATCAGAATCGATGATGCCGAGTTACTCGTGGGTAAGAAATCGAGTCGAGTGAGAGCGGATCCCATGGAAATTGAACAAGGAAGAAAAGTCGGAGTATTTGGTTTTCTCCTTGATGATACTATCGATCCAAAGCTCAAGGCGTACTTCCGCACCATGTATTCTCTTTTTGATAGGTACAAACCGCTTTCAGAAGAAGAACTCAGGGAAATGAAAGAGGAAATCGTTCCTTTCTGGAAGGGAAAGACTTTAGATGCCAGAAAAAACGAATATTTTAAACAAGCAGGATTAATCGACGAAAAAGACGATGATGTGCCTGAAATTCCCATGTTCTCCGTAGGGGGATCCAATTCTATAGCATTTGCGGGAATGCAAGGACATACAATTCCAGGATATCCGCGTGTCTTGCAAATGGGATTCAAGGGTATTGAAAAGATGGCCGTAGAACAGCTTTCAAAACTCAAGGAGACCGACGAGAACTATGAATACAGGAAGGATTTTCTTGAATCCGCTCAGATTACCGCAAAAGCTGTTTGCGATTATTCAAATCGCTACGCAGACTTGGCAATGGAAATGTCAAAGACCGCATCAGAAGAAAGAAGGTCGGATCTCATTGATATTGCCCAACGCGCCAGGAGAGTGCCAGCGCTTCCTCCACGAACCTTTATGGAAGCAATTCAAGCGATTTGGATGACTAATGTCGTGATGGAAATGAGCTATGGTGAGGGTAATATCTTCTCTCAAGGACGCGTGGACCAATATCTCATTCCCTTCTACCGGGCTGATATCGCAGAAGGGCGTTTAACTCACGCAGAAGCAGTCGAGGCAATTGAAGAGTATTTGGTGAAACTCTCAACCGTCGTCATTGCGGGACAAAACAATGTGACCATAGGTGGTGTGGATAAACAAGGGATGGACGCAACGAACGAGGTGTCCTACTTGTTTTTAGAAGCAGTATCAAACGTGAAAAGCTTGTTAAATACCATATCCATACGAATATCTTCAAAATCATCCCATGATTTCGTTAAAAGAGCAGTTGAAGCGTTCAGACATACCTCGGGAATGGCGTTCCATAACGACGAGATATTAATTCCGCAGCTTCATAAAACGGGATATTCGTTAGAAGATGCCAGGAATTATTCGATCGTTGGATGCGTGGAACCTCATGGTACTGGAAACGACTTCTCTTATACGGCAGGAAATGGTATCTGGCTCTCAGTTGTTTTCATGACGGCGCTAAATGAAGGAAGAACCCTCATGTCAAAAGGGAAATCTATCGGCCTTAAAACTCCCGATCCAAGCACTTTTACCTCTCTTGAGGACGTGAAGAATGCCTTTGTAGAACAATTGAAATACGCGATAGATTTGACCGTGAAGAAAGCAGAACTCAAGGATAAAGCGTTTGCGGATTACTTTCCGTCACCGCTGCTTTCTTCTACCATTGAAGGTTGTTTAGAGAAAGGATTGGACTGCACTCGAAATGGAGCGATTTATAACAACAATCCAATGGGTACACAAGGCATCGCTACGGTGGCCAATTCCTTAGCAGCGATACAATGGGCAGTCTTCGAAGAGAAAATACTTACAATGGGGGAACTGGTTAATCATCTTCGCAATAATTTTAAGGGCGCTGAAAAAATCCGAGAAATGCTTAAAAACAAGGCACCTAAATACGGTAATGGCGATGAAAAGGTTGACGCGCTTGCAAAATGGGTTGCAGAAACAGTGTGTGATATCACGAGACAATACAAGGCAAGAGGCGGTGATGGAATTTATCACCCTTGTTGCGTATCTTCTGGAACGCATACAATGGAAGGAAAAATGTTAGGTGCAACGCCAGATGGAAGGGTATATGGTGAGCCCGTGGCAAATGGAACCTCTCCGGTCAATGGAACGGAAAAAAACGGTCTTACAATGACTTTCCGTTCAGCGGCGTACGCCACTAAGGACGCTCTTTTGACAAATGGAGTCACGTTTAATGTTAGAATCTCTCCTAGCACGATATCAACCGAAGAAGGATTAGATCAGATGGCTTCGATGGTTGAAGCCTTTTTTGAGTTAGGTGGTAGAAATCTTCAGATAAACCCCGTAGGCACGGAAACCTTAAAGGATGCCCAAGCTCATCCTGAAAAATATCCCGATCTCTCAGTAAAGGTTTCGGGGTATTCTGCTCGTTTCATTGACCTTCGAAAAGAACTTCAAGACGATATCATTGCTCGAACGGAATTTAATAAAATATAAGTGAGTATTTTTTTCCTTAAAACGGGAAATATACTCTTTTTTTTTAATCTTTATTTTTTAACTTTATTATATATTATTTTAGAAAATAGAATATGTTTGATATAGAAAAAATCAATCAGGAAAACATTATAAATTATACTATTGACGCCTTGATTATAGAGACAACATCTATAAAATATTACGACTAATTTACAAACACAAATATTTTTATTAAATATTCTCAGATAAGCTTAAAAATTAAGAAAAAAAAGAAAAGAATTATTAATTTCCCTTACCAAGTGGAAAAATCTTGCCTATTTCTTGAATAATTGCCTGATTTCCGGAGAATTTCACCTTGCCTGACATGAAGGCTTGTATGGGCTCAAGTGTCCCATTCCTGAGCCCCACGAAACTCTCTAAACTGTCGTAACTCATCGTACAGGAGACTTCCTTGATTGATTCCCCTTTGGATATCTTATATTCCCCGTTTTCGAGGACAAGTTGCCAGGTGCCTCCTCCCGGGCCGCTAACATTGTATTGCATGACGACTTTTTCTTCCAACTTTAAAGCCTCGTCCTTTTTAAACACCTTTGCCATGTGATCGAAAGCGTCTTGTGCGGATAATCTTTTTTCCTCTTTTTCTACCTCATCTAGAGACGTTCCTTCTTTTTTAGTTAAACCAGACCATTTTACATTTTTAGCTCCAGTGCTCTGGGCAACTTCCTGAAAATGTTCCATTTGTTCTTTCGTCATTAATGGTTCGTCTTTAAGAATCCACGATATACCTAATCTAAAATACGAAGCTTCACACATTTTATTAAAGCTTAGTAAATCCCATTGTTCTGGTATGTTTTTTAAATTATTGACGATAAATTCTCCAATCTTTCTTACATTATCGTCCGTGGCGGTATAATTCGGTATTAAGGGCGTTCTAATCCATATCTTTTTTCCGTGTTGATTCACGTAATCCGAAATCCATTCTGCGTTTCGCAAAATAGTTTGATTAGGGACGCCCGTAAATTGTTCGTGTTTATCAGAATCAAACACTTTTAAATCTAAGAGAACAATGTCAACATACGGCATTAATTTTTCATAGATTTGTTGGCTAGCGTATCCACAAGTGTCTAGTGCAGTAGAAATGCCGTTTTCCTTGCACAATTTTAAAAAGTCCAGTAAAAATTCGGATTGTAAGGTGGGTTCGCCCCCAGAAACGGTAATACCTCCTTTCGTCTTATCAAAAAAAATCTTTTCCTTCTCAACATCGTGAAAGAGATCTTCTGAGCTCCACCACTTGCCTACTAAGGTTAATGCCGTACTCGGGCAAGCTTCTTCGCAATCACCACAACTATTGCATTTTTCCCTTATTATGTGCAAGCCATCATCTTCAAAAAACAAAGCTCCTTGAGTGCAAGCATCGATACAACTCTTGCAAGCAATGCATTTATGATCCAACCATTGTAACTGAGGTGTTTTCGGAATTGATTCTGGATTAGCACACCATGCACAATGTAGAGGACATTTATTAAAAAAGATCGTCGTGCGAACGCCTGGGCCATCGTCAGTAGCAGTTCTTTGGATCTTAAATATTAAACCTTTTTGTTTCGATTCTATAATATATCACCATTTTAATTAATGTTAAAAATATATAAAAAAAAGGATTATTTAAAAAAGAGCATTCAATTTATCCCCGTATTTCTGGAGAACATTTCTTCGTTTTAATTTCATCGTTTGCGTGAGAAGTCCATTTTCAACAGTAAAGTCCTCTGCTGTAAATACGAGTTTCTTAGGAATCTCATATCCTCCAAAACCATCTTTCAACTGGTTCATGATTGTATTTTCAAGGAGTTTTTGAATATTTGGATCTCCCACCAGCTTTGAAAGATCCTTTTCAGTGATTCCTATTTTATTAGCAAATATTGGCAACATCACGGGATCTGGAACCACGAGGCCGACATTAAAAGGCTTACCGTCTCCATAGATCATCACGTTCGCTATGAGCGGGCTTAACTTGATTGCTTCTTCGATGGAAGCGGGGTGTACGTACTTTCCGTTTTCGAGCTTGTATTCCTCTTTAAACCTGCCCGTAATGTGTAAAAATCCTTCCTCATCGATCCATCCTCTATCACCCGTTCGAACGCCCTTTCCTAACACCGGGTCTTCTACCATGGCTTCTGCGGTTTCTTTTGGCTTGTTATGATATCCTTGCATCACACCTGGACCATAACAGATGATCTCGCCGTCTTGGCTATCCTCGCCTACGAGTGACTTGTCAATGATAACAGTGACATTTTCGTAGGGCCGTCCGACTGTACCTAATTTATTTGCTGAGGGATAATTCGCCGTGATACCAGGAGAAGTTTCAGTCATTCCGTATCCATCGTAAGTAGGAATTCCAAGGTCTATGAAAAATTGTGCGATTTCCTGATTCATGGTGGCACCTCCCGTCGACGATAATCTAAGCCGACCTCCGAACATTCCGCGCAAGTTTTGAAACATGCCTTCCATTGCTTTTTTATCTTCCTCGGATACAGTTCCTCCTTCTCTTAATATCCTGGCAGTTTCTTTTGCCTTATTAAACGCACCTTCCACGGCAGGACCCGCAGCCTTCATTTTTAAATGAATGCCGTTGTAGATGTTATTAAAGACTCTCGGAACTGACATTAATACTGTCGGTTTCACTTTTACAATGTCTTCCATTAAAGTTAAGGTAGTATCCATCAAACCACACGACATGCCTCGATACGTATTCAAGTACAATTCTGATGTTTGACCGAATACGTGTGCCCAGGGCAAAATCCCGAAGGTAACATCGTTTTCGTCAAAATTTGGGAATAATTTATATGAGGATAGGAAATTGGATGTGAAATTCCCGTGACTCAAGAGCACTCCCTTTGGATCTCCCGTGGTTCCCGAAGTATAAATGATTGCAGCAATATCGCTCCAATGGGGTTTCACCGAAGGAATTGGATTTTGTTCTCCTAATTTTTCCAAAGCTGCCATGCTACTTTCTCCTTCGCCTCGAATAAGGAAGATCTTTTCTAATGTGCCTATTTCTTCCTTAAATCCTTTTATTTTCTCATAAATCTCATTATCCGCTACAAACAAGAATCGCAATCCGCTATCTTTAACGATGTATTGCCAAACTTTTGTTAATTCTTTTTCATACATTGGAACAAATCGAGCGTTTATGCCATATGTAGCAAATGCGATAACCGCCCATTCCACGCTATTATCTATTATAACTCCTACAGTATCACCCTTTTTCAAACCAATCTTTGCTAAACCTCCACGGAGATTATCAACGCGAGCACCTACCTGTTCGTAGGTGACCCACTCGTAATCACCGTTGGGATTTTTTGTGCCAAAGTAGTTACGTTTTCCAAATTTTTTCACAGAATCTTCAAGAAGATCGACAAGATTCGTTGGGTGTTTGAACCATTCTTCTTTCATGTTATTTCATTACCTCATTTTTTTTAAATTATATTCATTTATTAGATTTATATGTAAATTCAATCGTATCTCGAATATAGATTTAAGAGTGTATTAGAATAGTAGTACTGAATATAGGTTTTAGATGTGTTGGGTAATTCAATGTTTTTATAACGAGATACGCATTCAATATTGCTTCTATGAAGTTTCATCGTTCTTAAGCTTTTTTATTGATAAGTCAATCTTTAAATAAATGAACTACCATTCATATACTTAGATTGGTATAAATGAACAACAAATCATTTACTTAAGTTTGTATAAATGAATGATGTTCATATATTTATAGTTTTTCAAATATAAATTAAATGGTTTACGGTAATTCTTTTAAAAATTAGGGAGATAGAGTCGAATGAAACAAGTAAAAGGGTCAATGTTTAAAGAAGTTGTCAAGGTAATAAAAGCAAATAAGACTGGAGCTTATGATAATCTTTCCGATGAAACAAAAAAATTTTTACAACAAAGGATATTAAGTTCAGCATGGTATCCTCTGGCGGCTTATAAAGAGGGTTTGAACGCCATTGTTAATGTGGTAGCAAGAGGTAAAAAAGAAATAGTTGTAAAATGGGGAAAACAGTTCTGTGATGGAATGATGAAAAGCCTTTATAAACAGATAGTTGCTGAGGGAAATGTTAAATTGGCAATGGAAAGATATAAACGCTTTCATAATATGATTTTCAACTTTAGCCAAATGGATTATAATTTCGTTTCAGACAACGAGATTGTTATAACATATACGGATTCAGAACCCGATTTTGAAAACTACTACTATTTAATAAAGGGGTGGAACGAAAGATTTTTTGAAATTTGTACGGACAAAAAAACAGTTGGTTCGAGTTTCCTAGAAAAATCTTGGGAAGGAAAAAAAAATACAAAGATCAAAATCAATTTCTAAATTCATAAATTTTTTATAAAAGATGTTTAGTTCCATTTATTTCTTTAAATTTTTTTTAATATTATCCATGTAATTGGCTTATTTTGCCTTTAGAAACCTCCTAATCGGCGTTTCTACCTTTTTTTTGATTAATCGGCTATACAAGACCAATAATCTTCAGGTCTCGAGAAAGAGGTTAAGGCGGGGGTTAATTTAAATTAGGAAGCGTTCTTGTAATAATCATGCAAGTGATATACAAGACAGGTCCGCTGGTTGGCGCCGGGTGGTATAAAATTAACCCCCAGTGCATTAATCTTCAATTGTTTTAGATGTTATAGAAATCGTTCGATCCGCAAAAGGAAGCAAATTGCCCGAAAAGAGAAGCGGGTATTACCAATAAGAAAATAAATACGAATAAGGATTATTTTTTCTTTGAGATTGCATTTCTGGTATTTTAGTGTCTTCTATAAGTTTTTTAACTTCATTAATATAGGGAACCATTGTTATTTATTTGAAAATATCCCTGCTAACTTACGAAAGTACTCCGATTGAGAGATCTCGTTTCTATTCAGTTGGTTAAATAATTCTTTGTATCGCTCGAGGTTATTCTTGACGCTAATTTTAAACTCTTGCGATTCTAATAAGGTCAAGACGGTGTTCTTGATATTCAACCCGTGCCTGTCCAATTCGGCTTGTTCCTTGTCAAATAAATTGATTTCTCGCTTGAATTTCTTGATGTAATCGTATAATCGAACGCAAAATTCGTTGAAATTTAATTCGTCAAACTCAAATCCGAGCTCTCTTTTCAATCCAACAGACGATAGTTCTTCCCATTCAACATCTTTTCCCTTAATAGGAACAATTTGGATGTCGTGGCTTCGAGCAAGAACTAATTCGTGGGAGCAATCCTCGGAATCGTATAAAGATTTTCTTGACGCAAAAAATAACAATAATTTGCATTTAGGGATTGTCTCTTCCATGAAAGCGTCGATGTTGCCCTTTAAGTCCGCCTCGCAATAAAAAGCTTGATAGACCTCGTCCTGTTTTTCTAAATAATCTGAAATATCTTTTATCCGAAATCTTTCGAAGTCTGCCATTGCGTGACTAATAAACGCGTTAATTGAGGCTCTTTGACGGCAAAAATCTAAAATTGCGCTCATGGAGTTCGAAGCCATCTCTTTTGATTCCCCGATCCAAGGATTCCCGTAAAGTTCGAGTTCTTTTAGATTATTCAATGTCCATAAAGATTCGGGAATTGAGTTGAACTTGTTGTGTCTCAAGTCTAGTTCTATTAATGTTTCAAGGTTTCGAAATGCATCTGGGAGAGCTAGCAAGTGATTCGTTCTCAGATTAAGTCTTTTAAGGGTTCTTAAGGTTCCAAACGATTCAGGGAGGTACTCTAACCAATTCCAACTTAGATCAGCGTCTTCGAGAGAGTTTAAATTTCCAAACGATTCGGGTAGGGTTGTGATTTGGTTTCCTCCTAACGATAAAGAAATTAAAGTCGATAAATTCCCAAAAGATTCCGGAAGGGAAATTAATGTGTTTTTGTCTATTTTTAGAACTTGGAGCGATTCAAGCGTTCCAAACGATTCAGGAAGGGTCGATAACCTGTTGTAATTCAAGTTCAATTGTTGAAGTGAATTTAAATTTCCAAACGAATCTGGAAGCGCTCCGATGTAATTGTCCTCGAGGTCAAGCGACTGCAAATTAGTGAGATTGCCGAAAGATTCGGGTAATCGGGTTAAATTATTCAGTCGCAAGCTTAATTCTTGAGTGCTTTTCAAGTTTCCAAATGAATCGGGAAGGTTTTTTAAACCACCAATTTTGCTAGTATTTCCGTCCATATTTAGCTTCACAAGAGAAACTAGATTTACAAGAGACTCGGGAATTTGTTTTAGTTGGTGTCCAGATATATTGAGTTTTGTTAAAGAAGTAAGGTTCCCAAGAGATTCGGGGAGGCTCTTGAGGGGATTTCCGCTTAGATTTAGCTTTTCCAGGCGTTTAAGGTAACCAAAACTACTTGGAAGAGAATTTAACTTATTTCCGCTTATATTCAACTCCCTTAAATTATGTAGATTTCCAAACGATTCGGGAAGGGAAACAAGATTGTTGTCTCCTATTTTCAACTCGTCTAATTTAATTAGCTGTCCAAACGATTCTGGTAATTTGGATAGGTTGTTCTTGTTCAGATCAAGGGCGTCAAGATTTTTGAGATTTCCTATGCATTCTGGTAATTCCTCTAGCTTATTATAAGCAAGAGCTAATTCTTCCAAATATTCCAAACTACAAATTGATTCGGGAAGACTCTTCAAACCCGTGCGATACAACCCCAATCCTACTATATTTCCGTCCTTAATTCGAACGCCGAAAGTGATGGAATAGATCTTGTCTTTAACGGGAATCCTCTTCCCAAATAATGTTTCCAAATCTTTTAAAAATCTCGTCTGATTCTCATCTACTTCGTAAGATTCGCTCACTTTTTACTACCCTTAATAATGTATTTTCGTGATAAAAAATGTTTTAATAATCACAAAGGATTGCTTTTTTATCAACATTTCTATATTGTCTGATAAATAAAACTAGACTCTGTGAGGGTTGAAAAGAATAATGGGTTAAATATTATCTTAAAATGAAAATTGCTTTAAATCGTTCTTGGAATTTACTGAATCTTGGTTACTATAATTTTCTGATAGCTTTACGATAACTTGAACTTCTTGAACACCCTTCTCTGGAAGAGGGATAATATTGCCTTCAATTGGACAATCGTTCACGCAAATTTCTGTTTGGTTTCCTCGTGTAATTCGTTCAACAATAATGTTATATTTCACTCCCCGGAATATTCGAGTAGCTTTGAAACCCTTCCACTCGTTTGGAATAACGGGATAAATCTTTAAGCCATTGTTTGTTGGACGGATTCCAAGAATCCAATTCACGATTGCCACATAATTCCAAGCAGCAGTTCCCGTTAACCAGGAATTTTTAGCCTCCCCAAATGTAGCTGCGCTTTCTCCTGCGATCGTTTGCGCGTAAATATAAGGTTCACATCGGTGTATTTCGCTTATATTTTCTCTATAAGAAGGATTTATTCGCAGATAATAATCAAAAGCGCGACCTCCATTTCCTAATATGGATTCAGCGATCATGATCCAAGGATTTGTATGACAAAAAATGCTACCGTTTTCCTTATATCCTGGAGGATATGATGATATTTCTCCTAAATTTAAATAATAGCGCGAATATGGTGGATCAAGTAGCATAATTCCGTGTTTTGAAGCCAATTTCTTTTTTACTGCTTCTAAGGCTTTTATAGCGCGCCCGTTTTCAACACCTACACCTGCCATGATGCAAAATCCTTGAGGCTCTATGTATATTCTTCCTTCCTCGCATTTTTGAGAACCAATTTTCTTTCCCTCGTTGTCGTAAGCTCGAAGAAACCATTCTCCATCCCAACCGTGATCCATGATAACGCCATTCATCTTATCTGCTTTATCGCAATAGTTCTTGACTTGCTCGTGCAATCCCATATAGGAACAAATTTGACTCAATTCTCGAGCTGCAATCATGTATAAAGCAGCAATAAAAACGGATTCTGCTTTGTTACCATAAAGTGTTTTTCCAGTTTGGAACGATTCGTTGGGATCAGTTGAGTAAGAATTTAAATTGAGACAATCGTTCCAATCTGCTCTTCCAATGAGAGGCAATCCATGAGGACCTACCCTTTCGTCGATATATTTCACGCTTTTTTTTAAATGTTCAAAAAGAGAAGTTTCCGATCCTTGTTTGTTCTCAAATGGTACTTGTTCATTTAAAATGGTCAAGTCTCCCGTCTCCTTAATGTATGCGGCTACGCTTAGAATTAACCAAAGTGGATCGTCGTTAAAATTGCTTCCAATGTCGTGATTGCCTCGCTTGGTGAGTGGTTGGTATTGATGATACGCACCACCATTTTCGAGTTGGGTAGAAGCAAGATCTATAATTCTCGCCCTGGTTCTTTGAGGATCTAAATGTACGAATCCCAATATATCTTGATTTGAATCTCGAAACCCAAAACCTCTTGAGACTCCAGATTCAAAGAACGAGGCCGATCTTGACAAATTATATGTTATCATGCATTGATATGGATTCCAAATATTTACCATCCTATTTGTGTGAATGCTTGGACAGTCCAATGTAAATGTTTCAAGTAAGGTTGCCCAATAGGATTTAAGTTCTTTAAATGCAGTTTTTATTTTTATCGGGTCTAGATATTTTGAAATTACCTTTTGAACCGATTTTTTATTAATCACTTGAGAATTAGGGGATTCAAATTTCTCAGTGGGTTTATTTTCGTGATATCCAAGAAGAAAAATCACCACTTTTGTTTCGTTTGGATCTAACGATAGTTCTATATGATGTGAACCAATTGGAGACCATCCGTGAGCTATTGAATTGCATGATTTTCCATTTTCAACCACTATAGGAGCTTGCCAGCTCCTATAGTGGCCTAAAAACGAATCCCGGTTGGTGTCGAAACCAGAGATTGGTGCAGAACAGGAAAAAAATGCAAAATGATTTCTTCTTTCTCTATATTCAGTTTTATGGTAGATTGTGTTGTTAGATACTTCCATTTCGCAAGTGTTGAAATTCCTTTGAAAGTTTATGGCATCGTCGTAGGCGTCCCACAAGCAAAATTCAACACAGGAAAATAAGGAACACTCAAATTTTTTAGTTCTCAAATTTTTTATTTTTACTTGCCAAATTTCGAGATCATCCCCTAAGGGAACAAAATATTTGATTTTGATTTCAATATTTTTGTATTGGGAACTAATGATTGAATAATTAAGACCGTGCCTGCATTTGTATTGATCTAAAGTCTTGCGAGTTGGTTGCCACATGGGTGACCAAAATTCGGAATTGTTGTTATCGCGTACATAGATGTAGCGACCTCCGAAGTCCTTAGGAACATTATTATATCGATATCTCGTGATTCTTCGGAACCTTGCGTCCTTGTAAAAGGAATATCCTCCCCCGGTGTTGGAGATTATGCCGTAATAATTCTGGCACCCTAGATAATTTATCCACGGAAGAGGCGTGTCGGGTCTTGTTATCACATATTCCTTCTTATCGTCGTCAAAGTATCCAAATTGCATTCTAAAACTTGCCTAAAACTTTAGTATAATTATACTATATTTTTAGTATTATTAAACTTAATGATTTAAAAATGTATCTAAAGGTTGAATTGATAGGTGTTATCCATATTTTCTAAAATATTATGTATGGGGATACATTAAATATTGAATATAGATAACTACTTTTGTTAAATTTATTATTGCCAACTGTTATAGGCTCTTTCTAAGAAATCAAGTGCCCTTATCTCAGAATTTTTGACATCAGAAAGGATATCAATTCCTTTTTTTCTATTTTCAACAGATAAAATGCTTTTTTCTGGTTCAAAGTAGGGGAATAAGAAAGTAAATTTTTCTAAATGCCTTTTGGCGTCCCTATATTCTTGAAAGGCGTTCTTTAAGTGTATTCCTTGAGGTTTGCCTTTATATTTTCTCGCTAATCGATCAATGTATTCTGCGGCAACAGATTTCCCATCGTAATAATACTGTCCTAAGACGCTATTTCCGTATATATCGATTATCTCGGGATCGTTATTTTTAAGGGAATCAATCCAGTCTTCATATGCCTCAGACCCAAAAAAATATCCCTCGTGAGAATAATTGCTTCCTTCTGAAAATTTAATTGCTCGATTGATCGATTGTCTTTCCTCAAAATCTATGTCGTTTCTCTCAATGTGGTTTTTAAAATAAAAATAGGAGAATTTATCTAATAGTTTTAATTGATCGAAATGAACGGGGATCTCCTCTCGACCTTCCATTCGCAAGAAAGAACTAACTAAATAACTATCATTGCGATATCCGTTTACTATCCCAAAACCCGTATGGTGTATTCCAAAAAGCATGACGGGGGTGTCGTAATCGTCAATAATTTTTACGATATTATTGAACACATCGAGAGATGTTTTGAAATCTTCCTCAGTCAAGTTCCATTTTCCAGGATACTTTCTTTTTTGCTCCCAATAATGTAATTTCCAGCCAAAACTTTCCGTTCCCTTTCTTATTTCTTCCCAAGCGCTTTTTGGTATGATTTCTTTTATTGAGGATGTTTTGATCATTCCTGTCGTGTTAACAATAAAGCAATAACCAGTCATTCCGCTTATATAGATATAATCGTATGGTACATTTAATGAGATCAACGCGCCCGATATGCTGGATATATAAGAATTCCAACCTCCTTGATATAAAGCCTTTGATGTGATAGTGTTTTCCGTTACCATTCTTGGTTCACGGTAAAACGAGGGCCATTGATTGTATTCCTTTATTAAGTCTCGATGGGCCTTCTGCTCCTCAGAGTCAATTTGTTTAAAAGATTCCGCAAGTATTTCTAAAAATTTAGTTCCAAAATCGGAAATTTTATACCTTCCCCATTCTTCTTTTTCAATCAAGTTCGTTTCTATGAGCAGGTCAAGATGGTGATTTAGCGTTGTTCGCTTAATTTTCAATCGACTTAACATGAATGCAAAATTCCGGGACTCCTTGAGGAGATACCCCAATATTTTTAATCTATTTGGACTTCCCGTAGCTTTCAACAAGTTGGATATATCTTCAGTTGAATTCAAGATTAAATCCGAAACATCGTCGGCTTTCGGCGTCGATTTATTATTAGACATTGCTTTTCAAGAATTTATAATATTTTCTTCGACTTTTTAAATGACTACGATAATAGTATAATTTTATATTAATATAATTTACTACTATCAGCCCCCTAATACTTACGATTTTGTATATCAACATAACTCATTATATTATATATAGAGAAAAAAGAAAACTTTATATATAAATAAAGAAAATATTAGACATAATGTACTAAATTTGTAGTACATCAACAAACTTTTAAAATGGAATAAAAATGAGATTAAACAAAAAAGTAATAGGATCTTTATTTGTACTGATTTTTCTGGCATCAATGCTACCTAGTATTGCGGTAGCCGTGGCCGATACTTCTGATAAACAACTTCAAACTTCTGCTTCTCCGTCAATTAAGATTGTTTCCTCACCTGATTGGGCTAGACACGAAATCGTTTGGAACACGGGATATTGGCAAACAATAACGAGTGGATTGAAACCATGGGATGCTAATGCTGCATTTGGTATCGCTCTAATTTATGAAACGCTCTTTGGATACGATCAAATAAATAAAACGATGATCCCATGCATTGGAACGAATATGAGCTGGAGTGCTTCTGGAGATATGCTCACTGTTGATATTAATCCAAAGGCACGATGGTCCGATGGAGTGCATATAACTTCTTCTGATGTTAAATATAGTTTCGAACTTGCTGCGGATCAACCACGCTGGGAAGACGATATGGATGCAAGAATCGATTACATAACGGAAGATTCTGACTACCGTGTTTCGTTCCACATGGTTGCTGGATACGAATATAGCACGAGAATGGAGGAATTCATAACTCAAGACATTCCCGTCGTACCCGAACACGTGTGGAGACAAATTGTTGAACAAGAGGATGATAGAGATTTATCAACCTTTACGAACTATTGGTTTGATTCGGACTTTCCTATCGATTGGATGGTCTGTTCTGGACCTTATGCTCCTCACTATGTAAATCCCACGGGAAATCAAGAGGTTTATATGTACAGAGACGATTGGTGGGGTGCGGGCGAAATCTACTTGGATCTTCCTGCTCTTGCGGAAAATGACACAACAAAACCACCCAAGTTTGTCGGAAAGATTGAATACTCGGATAATAACGCACAAGATGCGGCTTTAAAATCTGGAACTATTGATTGTTTCTCAGGATATTACGCAAATGTTTGGGAATTAATGGCCGAAAACGATAATATAGGTACATTCTTTGGAAAGGATCATTCACAAGGCGAAGCTGGCGAGTATTTCCTTGCCTTGAGCTCGGTTCTTACCATCTCTCCAAACCACTTGATCTATCCGTTAAACGAGATTTGGTTTAGAGAAGCAATTGCGTATTGTATTAACTACGATAGAATTCCAAGCCACGCTGCAAGCAATTATACGAGAAGGGCAAAGCAAGGATTTATTGACGGCGCAAGTCCATCACAGGAGATACTCTACAACCAAACCGTTCAGGATATGTATGGTATCGACTACAACCTAAGTCATGCTGAATGGATTATGGATCAATATTGCTCAAGAGCATCTATAACCGATCCATGGACTATTGACGCAACTGGTGTTGAAATTAGTCAAGCTGGCTTAAGAACGGCTAATGGCGATCCGACTTTGGAACTCACAATCATCAATCCCTCTGGCTGGACGGATACGGCACTCACGTGCGATTACTGGGCCGAAGACATTTCTGCACTGTTAGATGTTTCCATCACGCACCTTGATGTCAATTTTGGCAACGATTATATTCCAGACATCGAAGCTGACGACTTTTTCATGGCAATGCAAACTGCTGGACCGAAACAAACCGATACTACATTCAGATTACTTGGATCTCTCCGAGGAACGTCCCTCTGGAACCAGAACTCCAGTAATTGGCAAAGCACTGCATACGAAGCGCTTTATGAAGCCTTAGAAACAGAGACTGATGTAAACACGCAAAAAGCTATTGCCTCTGAGATGCAAAAAATCTTGGCAACAGAATTTCCAGAAATCCCCTCGCACAATAATGGTTATTGGTACTTGTATAGCGACAAATTCTGGAACGGATTCCTATCCGAAGATAACATGTATAATCAAATGACTTCCGTCTTTATCGTGAACGAAATGGCCATAAAGGCAAGGTTATACTTGAATCTCAGGGCAACTGGCGTTACAGTACCCCCTGCTGGAGAAACTGGTCTTTGGATCATAATTGGTGTTGGTGTGACGCTTGCCGTGGTTATTGCTGCAGCAGGAGCATACCTTTTCCTTAGAAGAAGAAAAGCCGCGTAATTTAACAAATTCAATTACTTTTTTTTTTATTTATTTTTAATAATAATAAGTATAATATAATAAATGGTATAAATGACTTCAATGGAACTTGAAACTGAAAATAATAAAAAG
>JAFGGO010000185.1 GCA_016930515.1 Promethearchaeota archaeon | reverse complement strand
TTGTTGATGAAATAACAAGAGATAAGTTGATCCATTAGAAATAGAAGGGATTATGAAATTTTAATAAAAGTAATATTAATTCAATTCGAAGGATCATGCTCAAAAATTTCCAACTAAGAGATAATTTAGATCGTGAACTATAAAAGGATATTTAGACTTAGATGCATTTTCCTGTATTATTAATCAAACAAGAGTGTAGAGAAAAGTACTCATTTAATTTTAAATGGTTTGTATGAAAAATGTCGGGGTGAAGTAAGCTTGGAAAAAAAAAATTCCTTGAAAAAAATTGTTGAACGCCTTTCAAAGGAGAACATCCGTATTGCGATAGCAGAGTCCTGCACGGGTGGTTACGTCTCTTCTCAAATCACGAGCGTTCCAGGAGCGTCAAAAATCTTTGAAAGAGGATTAATATGTTATAGCAATCAAGCTAAAATCGATCTCTTGGGGTTGGAAGCTGATGTTGTTATAAAAAATGGCGCCGTTTCGGAAATTGTGGCATCACAAATGGCCAAGAAAGTTCGAGAAAAGTCAGGAGTTCAAATTGGAGTTAGCGTGACAGGAATTGCTGGACCTGGTGGTGGAACGGAGAAAAAACCCGTTGGTTTGGTTTATATCGGTTTTTCAACGCAGGATAACCTCCATGTGGAAAAGAAAGTGTTCCAAGCGGACCGGAAGAACTTTAGAAAACTCGTACTGAATTATATTATAGACAAACTCGAGGACCTGCTCAAAAAATGATATCCTTACGAGACATTATAAACCTATGACTTTAAATTTCTTAACACCTAATATTGTGTATATCTTTTCACCTTGATTTGAATAATGATCTCCCATCAAAACAACTTAATGTTTCTCGTACCAAGTTATTTTTTCATAGAAGACTATCAAAAGCACCTTTATTTCAACGATATTCCTTTGGGAACTCTACAATTATCGACTTGGTTAAAAGAAAGGGCTGGTACGAGAACTGGAATCGTGGATCTCAGGATCGAAAGTGAAAAATTAACTAATATCGCGTCCAAAAATCCTTTTAACGACGATCGGGTGAAGAAAGAACTAATTGAAATATTAGAACGCAATCAAATAGCCGAATTTGATAATGTGGGTATTAATTGCTACACGAGCTATCAATATGCTTATTCCGTATTCGTGGCTCAAGTTATTAAGGAGGAATATCCCGATAAGGTTCTCATTGTAGGTGGTTATCACCCTACTGCTGTTCCTCACGATTTTTTATATGATGGTTCTCCATTCGATTACCTGATTAGAGGGGAGGGAGAATTAGCGTTATTAAACCTGTTCGCTCGTGATAAACCTCTTGTGAAAAATATAAACTTGTACTGTCGGGAACTATACTCGAATGAATTGGTAGATATAAACCAAATTCCCTTTCCTGACTTCGACACATATTTAAAAAAATATCCTTACAAGAACAAGTTCAATTTCGAGATATATGCATCAAGGGGATGTCCTTATCAATGCGCTTTTTGTGCCACGAACTATCCCTTTAGAAGCTTGGATTTTTCCCGTTTTAAAATACAATTTGAAAAACTAATTCCAATTGTCGAAGAATTAGGAAATAGAGCCCTTAAAATAGGTTTTGTAGATCAAGCATTTTGTAACGTTCCAATCTACCCAAAAATTCTTGAATATATCCACGAAAATCGCTTGCACGAGCAATTTTCTTTTTCCTGTCAGGCTCGAGTGGAATCTCTCGCTCAAGATTTAAATATGCTTCGAATGTTAAGAAAATGCGAATTCCTCGTGGGAGTGGGATTTGAATCAGCTAACCCGCTTATTTTGAAAGAGATGCACAAAACTGGAAATCCCATAAATTATATTGGGGCATCGCTTAAGATATTAAACGAATACAAGAACTCGGACGGACCATATGTCCGGTTTAACGTGGTTTGCGGATTTCCTGGAGAAACAAAGGAGACCTTTAAGGAGACCGTGGACTTTATCCACCAATACGCCATACACGAGAATGTTCAGATCAGTCCTTCGCTTTTTTCGAATTATCCGAATGTATTCGTCTATAAAAACATGGACTATTACGAACGTGAGTTTGGAGCGAAGTTCGTACGAGAATGGTGGAAAATGGCCGAAAACCAGTTTAAATTGTCGGTTCCCGAACCTTCAGAACGTTATTCCTTGAAAGATTTAATACAAGACTATAAAACAGAATACACGTCGATCTTGAAACTATTTAGAAGGAACACTTTTGGAAACCTCCTCTTGTGGAAGGATTTTTACAACAAATGGCACAAGGAATTGGATGCTAGTTCTGATGCAAATTAGAAATCTTTTTCACGGTTATAATTTATACGCTTGCAACACGGATCACTATTCGAGAAATAAGGAAATAAGAATCGAATTCTAAAAAGAATATCGCTTTCTTTTTCCACACGATTTCTCTCTATTGAGTTAATATCCCATTTTTCATTATTGTTTTTTTGTCTCCATTTACATATTCAATCTCGATGTTCGCGCGAGGATCAGTTACAAAATCCCAATGCATTCGAGACACCGAAGTCCCTCCATACATTTTATTGCTACCAAACGCCACGTGAACGCTTCCATTGATTTTTTCGTCCGTTAAGATGTAACCGATTGCTTTTGTTATTTTTGGATTGCACCCAATTCCAAGTTCTGCAACATTATATGTCCTGATCTCGGATACATTCTCGTTCGTTTTATCAATATCTTCGCTTTGCTTGAAGCTTGCTCTCAGGTCTTCCACGTTGTTATCGGCATTGACCTCATCTATCAAGAGCCTTCCGTTTTTAAAAGGCAATTCTACATTCTTTAATATTTTACCGCTATAACGGTCGTTCGTCAAGGGACAAAATATTGTACCTTCTCCCATTGTTTCTATAGGCGCAAAAAAAATCTCTCCTGCAGGCAGGTTTCCTCCCAAATCTCCTTCAGAGATCATTTCCTCCGTGAGAACGCCAGCATCGTAATTAATGCGACGATTTTCTGTGGAAAGCCAAAAATTAGTTCCCAAGTCATCGGTAACGCGTACATTTTTTGCTTTTTGAAATAACTTTCCTAATTGATCCGTAATTTCCCTTAATTCAGTGGGAGGCACGCTCATTCCATCAATAATGAATTGCTCGTATAACGAATAATCAATGTTATAATAATTTGCCGCCTTTTTAGAAGGCCACCCTGCGTACACCCATCTTTTGCCGGGTTCGAACTCTTTCTTGCTCCCGTAGAGGACATCGTATATGGGGCTGGAAGCTTTTGAAGTGGCTTGCAATTTTTCGCGAGGAAAATCGTTTTGGATGGATGGATCTTCCATTGGTTCGATGACGATGTAAGCATCTATGTTTTCTATCATCTTTAATAAGTGCTTGTGGGTTTTTCCCAAGGTTTCGATGGAAATGTCTCCATCCCCGTAGACTTGTCTTGAATAATCGTCTGATGTTGATGTGATATGGGGTAATCCGCCCTTTCTGAAGACGCATAAAGCTACCTCTTCCAATAAATCTTGGCAATATGTTCCCCCTTTTACGAACACGCAATCGTTGGTTTTAACATTAACGCATTTAACTATGTTTTCAGCGCATTGTTTTATTTTTTCCTTCATTTGCTTGTTTGATGCCATTTTAATAAATAATCACGCAAGAAATAAAAATGATCTAGTCGAAATTGCATCCTACTCGTTATAATAACAAGAGTAATTCTTCTACGAAAACACGCTTTTAAGGTACCACAAAATGAGGGGGAGGGCGATGGTTGCGTCAGTGATTACAGTGGAATATTTTGCTTCCTCGTTTACCTTGCCCCATGAAATGGCCTCGCTTAATGTTGCGCCGCTTAATCCTCCCGGTTCGGGACGATCCATGGTAATCTGAATGGCGTAGGAAGCAGAAGTCGGGCAAAATTGAAGCGATTGCATGATAAAGTTCTTTGGAACTCCTCCTCCCACGAAGCATACGCCTGCTTTTTTTGCGTCCCATGCCAAGTCAACCATTTTCAACATGTCTTTGAAATGATTCAGGTTAAGTTTCTGGTGGTGAAATCCGAGTTGGAGCGCAAGACCAGAATCGGTAAACGCGGGACAGAAAATGGGAACTTTCTTCTCAGCACAAGCTTTTAAAAGAGATTTAGAATTATCTGGTAGTTGTTCTCCTAAAAAATGCAAAAAAGCGCTTACTGACATGTTATCTTCAGGGATTTTTAAATCTCTCACGAAATCTTCGATTCCCTCGTACACGTTGTTAGGTAAGAACACGTCGTATATCCTGTTTAACTCCTCCGCGTGTAAATCAACATCGTTTAAATCTTTTAAATTCCTTTCTCCTTGGAGGTGGTGATAACCAAGCGTTTCTGCGAGATCGTGAGTGAGGTTAGCTCCCGTAGAAACTAACACGTCAATGTAACCTTCCAGTACGAAATCGCGAAGAATGGCTTGCATTCCTGCGGGAACGAGCGCTCCTGCTAGGCCAAAAAACTTTACGCATTCTCTATCAACTATCATTTCCTTGTAAATTTCGCACGCTAACGCTAATCGTTTCAGGTTAAACCCTGTCTCCCTTGACGAGTTCATGAAATTAACAATATCTGCGTTTTTAAAAACTTCAAACTGGTTCACGCGCTTTAGAAACTTCTTATAGTCCTTGTTTTCCATTATTTTCACTTCTTCTTCTTGTTATTTATGAACGATATGATCTCTACTATCAATTTTGCGGCAGTGTTGCAAGTGATATTATTTTTTAAATCCAAGTTCGGCGCAACCTCAACCACATCAAATCCCATTGGGGTAAATCGAGCCAAAATGGTTTTAAGAAGGATCCAAAGTTCCCTGTAAGTAAAACCTCCTGGAATTGCGAAACCCGTGCCTGGAGCGATTGATGGGTCCAATGCGTCAATATCAATCGAAATGTAAAGGTTTTTTACGCCAGTTTGCTCGAAAAAATCGATTATTCGTTTAGCGTAAGCTTCTAATCCCATTTCGTACAATAAATATGCGTTAAGATACGCCACATTCTCGTTCGAGGCGATTTCAAGTTCGGGAATATCAATGTCCCTGGTACCAACTATGAACAAATTTTTGTTAGAAATATACTCCAAATCCATTACTCTATGAGATATGGTAGCGTGGGAAAACTTTCCCTTATCCCATTCTTCGTACAGGTCAAGATGAGAGTCAAAGATTAACACTCCAAACTTCTCTTTGCTTTCAAGAGAGTCACCTATAGCTTTAATGACCGGGTAAGAGCAGAAATGGTCTCCACCAATCATGATCGCTATTGCGTTTTTGTTAACCTCAAGCGCCTTGTGTATGAAATCTTGTATCGCCTCGATGTTTTTATTTATTTCTGTTTGCTCGATAGGCACATTTCCGATATCGGCGACTTTAAATTCGGGTATGATTTGGCCTAATTCCGTGGTAAGCGCTAAATCTTTTGTCACCTCGCGTATCTTGTCAGGGGCGATCGCTGAATTGGGTAAGGCGATAGATGTTAAATAGTCCCAAGGGATTCCAAAGAGAAAAAATTCGGTATTCTCGTCCATTATCTCTCCATAATCGAAAAAGGTTGTTCTCACGATACTATCACTCACATTTTTTCTAAAGTTTCAATACCTAACAAGCTCAAACCAATTTTTACCACTATTTGAACGCATCGTATCAACAACAAGCGCGCTCGCTCGAGCTCCTTATCGTTTGAAATGACCTTGCATTGACCGTCGTCGTAGAATGAGTTGAAGGTCCGACAAAGGGAGAGTAAGTATTGAGGAATGAGGTGAATCCCATGAGTAGTGGCTGCTTGATAGATTTCTTCTGGAAATTGGTGCAAGATCTTGATCAAGAGGAGTTCCTTTTCGTGCGATAATACCTCGAAATTTACATCAAGTGAAACGGTTTCTCTTGATTTCGAAAAGATCGACATTATTCTTGCGTAACTATATTGAATGTATGGGCCAGTTTCGCCCTTAAACTTTATGGATTCGTCTGGATTGAAAGTAAAGTCGGATTTAGGATCAAACTTCAACACGAAGAATCGCAACGCACCCATTCCGATTACTTCTGCTCTTTGTTCTTTCTCTTCGAGCGAAAGGTCTGGATATCGTTCGTTAACCTCCCTGAACGCAAGTTCTTGCATTTCGTCGACGAGATCGTCCGCGTCGACAACTCGTCCCTGCCTGCTTTTGATCTTTCCTCCTGGGAGGGAGATCATTCCGTAAGAAAAATGATATTTTTCTTCTTCAAACCCAATCATTTCCAATACGGCAAAAAGTTGTTTGAAATACATGTCTTGCTCGTTTCCTACCACGTAAATTGAAATATCGTAATTGAAGTCTTCTTTTTTCAAAAACGCAAGGTACACGTCCTGCGTTATGTAAATCGTCGTGCCGTCGCTTCTTAAAAGAACCTTGTTGGGAATATTGTATTGACCTTGTAAGCGGGCAATCACGGCTCCGTCTTCCCGCCTTTCAAAAATACCCTTCTCGAGAGCCTCAATTATCTTATCCTTTCCCTTCCAATAAAATTCCGATTCGAAATATTCCTTGTCAAATTTAATGCCAAATTTTTCGTAAGTTTTCTTGAATCCTTCTAAGGCCCATTGGTTCATCTTTTTCCAGAGCTTTCGCGTCTCGGGATCGTTTTTTTCCCATAATACCAGGAGTTTCTTTGCCTCTTGAGCGAGAGATTCGTCTTTTTCCAGTTCGGTGTGATAATTTACATACGCCTGACCCACGAAATGATCTGACTTGAGCGTTGGTTCTTGATTATTTCCCCATTTTTTATACCAGAGCATGCTCTTGCATATGTGAATGCCCCTATCGTTGTTCAAATTGACCTGATACACTTCGTGACCCGCGTATTTGTAAATATTTGACATCGTGCTTCCAAGAAGTAAGTTTCTCACGTGTCCCAAATGGAGCGGTTTATTGGTGTTTGGAGAGGGATATTCGATGACCACGGTTTGAGGTGTTATTTTTTCTTGTGTTACCACTTTACCATAATCGTTTTCTAAATTCGCGATCGAACTTAATGCAAGCTCTGGTTTGACTCGAAAATTCAGGTACGGCCCATCCGCTTGAATTTCTGCTAGATAGTCGGGTTTTTTTATCTTTGAGCATAATTCGCTGGCAATTAAATTAGGATTCTTTTTTTCGAATCGTGTTAATCTAAAGCACGGAAAGGCGTGCGTGTAAACGAAGTCTTGAGGTGGTATTTCCACGAATCCTTCAATCTCTTCGACGGAAAGCTGTTTGATGCGTGTCTTTAGTAATTCTGCTATCTTTCTTTTATCCACGACAGTCATGATAGAGTAAATGGTTCGGATATGATTTATAGTTAGGAGTCTTATATTCACTAATTTACACTACTTAATGTATTTTTCTCATTGATTTATAATAACCTAATTTGTATTACAATTCGTATAATATTTTAAGAGCTAGTTTATCTACCCATGAGTCAAAAATAAGTTGGGTTAGTGCTGTAAGAACAAAATTCCTTCATGTCCCAAGGAAAGTGGGAAAATGGTTGAGATGAATGCCCAAAAATGGATAATAATTTTAAGCTTTATATATTACTAGAAATAATATATTAATTATATTCGTTTTCTATATAAAAAATAATCGAAATTAGACGAATTGACAATCTCATGTACGATGCAACATTCAAAGTGATAATATTTGGGGATGCAGGGACGGGAAAAACCACTTTAGCACAGAGATTTTTAACAAACTTGTTTAAATCAGACTCAAAAATGACCATTGGTATCGATTTCGAAGTCAAAAGCTTGGTGGTCGATGGCAAGAAAGTAAAACTGCAAATATGGGATTTTGGGGGCGAAGAAAGGTTTCGATTTTTGTTACCCTCTTATGTGCGAGGCGCTAATGGTGGACTTTTTATGTACGATGTTTCTAATTATTCCTCAATTGCTCACATCGACGATTGGATGATAGTCGTGAACAAGGAGCGACGACAAGACAACAAGTTCCCGCTACTCGTCGTGGGTGGAAAAGCCGATTTAGAAGACGCAAGAGAAGTATCGAGCGAGGAAGGTATAAATATCGCCAAATCCCGCGGAGTAGATGGATTTATCGAATGCAGTAGTAAGTCGGGAGAAAATGTAAACGAGACTTTTGAAGGTTTAACACGCCTCATGCTTCAAAACTCGAAAATGTCTTGAAATAATTGAAATAGAATTATTTTAAAAAAATTGAGTTATTATTTTTTTTGATTTAAAATACTTTCTTCTTGGTTCGTTTTGCCCTCAAATATACATAGAAGATATTAATGGATATGAAGACGGCGATAACGCCACCCTGCAACCAAGGCGTGTCCGCCCAGAACGAAACGCCCAAGAGCGTTAATAACAGGTTGGTCGTCATCTCTTTCAAAAACTCGCCTTTTTGCATCTTTTCTTCCAATCGTTCCTTAATAATCCTGTCTGTTTCGATGTCTTGGGCGTATTCTTTGATAAGCTTGGTCATATCTTCGTCTTGTTCAGTGTAATTCAATACTTTCGTGGGATTAATGATCCAATCGTTTAATATGGCGTTCGTGAGGAACGATTTAGTTTGGAATAAAAAACCTGCGTGAATGAACTCGTAATAAGACTTCAAGTCGAACTGATCGTCCTTCTGTTCTTTCGAGAGGACGGAGTATTTTCCAAACACGTCCTTTTTATCGAATTTCTGTGGAAAATCGTAGACTATTCTCAAGGCATTTACAAATTTGGTCTCGTAAAATGCTTTCCTATCTCTTGCCCTGAATATTATTATGGTGGGGATGAAAATCGTGTCGTTGAGGTTGTTTATAACTAGAAATTCTGAATATCGCCAATTTAACTTGATCAATTCCACAATAATGTTGCGACCAATTTGGATCAGCTTGTAAAGTGTCTTATCGGCTCCTTCCTCGCTCGTTCGACACGATATTAAAAGCATGTCACCATCGAAACGTCCGAGGATGTTTTCGCTAATTATTTTAAATCCGTGAGTTTCGTTATATTTCTTATCCACGGTGATTGTAAAACCCCAAAATCGCGCTTGTGGAAAACAACTGGAAAGAAAGTGCCGAGAATCCGTATAACTGCCAGGGATCTTTAAAATCACGTGTATCTCGTTATTCCCTTCTGGAATTTTATATGATCTCCAATTAAGCTCGGCTTTATGCTTTTTCGATTTTACTTCCTTTTTCAAGTTTTTCTTGTAGTACACGTGTGCACCATCAACGATTCGAAAGTTAACCTCCTTGTCGAACCGTAATTCCTTCAGCGAAGCGCCAATGTGCTCGATCTCGGGTTTTAATTGGTTCGTAAGTAGGTTGGTTTTATAATAGTAATCCTTTATACCTGCCTTAATAAGTAGATTCGTCAACGATTCCTTGGAGGATATTTTTCCCTTGTTCAATAATTTTATTACCTGTTGCTTGATCTCTCCCTTGATTCTAATTTTATCCTGTTCTTTTTTTTCTCTTTCTTTTTTTCGTCTATCTTTAAGTTGCTCGTTTTTCCTCCTTCTCTGGTCTATCTCATCTGCCGAAAGCCCCTTCTTGTCCCTTTCCTCTACTTCCTCGTCCTCAGCTTCTTCTTCTCCCCCTTCTTCTCCCTCAATTTCCCCTTCTTCGTCAATGATCAAGAATTCGTTCTTAGGTACCTTTTCACTCATTGTAATGCATTCTCTTTAAAAGTGGTAAATAATTTTTTTAATATACTCTTTAATTTGCGCTCGTAAAAAAATATACCCTCTTTTTTGAATTCTCGAACTAAGAACAGTATAATTTGGTCTTTATTATCTCTTCGATTGCTTCGATTATCTGAAATTGGATTATCTGAATAGGTCTTGGAGAAAAATAAAAGAAAAAAAGGAGGATTAAAACTCAGATTCTTCCATCTTCACGAAAGTATATAGGAATACGGCAATGAAAACGGTTGCCAGCACATTTAGACTGATAACTCTTACCCATTCCGAGACAATAGTCAATTCTATGTCGTAAATAAACAAGTTCGAGCCCATAAAAACGGCAGCAAGGATATAACCCAAGAGGTGAGACCTGAATTTCTTGTTCTTGCTCTTGCCCGTGAAAAAATTCACGATGGACACGATCAACACTATGACGAATCCAAGGTTGTAGAAAAGGTCGATGATGGGATAATTACCTGTCAATTCGTTGGCATAAGCAAGGACCATGAGCCCAATAGTTATCAATATTTCCAAAATGGCGATATAAAGCATGGTTTGATCTCGTTTTGGGTCGGACCACAGTTGCTCGTATTCACTAACTCCGTTATTGGCAAATAAGACCAACAAGGATCCTATTGCTAAAGCCGTGCAAAGACAATAGGAAAATATCATGACGAGATCGAGAAGGGGAACCCACACGCTCTGGAAGAGGTATATGGGAAGTTCCAGGTAGTCGGGAGCAATGCTTGCCGTGCAAAAGATTGGCAAAATAGCGGCAGCAACGGCGAGTATCTTTGTTATGAGCGGAACTTTTTGCTTTTCGTCCCAATTTGATTTTTTAAAGGTGGTTAATTGCCACATCATGGACGCAAAGCTCAAGATAGACACTAACGGGGTGATCAAGGGAAATACGAAAACAAACAAAACGAATAAGGCGTTGATGCCGTAAAATATTTTCAAGCGCAATGGGATGATATTGGTGTGCTTTTCCATGGAATCGATGGTATCTGCAAAACGATTTGCAAACAAGATCAAGAAATAAAACCAAGACACGGCATAAGTTAAAGGTGTTAGGAACTTGACGATAATTGCGCTTAAAACTGGATCATTCGACCACCACACACTAAAATCGGTTACATTAAAGATCAAGAAAATCGCAACGGGAACGACGAAGATCGCCAAGAGCACGAATAGGCGACTGACGATGATGTTTTTTATCGTAAATGGCATGGAATCAAATTAGAATTTTGTTTTAAACTATTATTGTTATTCCCCCCTTAAAAATTTGATTTGAAAATCAATACTTGTAAATGCTTGAAATTGATTAATTTAAGGTGCTCTCATCATCTAATTATGTACGAATAAACCTTTAAACTACCCAATTTTCCACCTTTGAGACGAATTTAGATAAGTTTAAATATAAGTGTTCACCTATATAAGTAATAACTTATACAAAAAACAGGTGAAATAAAACATGGAAATAGAGGAATTTTCGCATTCTGAAAGGGAACATCCCCATGGACACCTCATTCAAGCATTACTTCCGATATTATTCGTCGTGGTCTGGATTTTAGATGGTATCGCCCTGCAATGGACGACGTGGCTCAACGATTACGTGCCCCTTGCTTTAAGGATCGTTTTATTCGCGGCGACGCTTTTGCTTGCTTTTGCCCTAATGAATATTTCGCATAAACAACTCTTCAAGCACGATACTCCTTCAAACAAGCTGATAACCAGCGGAATTCTCAAACGCGTGAGAAATCCACTATATTTAGGGGTATTATTGATATATGTTGCTTTCGTCTTTCTCTCGATGTCGTTGATTTGCGTGGTGTTCTTTGTGGTTGTTTTTGCGATTTACAACAAGCTCGTAAATCACGAAGAAAAGGTACTCGAAAAAATATTTGGAAAAGAATGGCTGAAATATAAATCCACCACGCCAAAATGGTTGCCAAATCCATTCAAATAAGAACTTGAATATAGTTTTGCATTATAAACTTCTTTTTTTTCTAATTCTAATTTTAATAACAAAAATTATATCAATGATTCACTTCTTCATTCAAAAACATGAAATGAATGATTTTTTGACAATCCTGAAAATATCTAAGATTGAATCGATATTCCTTTCTTTTTCAATTCTTTAAATGTTGTATTCGCACTCGAATCTAGGAGGGCTTGTAATTGATTATTCTGTAAATATAACCATTGTAGCGATTGAAGCTGGCCAAGCCATTCGGGGAGGGAGTGTAATTGATTATCTCCTAAATATAGCTTTTTTAATAGTTTTAATTCGAGTAATCCCTCTAGTTCGCTCAAGTCCTTCACGCCTTTCTCGCTCAATCGCAAGATCCCTGCAATCACTGGTATTGGGATTCCGTTTCGCATCACGTGCTCCATGTCAGGAAACAAGGATGTCAATTCGTCCGCGGTAAAGTGATTCAAGTATCCCCCTTCTACCAAGTAGTTCACGATCGTTTCGTTGCCCGAACTGATCCTTGAGGCAATTTCGCTCTTGAGCGCTTTTTTCGCAACGGGATCGCCCGCGTTCGCGAGTGCTTTCAACAACGGAAACGCCAGGGTTCGATGAAGCAGGCGAATGTCGTACTCGTTTTCGACCCACGCTTGGAGGTTCGAGCAATGCCCCCAAAATTCTTCTTCGGGGGCGATATCCAATTTTTCATATTCGACACCTCGATCTCGATCCTCAAGGTCGTCGATGGATAGGATTGCGTCGTAATCAGGAATGCTCTCTAAAGAGATGTTAAAGGCCAAGTATTTACATTGCTGAAATAATGTGCCATTCAAATAGATATTGGTTTTCCTTCCTTCCAGCTTGAGCGTGATGTAGTCGTTGACCTTGAACTCGTGCGGTTGCATGATTCTTTTTTAAGTCCATATCTTCGCAAGGAGAAAAACGTGTGGCGCTTTATAAAACCATCTGGTTAAAAACTGAATCAACGGAGAGCGGGTTGCGTTCAATTAAACCGCGCGACGCTATAATCCTCAGGTGCAAGAATTCGTCTGTTTCTTCAATATTCGAATTATTTCCGACTTTTCAAGGTTCTACCCTTGTAATTTCTTTTATCAAGTCAAAATCAGCGTCAAAACTACAAATAACGCGAACGTTATTTTCTAGCGCACAAGCAGCGTGAATGGCGTCTCTTGGACGGACGTTGTAAGAAGTAATGATCTCTTGGGCTTTTATTAACGACGATACCGTGATGTTTTTGATAAACAAGTTAGGAAAAACGAGAAATTCCCTTGCTTTTATTATCGATACTTCCCTTCCTAAATTGACTTTTACGATCCAGGTAAATTCGTCCCATGTCAAGGCAGACGTGATGCCTACGATTTCGCCTTGGACTATTTTCTTGAGAAAATCGTTGGATCGTTGAGCCTCGATGTTTTTACTCACATCGTACAGGATATTGTTGATAAAGACGTTAGCATCGATGTACATCGTTTCTTTATTATCGGTCATATTGTTCGTCGAGGAGCTTTTTATAATCGATTTTTTCTTCTAATTTCTTGTCCGTTTTTGTAAAATTCTCTAAAAAATCCTCCTTATTCCTTGCCGCACGGATGATTATCTCTTCTCCAACTAATTCAATTAAGACGTCGCTTCCAGGAAGGATGTGGAGAATTTCCCGAATATCCTTTGGAATTACTACTTGACCTTTTGGTCCGATTTTCCTCTTTATTATCACAAGTATTGATAGTATAATTATATATTTATACTTATTCCAACTTAAAGGTCATACACGCGCACGATCGTCGAATTTTCGAACTTCATCCAGCTGAACATCAAGCGCGAACTACTTGCACTGCTTAAAGATCTAGCCACTCACATAAATGATCGTTTTTCCACTTTCTAAGTTCATTGTGATGTGGTCGTTGACCTTGAACTCATTCTTTGCCAATCTTATTCCTCCATTTCACTGGTATCATTTTTGGAAAACATGCGTAAAAATTCCTTTTTTTTTTCAGCAGACATGCGAATGGAATCGATATTGGAAGAATTCCTGGAAATCTTCGCTAAATTCTCGTAAAATTTAGTTGGTGCCTTGTTTTCAATTCCCCATTTTACGAGATCGCCATGCCTTTTTGCTTTATCGAAATGCTTGTAAAATCCGGCTGCTGCCTCGTGTTCTGCGGCAAATATCGCAAGGACTCGATCTTTACATAACTCATCAAAATGCACGTAAAAAGCAGCAGGTGCTTTACATTGTGCGCCCAATTTCGCAAGCTCAATATCCTCCTTTAGCGTATCAAGGCTCATGAAATATTTTAACGGCACCTCGTTCAAAACACCTATTTTTGCCACTTCCAAGTGTTCCATCATCTTATCTAGATGCTCAAAAAAATAACCTGGAGCTCGATTTTCGACGGCCCACTTTGCAATTTCTGCATTTTCTCTTACCCAATTAAACTTGTAAAAGAAACCTCCAGGGGCGCCGTGCTTGACGCCCCATTTCGCAAGCTCCACGTTCTTCTCCATTTCGCTAAGATATTTACAAAAGATCCACGAAGCTTCATTAAGCACTGCCCATTTGGCAAGATCGATGTTTTTATAGATTTTATCGAAATACGCGTAAAATTCATACGACGCGCCGTTTTTCACGCCCCATTTAGCGAGAGATGTGTTCTTTTTTAATGAATAAAAAAATTTAAAGAAATCGCTTGGTGCTTCGTTGTTTACGCCCCATCGAGCAAGTTCAATGTTTTGGCGTATGTGTTCAAATCTCGAATAAAATTCTTTTGGCACGTCGTGTTCTAGTCCCCACCTTGCGAGTTCCACGTCTTCAAGTAATTTCTCGAATTTATAGTAGAAATCCCCCGGAGCTCCGCTCTTCAAGCCCAATTTTACGAGATTCACGTCTTTATCTAATTTTTCAAAGTTATCGTAGAAACTCCCCAGAGCTCCGTTCTCCAAGCTCCATCGAGCAAGTTCAATGTTTTCGCTTAATTTATCAAAATTTTTATAGAAAAAATCTGGAGCGTTCAGTTTCCTGCCAAATTTGGCAAGCTCCGTGTCTTGTCTTACCTGATCAAAACACGTAAAAAATGATCGAGGGAGCTTATTTTTTACCCCCCACTTGGCAAATTTCGCGTCCTCTTTTGTCTTATCTATATTTTTATAAAAAACCAAGGGTGCATCGTTTTCTAATCCCCATTGAACAAGTTCAAGAACTTCGGTTAGTTGGCTTATATTATCGTAAAATCCTGCGGGTGCGTCGTGACTCACGCCGTTAATGACGAGTTGCATTTCCTTCGATTTCACCGAATTGGAAAGCGTTTCGAGTTCCTCTATCGTGAAATCGTTTAAATAGCGTCCCTTAACCAAGAACAATGCCACGTTTAAATTTCCTTCCTTTATTCGGGTAGCAATTTCGTCTTTATAGGCTTTTTTCGCAATTGGATCGCCTTCTTCGGTTAGTTGCTTGAGCAACGGGAACGCCAAGTTCCTGTGGAGAAGCCTCGAGTCGTAGTTGTTTTCGGCCCACGCTTTTAGATTTGAGCAATGGCCCCAAAACTCTTCTTTAGGAGATATATTTATTTTAACGCTCCTGTTTGTCTTGTTCATTTCTACCATATCGTCG
>JAFGGO010000019.1 GCA_016930515.1 Promethearchaeota archaeon | reverse complement strand
ATAAGAATATATTAAATAGATGTTCCATTCGACCAATTACTTAATACAAATATTTTCGAATGAATTTTCGGTCTTTTTTTATCCTGTTTTCTCTAATTCTCTTCTCTTTATCTGGTAAAGGGCAGAATTATTCATTGACAAAAACCAGCTTTTATTATTCTCAAATAACCATTGGGCAATTAATTGACTCATTATCCAAAAAATATGAGATTAATTTTGCTTACAATGCAGGAGTTATTGATTTAGACTCAATTGTTTCGGTAAAAGCAAATGATGTTCCTCTTAATCAATGGATTGTAAGTTTCTTTAGTAGTTCTTACACAGATGTATTTATCAACGATAAGCAGGTGGTTATTTGCAGCAAAACCGAAGCTGGCACAACTAATAATAGTAATAATAATATCCGTGTGTCGGGAAAAGTAGAAGACTATTCTTATCTCCGGCCTGTTCCTATGGTTAACATTGGCGTAGTTAATCTTCCTGTAGGAACTGTTACAAACGATCAGGGAGCGTTTGAAATAATCCTTCCATTAGAATATGCCGGAGAAACACTTTCTTTCTCTCATCTGGGATTTCTTAGTAAAAAAATCATTATTCCCGATAAAGACACAACCATTGTAATTTCTTTACACGAAACATCTGTTATTTTGCCCGAAGTTGAGGTGAAGTATATGAGCCCTTTAAAAATCATCTCTAAAATGGTTAAAGAAATACCTGGGAATTATCCGGATGCTTCATTTTTCCTAACCGCTTTTTTCAGGGAAACAATTCGACAGGATGGTCGTTTCGTTGATGTATCAGAAGCTGTTGTTGAAATCATGAAGCCATCATACCGGACAGGGATAGAGTCAGAGAAGGTTAAATTTATTAAAGGTCGAAAAGGAAAAGAAGTATCTGAAATGGATCTTGTAAATTTCAAACTTGAAGGAGGCCCTTTTCATTTTTCACGCTTAGACGTTGTAAGAAATCGCAATTTCGTCCCCGACGAAAACAGTGTATCAGAATACACCTATTCGTTTGAAGGATTTGACACAGAACATGACCGCATGGTTTACCGAATTAAGTTTAAACCTGTTAACGACACCGGAGAACTTTTTTATCAGGGAGAATTCAGAATCGATTCGAAGAGTTATGCCCTGGTTAGTGCTATATTCGAATTAACACCAGCATCTATAAAACGAAGTAAAAACTACCTTATAAAACGTGACTCCCGACGTTTTAAAGCCCGACCATATTTTGCCCGTTATCAGGTTGATTACCGCCCCTGGGGCGATTTATGGGTACTTCACCGCGTACGTGGTGAAGTTAGTTTACGTATTGTAGATAAATCGCGCCGCGAAAGAAGCGACATACAAACAGTATCTGAAATGCTGGTGAGTGATTTTAAACCAGCTGAAAATCGTGATCGCCTTAAATGGGTCGAAACATTCAAATCAGATTATATCCTTTCGGAACGAATAGGTGATTTTGACTTTGACTTCTGGAAAAACTTTAACATTATACGACCCGACGAAGCTCTTGAGAAAGTGTTTTATTCAGAAAAATAAAAAAACAGCACCTGGGTTAGAAATGCTGTTTTGATCGGATCTGAGCCGTTGATTAGCTATGTCAGGTTAGGCGCAGCGTTGTGAAAGATAATCGATTGTTGAACGAACCGAATTTATCCTGGGCAATGATTCATTATCAATATTCAGGTTAAAACTGGTTTCAAGATAAAAAAGAAAACAGGTCATATCAATTTCGTCCATTAACATATCATTCGAGAATGTTGCATCCTCTTCTATCCTTTCCCGTGGAACTCCTGTCTTTCTTAAAACCCGATATAGGTTTCTGCGAATGTCTTTAGTATTCATATAGTAATTTTTTATATTATTTTCTTTATTCAGTGAATTGATAAAAAGAACCCTTAATTTACCTATTCATTAATATGACAATTAATTTACTCATCACACGTACACAAATTTGAATATTTTTTAAAATAGTTTGTTAATAAAATAATTCTGAATTACTTCGGCTTAAACCAACAGGTTTTTATCTTTGCATCAAATAAAAAAAGACAACATGAGTACATGGTTTGAATGTAAGGTTCGTTATATGAAAATCGACGAAGCTACCGGAAAAGAGAAAAAAGTAAATGAGCCTTACCTGGTTGATGCTGTTTCATTCACCGAGGCCGAAAGCCGAATTCATACAGAATTGGAACAGATGATACGTGGCGATTTTCAGGTTACCAACATGAGAAAAGCCGAATATTCTGATCTATTCCCCTTCGATAATGGCGACAGATGGTATAAATGCAAAGTATCTTATCTATCTATCGACGAAGCCGCTGGTAAAGAGAAAAAAATATCTTCTCAAATGCTGGTTATGGCTAATGATCTTAAAGAAGCATACGACAACTTAATGACATCACTTTCTGGTATGGCCGTTGATTTTGAAATAAATGGCATTAATGAAAGCCCAATTATTGATGTTTTCCCTTATTTTGCCGATAAGGAAGAAGTTGCTGGCAACTAAGCCTGTAAATTAAAAAAAATACTAATCCCCTAAAAAAAGAGCAGTAATTTTCGGGACATGAAATTTCCCGAAGATTACTGCTCTTTAATAAATATGTAATGTTACTGATTCAATAATCTACTTCTCGTCTTTCCCTTTTTTGGTGGCTTGAGTTGATTTTGACAAAGAATCGCGCATTGCAGTGTCGGCTT
>JAFGGO010000018.1 GCA_016930515.1 Promethearchaeota archaeon | reverse complement strand
TCGAGAAATTTTATGAGCGAAGAGCCGCAATTTCCTCCATTACCAGATATTGGAGAAGTATTAGAACGGAAAAAAAAACTCGTTGAGCGTGTTACAACGGTTCTCAAATGTAATTCTTGCAGGGCTAAATACGAGCGCCTATTTACTCCTGGAGATTATACATTTAAAAACCTTTACGATGAAAAATGTTCAAAATGTTCGAAAATAGGAACTTTAAATATAACTGAGATTTATTGTGAATGGATTGATCCCAATAAAATCAAATAATTTTGGGCTCAATTATATGAGAAGGGTAATTTTTTTGTCAAACCATCTTTTTAATGTGATAAAAATTAAATAATTGACTTGAGAATTATAAATTAGAACCCATGTTAGAAAATAAACTAATTCATTTGATTGATAAAGCAGTATCACAAGATTTCACGATCCACGAGATAACAGATCAAGATTTATCGAATGATTCATATAAGGCTCTTAAATTCACCCTATCTTTCAATAAAATACATATAAAATACGAACGAAAGGTAGAAACGAACAAATATCCTATTATCCCTCAATTTCAATATTTATTTGGATTTGATCCCAACGAGGGTGTATGTTTATTTGTCGACAAAGAAATACACAAAAACACTCTTTGTGATGGCCCATTAGAAGAAATTAATAGTACTTGCTCTTTAATTCACTCGTTAATGTATTTACTAGTTCCTATTGGAAAATTTGAAGTATATTCGTACCTTCCAACCTGCTGCGAATTAAATTGTCCAAACAGCCCCAAGCAATACGATCTTCGGATAAAATTGTTTGAATCGTAAAATATAAAGAATCTTTTCCTATTTTAATTCTTTTTATAAAAGAAATTTATTATTCCGTGGCAATTACATGTAGTTGCAACGATAATTTCGCATTTATTGTATTTTATTTTTTCAAGGTTCATATCAATTTCATCAAATAAGCATTTAAGATCAGTTCCCTTTATTCCACCTAATCCGGATCTAAGCTGCTGGCTCTCAACGATAAAGGGAAAGAAATAAGAATTTTTATTTTCGCGCTCATTGTCTTTAAAATCTAATATTATCTCTTTTATGTGTTGCGTGATGGTAATGGGTTTTTCGCGCTTGAAATTAGGACAATAATGTAAAGGCCCGGCACAATCATCAGGACAAATTTCTCCATTTTTTGCGTATGATAAGAGCACAACACCATTTTTAAAATCGCTATTCAAGATCAAATTTTGATTTGCTTTACTTACAAATCTTTGCGAGGATTTATCATCGAAAAACAAATTGATTCCATATAAATCCAATTTTCTAACAATCATGGAAGCAATCAAGTGAATAGGGATTACTGGAATAATGTATTCTGGATGAAAAGCGTATAATAATTTTTCTAAATTTGGTTTTTCGTGAATTAAGAAATATATTTCTCCTGGATTAATCTCATTAAGGCTCGAAAGAAGTTCTTCTTGAGAGATAAATTGCCTATTAATCATTTTACTAGCGATACAGCTAGGATCAATGTCTATTAGAATCGATTGAGCATTTTTCTTTCTTCCAAATTCTAAAGCCTTTTTTCCAAATTTTCCTCCACCTATGACAATTAGTCTCATTAAATTAATCTTTTCGTATTAATTTGATTCTCATAATTTGAATAATAATATAATACATTAAAAGAGTAATAAAAAAATAAGAAAATGTATTATTTTTTTTGATCCAACCCTACCATCTTAATGATGAGATCTGCCATTGAATAGGGATCCAAGGATTTATCTAAAACTTGTGATTCGTGGTCTTCGATAAATTTGTTTGAATTGAGAAGCCCTTCTATTTTTTTCACAATTTTGTGTTTGAGTATTTGCATCGTTTCCGCTTTTATCCTATTTATCATGTAACTATGGAAAACACCATTTTTTCTGAGAAAATGCTCGTGTTTCTGGATTATATTAGAAAGTTCAACAAAGTTTTTTCCAGTAATAGAATTAACCTTTATAATTTCTGGAACCCACTCTTGCAATTTAAAGTTCCGGGCATTCGGATTGTCTGATTCATAGCGAAAATTAGTATTTAATTCAAGCATTTGGATTATATCCGCTACCTTACGATCCGCACCAGGTAGATCCATCTTATTGACAGCAAATATATCCGTAATTTCCATTAATCCTGCCTTAATAGCTTGGATATCGTCACCCGTTCCTGGTACTAATAAAACAATAACGGTATGTGCTGACCGAAAAATATCGATTTCAGATTGCCCAACTCCTACAGTTTCAACAATAATGATATCACACCCGTAGACATCAAGGATTTTTATCACATCTTCGGTTGCTCGAGCTAATCCACCTAATTGACCCCTGTTTGCCATGCTTCGAATGAATACATTTTCAAGGGAGAAATTATCTTTCATTCGTATCCTATCTCCCAATAACGCGCCTCCCGTCAACGGAGAGGTGGGATCAACGCATATAATCCCTACTTTTTTACCCTGATTAACAAATTTTTTGGTTAAAGTTGAGATAAAAGTACTTTTTCCCGCCCCTGGAGCACCCGTAATTCCTAAAATATAAGCTTTTCCCGTATCTTTGTAAATGGATTTAATGATCATCTCTGAATCCTTGATATTATTCTCAACAATCGTTATCAAACGGGCAGCTGCGCGCGTGTTTCCTTCTTTAAGAAGCGTTATTAGAGTGGTGGTATCCATTTTGTTCTATCTCTTTAAATTTTTTTTTACAAACTCAACAATTTCTTTTAATTCTGTTCCTGGTCCGTGAAAACCCTTGAAGCCCAATTCTTCTAATGATATCTTGTCTTCTTCCGGAATGATGCCTCCTACGGATACTAGCACATCATCGATGCCTTGAGCTTTTAATTTTTCCATAATGACGGGACAGAGAGCATTGTGAGAACCGCTTAAAAGACTTAACATTACTGCGTCAGGATCTTCTTGAATTACCGTATTAACTATGTCATCAGGTGTTTGATGCAATCCAGTGTAAATAACTTCCATACCCGCGTCTCGAAGTGCTCGTGCAATTACTTTTGCTCCCCTATCATGACCATCCAATCCTGGCTTGCAAACCAATACTTTTATTATTCTTTGTTCTGTCATGTTAAATTCCTCCTATGCTTAAAAGATCGAATCCTCCTTGTAAATGCCAAACACTTCTTTTAGCGTGGCTATTATTTCTCCCACCGATGCATATTCGCTTACTGCATCAATGATATAAGGCATTAAATTTTCAGTACTCTCCGCTGCTTTTTTCAAGGCGTTCAGTTTTTGTGCCATTTTATCGTTATCTCGGACTTTTTTAATTTCTTTTACTTTTTGTATTTGGATTTTTGCCACATCCTCATCGATTTTTAGAATTTCTGTCTTGCAAGTCTCTTTTTGTTGGAATTGGTTAACTCCTACGATAGTATAATCTTTATTTTCCACTTCCTGTTGGAACTGATAGGACGCGTTAGCGATTTCTTTTTGAAAGAAATTCTCTCGAATCGCTGGAATAACTCCTCCTAAAGCTTCGATTTTTTCAAAATATTTTTCGGCTTCTTCTTCCATTTTTTTTGTCAACCATTCAACATAATAGGACCCCGCTAAAGGATCGATTGTATCAGTAACACCCGTCTCGTGAGCAATGATCTGTTGGGTTCTTAACGCAATTTTAGCGGCTTTTTCGGTAGGCAGACAGAGCGCTTCGTCGAATGAATTCGTATGTAAGGATTGCGTTCCTCCCAATACGGCAGCCATTCCTTGCAAGGCAACTCTTATTATATTATTTTCTGGTTCTTGAGCAGTCAAGGAAACACCTGCGGTTTGGGTATGGAATCTCATCCTCATTGATTCAGGCTTAGTAGCACCATATTGATTTTTCAATCTTTTTGCCCAAATACGCCGAGCAGCCCTATATTTGCATATTTCTTCGAAAAAATTATTATGTGAATTGAAAAAGAAGGATAATCTTGGAGCAAAATCGTCAACATCCAAACCTCTTTTCATTGCTTCCTCGATGTAAGCAAACCCATCAGCAAGAGTAAAGGCAAGTTCTTGTACGGCCGTCGATCCTGCTTCTCTAATGTGGTATCCACTAATACTTATCGTATACCATTGAGGAACGAATTTCGTGCAATATTCTATAGTATCAATAATTAAGCGCATAGAGGGTTCAGGAGGGAATATCCACGATTTTTGAGCAATATATTCCTTAAGAATATCATTCTGAATAGTTCCACGTATTTGATCTGGAGAATGCCCTTGCTTTTCTGCTACTACAATATACATCGCTAAAAGGATCGCTGCAGGAGCGTTTATGGTCATGCTCGTGCTAATTTTTGACAGGTCTATTCCATCGAATAAAATTTCCATATCCTTTAGCGTGTCAATAGCGACACCTTCTTTTCCTATTTCGCCTAGAGAATGAGGATCTTCAGCTTCGTAACCATATATCGTATGTAAGCTGAAAGCCACGCTCAATCCCGTTTGTCCATGTTCAATTAAAAACTTATATCTCTCGTTAGTTTGTTCCGCTGTTCCCAACCCTGCAAATTGACGCATTGTCCAAAGTCTTCCACGATACATTGAAGGATATACGCCCCTAGTAAAAGGAAACTCTCCTGGGGCACCCAAATCTCTATTATAATCGAAATCTTTAATGTCTTCGGGAGTATATAATTCTTTAATTTCGATATTCGATAAATTTCTTCTTTGTGAGTTTTTTTGGAGAATTATCGAATCTCTTGATTTATTTTCTTGGCTTATGGTCATGTTACTCAGTTTTTTTCCTTTTTTTTCTTTTCCTTATCTTTTTTGATTTAACGTGTTTACTTTCATACCACCAATGAAACCCCCGAGAAGCAGAAGTCTATTGGTAGTATTTTATAATAATAATACTACGCGTACTAATAATAAAAGTACGGGTAATAATAACACTAAGCTTGGAACCGTGATGGTGCTAAAAAGTTTTGTCTTGTCGACCATATTTTCCATCTTAATGTTATTCATAAATATTAAAATATTCGTTATATAACCTAAATACCAATAATATTAAAAATTTTCGGATTAGCTTAAAGAGAGATGTATTCATTTATTATAAGAATAAAATTGAATTAATAATGTGTTTAATATTCTATTCCTTTTCGGGCATCAATTCCAGAATAATAAGGATGCTTTTTCATATCAATATTCGAAATATAATCAGCTATTTCTGCAAGCTGAGGGATATAATTATAACCGCTGAAAATTACTTCAAGATTTTCAGGTTTATAATTTAATAAGTTAATAAATTCTTTTAAATCTACTAAATTCAATGCTATTGCATCTACGATTTCGTCAATGGCGATTACATCATATTTTTGAGAAGTAAATGCTTCTTGAACGAATTTAAATCCTTTTTGTGCAATTTTTAGATCATTTTCTGAAAGGGGTTGATTTGGCATTACAAAAGCTCCAGACCCAAATTGTTTAACAGGAATGATTTTTCTTAAAAAATGAATCTCTCCCATAAAATATCCTAAATTTTTTTTTTCAGATTCGGAATGAAGTTTTAAAAATTGAATTAAAAGCGTCTTTAACCCGTGTCCATGTGCTCGGATAAGCGTTCCTATAAGAGTGGAAGTCTTACCTTTCCCTTTCCCGTAATAATAATGAATTAATCCCCGTTCTAAACGCATTAAATAATTTCCCATTCCATATCATTTTAAATCAGTGTAATTAGGGGAAAGGAACATCTTTTTAAAAATTTGTTATAATAGCTTTATATGGCTTTATAAGCTTCTTTTATTGCACTACACCCACCACATTTGACACAACCCGCCTTGTTTTCTAAGGGATTAATTCCATAATCTTTCATTAATTGAGCAACTTTAGTATAAATTTCAAGTAAAGCGAGATAATTAGTAGTTGGCATCAAATCTTTACTTCCTGGTACAGATCTAACAGGTAAAATAAAGGGAATGACTCCTGTAATAATGATATCTTCAACATTTTTAAGAAAATCAAACCTTGATTCCCCAAAACCCGTAAGTAAGAATGTTTCCACTTGATTTTTTCCAAATATTTCAACAGCTTCGCTCCAGCTTTCCTTAAACTTCTTTAAGGGAATTTTTGATTTTCCAGGAGTAACTATTTTCCTGATAAGTTCGTCAATTATTTCGATGTGAATTCCAATGGTATCTGCACCAGAATCTTTCAAATCTTGAAGTAATGTGCGACTAATGGGTTCTATTTGAACATGGAGCGGTAAATCCTTAAATCTTTTTCGAATTCCCTTTAACATTGAAATATATCTATTAGCACCTTTATCGGGAGAACCTTCGGTTCCAGAAGTGAGTGTTACGTGAGAACATCGATTTTCTCTTTTAGCAATAGATATCACTTCACATAATTGTTCTGGATTTTTTTCAGGAGTTGTAGCTCCTGAAGCTAGAGAGATTTGTATCCCACAAAACTTGCAGGCTTCACCACAAGCCCAATGAGCACATTTCTGATATATTGTAGTTGCAAGGCAATCGACTCCGTGTACTAAAGCTATTTTTTTCATTTCAATCCCGTCAGAAGTTTTATATCGTGCATCGTAATATAAAGGATTCTTGACAAGTTTGATCTTATTATATTCTTTTTTCGATTTTTCATCGAAAACGGAAAAATAGCCTTCTTCACATTCGCCCAATAGAAGAGCAGAACGGTTTTTATCTTTCCATAAGGCCACATTTACAACGGTTTCGTCGTCTTCTAAAATAAAATAGCGTCCACCTGATGGTCCTGCGCCTCCCTTGCGGCCAAAATCTATCTCGATTCCTTGCAATTTATAATGATCCATCAAACTATCATCAAGAAAAAGTCCCCTGCATAATAATTCTGTTTTTTCTTCGAGAATTTTTTGATAATTGGTCATTTTTAACATTAGCTAATAATAAGATGATAATTTATTTAAAACGCACACCTTAGGGCTTAAATTCCATTTAATCAATCTAATTAAAAGTTTCTTCGCTTATAATATTATTTTTTATCGTTTTCTCCTTGTTAGAAGAATAAATAATCAAAAATTAATTTCATTGCTTATTATTACAATGATTTCTAAATAATTAATTTAAAATTTAAATTAGAATAATTATTTAAATGATAGTTGTTTAAAAAAAAATCATGAAAAAAGTGCTTATCGTATTTGGGAGCCGTTATGGAACGACAGAAAACACTTCTAAAATGATTTCGGATGCGTTATCCTCGAAAAATCTAGAAGTAAATTTAGTCAACATCAAAGACATGGAACCATCTGTTGAAGGATATGACGGTGTTCTTATCGGAACGGGAATAAAAATTTCGATGTGGACGAAAAGAATTAAAAAATTCGTTAAGAAACACAAACGAATATTTAATAATCGGAATTTCAAATTTGGGTTTTTTATCAGTTGTGGTACCGCCTGCAAGAAAGAAGACGTGAACGAAGCAATAGAAAAATACATAAAATCAAAAATGTCAAAAATCGGAGTAACTTATGACTTGTGTGATGCTTTTGGCGCAATTTACGATTTTTCAGAGACTTCTTTACTGAGTAATATGGCTAAAAAAATGATGAAAGAAGGTTTAATTGACGATGGATGGGAGAAAATCGAAGATATATCATACGATCTTCGTGATGTAAATCAAATACAAAAATTTTCTGAAAATTTTGCATCGATATTGTGAAATTTTAATAATATTATCAATTATTTTTCATCTTGAGAAAATTTTTTTAATTTATTAAATTTGCCCTGACCTCCGACTTAAATAATATCTTGAGAATATAATATAAGAACAAAATCGAGGTGGTAAAATTTTTAGATAGAACTATTATTAATCTAAGGTCTAAAGCAAAGAATAAATATAATTTAGAAGATGTCTTGGACCTCCTCAAACAAATGGGGCTAATCGACCAAGTTAACGACCATAGATGGAAATTAACAAGAAAGGGCTGTGGTATGTTAAAATATGCTCCTGAGTTTATCATGGGAGAATTCTTAGAAAAAGCATCAAAAAATACTCTCGATCTTGCGTTTATGCTCGCAGAAGACGCTCTAACGATGGAAGAAAAAGGAGTAAACCCAAACGAGATCCTTAAAGACCTGAAACAACTTTTAAACGCGGCAATAATCGATTAACTTCGAAAAAAAAAGGAAGAACGATTTAATTTATATTTTTTTAATTAATTTTAAGTAAAAAATAAGCCCAAAATAATATAATCAAAAATTATTTCCTCGAGAAGATTCTAGAGAAAATTAATTTATCGCAATAAAGGTTTTTTTATATTATAAAGACTTTCTTGGTATTCATCTTATATTTAGAGCATTAATCATTGAAAATCTTTTTTACAGGACCAGCACTTTTCTCCTTTTACTTTTAAAGTTGATACGCATTTTTCACAGTAAATGGTTTGACAATTAGGACAGATGTATACACTCCCAAAAATCTCTCCACGGTGAACCACGCAAACAAATTGTGGTTTTTCCACGGAGATTTCCTTTTCTGTTTCTTCGGTTTCTTGTTCAGTATTGTTTATGAAATTTTGTTCCCTTGTTAGATCGAAGTCTGTTATATTTGTGTTATTATCAGCAGAGGATTTATGTTTTTTTTCATTTAAATCTGCATTCTGAAAATTAATACCTTGAAACGGAGATTCCAGATTTCTATTATCACCAAGTTGGTAATTTAATAAAGTTCGAGCCTTTTTTTTCTTTTTTATTGCATAAACCATACCAATAGATAAAGATGTGGCGAATGCTATTATAATTGAAATTATTATTATAATAGAATAATTGGCTGGTTGGTTTTGAATAAAGTTGTATCTAATATCTGTTAGAATGATTAAATTATTGTCTTCTATTGTTTCATTTATAGTATTATCGGGATCTATATCAATATTGATATTATAGTTAATTCCTGGTAATAAATAAAAATCGTAATCAATTAGATCAACATTTACTTGAAATTCTTCGTCAACATCTAAATTATGAGGATGATCTGAATTATTATATAATATGAGAATCAATGAAGGTATTTCTATTAAAACAATGATGTTTTGAGCCCTCCAAGTGCCTTGGTTGATAATTTTTATGGACAAGAGATTATTTGAGAAATTTATATGGGAAAAATTCAATTCGGGTTTTGGATAACTCCATTGATTGAGAGGATCTGTTCCTAAGTTAATTTCTACTTCGTTTTCGAATCCATCTCCATCGTCATCAGCAGATGTTCGTAATTCCTTAAGATTAGGATCGTTATTTATAATTAAAAAACCGTTAATTGCATTCAAAACAAGAATAACAAGAAGAATTGTTGCGATTAATTTTAGGGTTTTAAGTTTCATTTAGATTTACACTTTTAGTTCATTAATTTTTTGAAAGATTCTTATTATAAAAAATGATCTGGCACGAAACTGAACTTTTTTTCCTTTATAAAAAATATTCCACATTTCTGCCAAACGGATTTAAATTGAACATTAAATACTCGTTACAAAATAGATTTTTGAACGAAGATAAAAGTAGAACAAAAATGTTTAAAAAATATCAAAACAAAACAAGTAGAAAAAATCATTCAAAAAAGCGCCTACTTTATTTATTTTTTGCAGTTTTTTTCTTGACAATGATTTCTACGCTTGAAAACGAATCAATGATCACGGATATTACAAATCAATCCGAAAATAACATTTTATCAACATCTGAAACTTTATTATGGGGAGAATCCAAAGGATTAGCAATCTGTACTCAATGGCGTGATCAATATTCAGTCGCTTTAGTGAGTGATGGGACTGGAGGAGTCATTTTTGCATGGGTGGATGAACGGAATTCTGACGAGGACATCTATGCTCAACGAGTAAGCTCAGATGGAGTTGTTCAATGGACGATAGACGGAATTCCGATCTGCACGGCAATAGAGAAGCAATACGCCCCGTCTATCGTTAGCGATGGTGAGGGAGGAGCAATTATTGCTTGGGGGGACTATAGAAATTATAATTACGATATTTACGCTCAAAGAATAAACGCCAACGGGGATATCCAATGGACTCCGAATGGTGTGCCTGTTTGTACTGTTGCTGGAAACCAATATATAGGTGAAAAAATAGTTTCTGATGGAACGGGAGGAGCTATCTTGACATGGTATGAAAGCACGAATTACGATGTTTATGCCCAAAAAATAGACTCAAATGGTATGATTCTATGGAATGTTAACGGAACAGCGATCTGTACCGCATCAAACAGTCAAAGATATCCCGACTTGATTAGCGACGGAGCGGGAGGAGCGATCATAGCGTGGCAAGACGATAGATCAGCTTCCTACGAGTGGGACATTTACGCGCAGAAAATAGATTCTAACGGAACGACTCTGTGGAATTCTAATGGTCTTGCCATTAGTAATGCCGCAGATGCTCAATTTGATGTTTCTGTTGTCTCAGATGGAGGAGGAGGTGCCATTATCGCTTGGTACGACAATAGATTTTTATCACCAGATTCTTATTACGACATTTATGCCCAAAGAGTCGATACGAGTGGAACAATTCGATGGACTACAAACGGTGTTGCCATTACCACGGCAACGAGGGCACAATGGCTTAGTTCAATGGTGAGCGATGGCTCTGGAGGTGCCTTACTTGCGTGGCATGATTATAGGAGCCCTATAACAGATAATCTTGATATATATGTACAAAAAGTAAATTCAAATGGTGTTTCACAATGGACTTCCAATGGATTGGCAGTTTGCACGGAAACGAGCTATCAAAATTACCCATCGATTATCAATGACGGGAATGGAGGGGCGTTTGTTGCGTGGACAGATAAGAGAAATGGAGAATCGGAAGTGTATGCACAGCAGATAAGCGCTTCGGGAACTACTCAATGGACTACTAATGGAAGACTCCTTGCCAATGACTCTTCAAGAGCTCAAATGTCGGTTCAATTATTATCTGACGATCACGGTGGTGCGATCGTTACATGGCTTGATGCACATCTTGATGGAGGTCTTTACAACATTTACGCCCAAAAGATTATAACTCACGAGATTCCGACAGTAAATCACCCAAGTGATTTTCTCACGACGACCACGGGAACAGAAACCATTGGATGGATTCTTACGGATGATCTTATTCCCGGGCAATATCGCGTGCTTGCTAACGACACATCTGGAGCTATCTATACTTGGATTGATTGGACTCCTTGGACAAGCGGGATGAATCTCAATGTCCCCATAAATCGTATAGTCCCTGGAGTGTTTGCGTATACCATTGAATATCGAGACGGTTGTTTGATAAACGGAACTTCAGACACGGTCGTGGTTACAGTAAACGATCCTCCGATAGTAAATCACCCAGATGACATCTTCACGACAACCACGGGAACAGAAACCATTGGATGGATTCTTACAGACGATCTTTTTCCCGGAGAATATCGCGTGCTCGCAAATGACACTTCTGGAGCTATCTATACTTGGATTGATTGGACTCCTTGGACAAGCGGAACGAACCTAAATGTCCCTATAAATCGAATAACTTCTGGAGTGTTTGAGTATACCATCGAACATCGAGATGGATACTCGATAAGCGGGACTCCAGACACAGTCGTGATAACGGTAAACGATGCCCCAACGGCAGTAAGTCCTGGTGACTTGATCACATCAAACATTGGCACGGAAACCATCGGATGGTTTCTTACAGACGATCTTTTTCCTGGAGAATATCGCGTGCTCGCAAACGACACATCTGGAGCTATCTATACTTGGATTGATTGGACTCCTTGGACAAGCGGAATAAACCTTAATGTCCCCATAAATCGAACGGCTCTAGGTGTTTTTACCTATACAATCGAATATCGAGATGGATACATGGTAAGTGGTATTCCTGATACTATCGTGGTAACGGTAAACGATGTCCCAACGGTATTAAGTCCTGGAGATGTGATCACATCAAACATTGGCACGGAAACCATCGGGTGGGTGCTCATGGATAATCACATACCAGGAGAGTATCGTGTGCTCGCAAATAACACATCTGGAGCTATCTATACCTGGATAGATTGGACTGCTTGGACAAACGGAACGATCCTCAATGTTCCCATCAATCGAACGGCCATAGGCGTTTTTTCGTATACCATCGAATATAGAGATGGAAACATGATAAATGGGATTCCAAATACCGTTTTAATAACTGTATGTAACGTTCCAATGGTATTGAGTTCTGGGGATGTAACTACATATAATATTGGTACGGAAACGCTCGATTGGGTTCTCATGGATACCCTTATGGCTGGAGAATATCGGGTGCTCGCCAACGACACGAACGGGAAGATATATACCTGGATAGATTGGACCGCTTGGACGAACGGAACGATCCTTAATGTCCCCATCAATCGAACGATTCCTGGAATCTTTGCGTATACTATCGAATATCAAAATGGATATATGATAAGTGGAATTCCAGATACAATTTTGGTAACGATAAATGATGTTTATCCAGGAACATTTTGGCTTTATAGCGATGCGGATAATCCTGATCTTAATGGAAATATAAATATTTATTGGAGTAATTCTTTAAGAGCTAATAATTATTCAATTTACATGCGATATTATGTTAATGAATCGTGGAAAATTAAAGAAATTCAAGGGGGCATGATCGTACAAGAACAAGAAGTTACTAATCTCACATACGGCATGTATTTCTTTCAAGTTATAGCATTTAACCAGTACGGTAATCGATCTTCAAATTGGATAGATGTTTTTGTAAAACCAGATGCATCTAAAGATGAAGAAGTAATATTTAGTTTCGATATTATTATTCTTTGTGCTGGCATTAGTGTGATATCTATCGTTTCGTTTTTTTCCATTAAAAAGCGATATTATACAAAAAAAG
>JAFGGO010000017.1 GCA_016930515.1 Promethearchaeota archaeon | reverse complement strand
TTTCAATTAAATAGAAAACTAATTTAGGAACTTTAATCATGAAAGAAAACTTTGATAAGCAAGAGGAGGGATTTTATCTCAAGGGCGAACGTATTACAATAAAAGAAATGTTGAAGAAATATCCTAATTTTAGCGATAAATACTACATGCCAGAAGATAATAAATATGTTTATTATTACGGTAAAGATGTGGTTTGGAAGGGTGATTTAAATCTTGACTTTGAAGGTGAGAATTGGCCAAAACAATCAGATGATATAGAAGGTATGGTTTTTAACGGCGATCTAATTGTTGAGGGTACCATTCGAAACATGGAGATGAATTACGGACCATTGTTATTCGTAATGGGCGATTGCAAGGCAAAAAACATAGATAAATCTGGATCGTTGTTTTATTTTAAGAAGAATGTGAATGTAGAAAATGTAGTTTATGGATATTATAACGATGGATTGATGGTCGTTGATGGCGTGTTAAAAGCGGATTTTTTAATAAATGATGATCATTTTTTCGAAATAAAATCTTTAGATCCATCAACGATAACAGTCAATAATTATAGCGATCATGGAGATTTTGACTATTATCGAGAGGATCTCGAGAGAGCGTTTGTTCGGGAAGTATTGCACGATGGAGTGATAGACATCAATATATTCATCGAAAGGGTTAATAATAACAAGCGAGTAATGCGCCCTGATGCGAAGAGGTCCATTGAAATCGTTCAAGAGAAAATCGAAAAACTTGCTCAAAACGAGGAAGGTGTTGCAGAACTGGATCTTGAGTATAAACGGCTGAAAGAATTTCCAAGAAAAATATTGAAGATCAAGAACCTCAAGAAACTATACCTCGGAGGAAATCACATTGGAAACATTCCTGAAGAGATTGATAAATTAGAGTCCTTGGAAGAATTACACCTTGATTTTTGTAAATTAAAATCCTTGCCCGAATCCATTGGTAACTTGAAGAACTTAAGAATCTTAAAGCTGGACAACAACACGGGCATGTGCTTCCCTGAATCCATTAAAAACCTGACATCATTAGAAGAATTATCCATGTATCAAACAAGTGATGATGAACCTATTGAATTTCCCGAGTGGATTTGTCAACTAACGAATTTAAAACGATTGTTCTTGGGAAGCAATTCTTTCAAGAGCATCCCTGAATGCTTTCTTAATCTCAAAAAGCTTGAAGAATTGGATTTAGATAGAAGTTTGTGTTATCTAAACGATTTACCCGACTTGTCAAAGTTATCGAACTTGAAAATATTACAAGCCGATGGCTTGAGAAGTTATTTTTCACGCCCATACCCAAAACAAGCTCTTATCAAGCATTTCTTTAACATCACTAGCTTGGAAGAATTGCACATCGACAGGCACGGAAAAATAGAAGAAACCTACAAAAATGAGGATTTTAACAAGCTCAAGGAAAACCTCTCGCACGATCCCGAACGCTTCGAAGAAATAAAAAATAAATTAACTTTTGTAGGTGGAAAATGGAAGGGATTACTCAAGAAAGAATTAAAAGCGGAACATCTGGAGGGAATTGAGAACCTTAAAAACCTCAAGATATTGGACTTGTCCTTTAACGGATTGAAATCGCTCCCTGCAGATTTTTACGAGCTCAGGAACTTGAAAAAAATCGATTTCACATATTGCGCCCTTTCTAAAGAGGAACGAGAGAAACTCATGAAAGTCTTTCCAGAAACACAGATCGATTTTCGAAACCAAAAAACAGAAGAAAAGCTCTCCGAAGACGAGGACTTCCTCGCCATGAAAGAACATTTAAAGAAAGGTAACACGCTACGATCGAGAGATCATCTTGGAGCCATCGAAGCCTACGACAAGGCCTTGGAGTTTTACAAAAGTGGAAAGGTCACGAACGAATACAACCTGATATACCTGCATTACTCTAAAATGTGGGTATACGCTCAATTGGGATATAGAAATAGCAAGGACTCGGAAGAAAAAATATGGAAATACAAGAAACTGGGTGTCGAAGAGGCAAAAACCTGCTTGGAACTAGTGCCTTCTAATTTTAACATCTGGCACTTCACGGACGAGGGTCAGTTTCACAAGGAAACCATCATATATGCTTGCAATACTATTGCTTGGTACCTTTACCAGAACTTCAACGAAGTGACTCATTTAGAAGAGGCGTTGAGGGTGGTAGAAAGAGGCGTGGAATTAGTCCAAGAAGAGATGTACTACTATATCATAGATACTAAAGTGCGCATCTTGCTAAAATTAGGACGAAAAGACGAGGCGTTTCCAATCGTGCGAAGAATACTCGAAAAGTCTCCTGATTTCGGCGACTTTCAAGACTTAAAAAAGGACGCCGACTTTCTAAATTGGATAAAAGCAAGCGATTAAACATGATTTTCTATAAGCTTTAAAAATTCCACTTTCCTACCATACAATTTTTTATTATAATGAAATCATTTACAAATACAAAAAAATAAAAGTTTAGGAGCGAAAAAAAATATGGAAAAAAATTACGAAATAATATTATGGAAGGATGTAGAGGAGCGATTTTCGCCCTCTTTTGAGATGCCATTTGAAAGTTTTGGTGACAATTTAGACGAGATCCGCTTATTTCAAGGAGATGTTCTCCTGAAAGGAGACTTTTCGATTGATTACGATAACCAATATAATATGGTCGTCGATGGCAATCTGGAAATTGAAAGAGATTTATATATGAGTTGTTTTGAGGGAATGGGAAATTTCATACTTGTTACGGGTAATTTAAAAGCAAGGAACATAATATTAGGCGGATTTCCTAGTTTGACAGTCAAGGGAGAAATTCAAGTTGAGAACGAAATTCTTGGAAGACAAGGAGAAGATGGTGGTTTTCTTGTTGTGAACGGTGAGGTGTCCGCTAAAGTCGTCATTGCCGATACCTATTTTAATATGGAATTTAATAGCGCCGTTAACGCAGTAATAATTAACACGAGCTACAGAGATCTTGAGGCAGATTATTACGGAGAAGATTTGGAGAAAATATTGCTTCTTGAATTAATTGAGGACGAAGAATGCATTGATACAGATAAAGTAGTGGAATATCTCTTGAGCGGAAAAAATATTTTAAAAAAATAAATCCCTTTTTTTTAGCTTGTTTTCTAATAACCCTATCAATAATTCATGCAGAAGTAATTAAAATTTTCTCAACTTACATTTAACAGTAATAAACTATTACAATAGAAAATGTCATATCATAATTAAGAAATTACATGTTATTTAAATCATAACGCAATATATGGGATACGAGCTCTTAGAAAAGATCCAATTGGGAGAGCTGTCAATTCAAGATATTATTAATACCCATTACGAGAGGATTGAAGAGACCGAACACGATATTAAGTCCTTTACGCACCTTTCAAAAGAAGAGCCCCTGAAAAAGGCGAAACAGCTCGACCAAATGCTCAAGAAGAAGATCGGAAAGCTCGGTGGCTTGCCGATTGCAATCAAGGATTGCATTTGCGTAAAAAATAGTCCTACAATGTGTGCTTCCCGTATCTTAGAAGGATATCGTCCTCCTTACAACGCAACGGTCGTTGAGCGTTTGGTGGAAAAAGAAGGTGCTATCTGTATGGGCGGACGAACATGGACGAGTTTGCTATGGGAAGTTCAAGTGAAAATAGTTGTTATGGTGTGTCGAAAAATCCCGCCTTTTATTTTCGTTCTTTTAGGTCTGGAGATGATGATTTGGCCCACAATTCACGGCATTGGATTCGTCTCGAATTGGCCACCTTCTCAACCTTTTCACGAGTGGTTCATGCTATTTGCGATGTTAACATGGGATTGCCCCTGTTTGCTTTTCTTTTAAAAAAAACTAATGCTGAATTAAAATCTCCCATATAATCAAAAATTACCTTCTTTTTTCTTTCTTTTATTTATTTCATAATTCGTGATAAATAATTCCATTTTCATTCCTGATGGATTTTTATTTATACAACAGGATTAATTAATTGGAAATAAATCTAAAATGTGTTTAATATGAAATTTCTCATTTTTAATCTGATTAATTTTCTATTTTTTCGTTTCTTGGAGAATAATTTTAATTAAAAAAAGAATAAAAAAAAAGATTTAGAATTTATTGGAGCCCATCTTTCGATTTTTAGCGATTATCACGATTACTGCGAATAATGCAGCAGGGATCAAGATAAACACGCTAAATCCAGGAACCGATGGATCTGCAAGATCAATAACCACGCTTGCTTCGTTCGATGCCGGACCATTTCCTATTGCGTTAACCGCTACAACGAAGTAATACACGGTTATTTCACCCGAAAAGTCGATATCAATAGTGCTTAGATCGCTTTCAGGAAAGATACTACCATCATCCGTGAAGGTCAAAACATTACCAACAGTAGTCAGGAGCGTCTCTCCACCAGAGCTTAAGCCTCGATAAATGCGATAACCAATGATGGATGAACCACCGTCGCTGGCGGGTGCTTCCCAAGTCAGAATTACTTGATTACCGTCTAAGACCGCTACCAAGTTCTGTGGTGCGCCAGGAACGGTTGCAGGTGCTACAGGAGTTGCGCTCGCTTCGTTCGACATGGACCCTTCGCCCACGCCGT
>JAFGGO010000184.1 GCA_016930515.1 Promethearchaeota archaeon | reverse complement strand
TTAGGATATAAAAAGAATCATCTAAATATAGTGTTTGATATGAAAGTCGTATTATTTAATGGGAGTCCGCGAGTGAAAGGCAACACTTATCATAGCCTGAACATCGTGATGGACGAGTTGAAAAAAGAAGGAATCGAATGCGATTATGTGTGGATGGGTGCTGAAAATTTAAGAGGCTGCTTGGCTTGTTATAAGTGTAAAGCAAACCAAAACCTGAAGTGCTCTCAAGATAGCGACAAGATGAATGAATATATCGCAAAAATATTAGACGCAGATGGTATCGTGATTGGATCTCCTACTTACTTTTCAGATGTCTCGACGAACGTCAAGGCTCTTATAGAAAGGGTCGGATTTGTCGCGCGAGCGAATGGAAATCGATTAAAGCATAAAGTTGGTGCAGCGGTCGTGTCCGTGAGGAGACAAGGCGGAAACCACGTTTTTTCCAGCATTAATTATTTCTTCCTTATTGCTGAAATGTTCGTGGTTGGGTCGAGCTATTGGAACATAGGAATAGGCTTGAACCCAGGAGATGTTGAAAAAGATGAGGAAGGCGTCGAGACTTTTAAGAATTTGGGTAAGAACATGGCGTTTCTGCTTAAAAAAATAGCATAATTCTCAACTGGAATTACGATTTAATCGTGTAATATTATTCTTTTTAATTTATGATTTCTTGTAAAAAAGTGTAATTGAAATTTATTAATTCAAATTATTTTCAATATACATGTACTAATAATAAAAAGATGTGCTATACATGTTGCTTGTAAACAGCAAAACACTTAGACCTCGCCGTCATTCGAAAGAGACTTAAGAGATTTTCTGAATCTTTTAAAGGCAAATATGGGAAACAATTACCAAATTGGAACAGTGAAATAACGATGTTCAAGGAAACAGAATCAATCTTGACAAAATATTTTCCAATATCAACCGAAGAAAAAGTTATCAGGGGTATACGAGAAAAATTATCCGATTACCGAGAAAGAAAAATTACGCTTGACGATCCTGTTAAATTAATTTCTTTAATGCACGAAATAACAGAATTTTTCTTCTCGATATAACGAAATCATTAATAAATTATCGTTTAAAGAGTTCAGCGAGATTATCAAAATTGCTGAGGAAAAAATAAGAAATACCTAAATAGAATGAATGAGTTTTCTTTTTTTCAATTATTCTATTTTATATAGTAACTCTCTGTAATCCCGAGCAGATTTTTCCCACGAAAATCGCTTGAAAAGCTGTATGCCATTAAGTATCATGTTACAATACGCTTTTTTCTCTTGTTTATAACACAAAATGGCTTTTTCTATAACATTTTCGAGTTCTGAGACCATTGACCAAAAAACCGGATTTTTCCAATGAACGGGTTCTAATGCGGACTTGCGCTTGGAAAAATCCGTGCTCAAGAGATATTCCCAATTTCCCGTTGTTTCCGTGTTTGGATGCTCTCTATATAGGAAACCAGTGGGTTTCGATAAATCTTCGTGATATCTACTTATTTCGATTTGAACGCGACTTGGCAAATCGTCAAAATTGGCGGGACATACCTGTTGAATGAGTCCACCTGTTGCCCTGGCTATGACGGGAGCTCCCGAAGCGTATCCTTCATTTGCCGCACCAAAGGGCTCGTAATAAGAAGGCATAACCACGAAACTGGCCGCTCTTTGCAGGTTTTCGTATCCGCTGGAAATTCGATACGGAAATGTCATGACATTTTCTGCGAATTCTAGACAGAGATCTTCAAGATAAGAAAGACCAGCTAGACCACGAGGGCTTGGAATGGGTGTTAAAACGAAGAATGCGGAATCAGGTCCCAATCTTCTTAACAATCGATAAATTGCCGCAGCCGCCACATCAAAACCTTTTTGTTTAGGCTCATCTCGACCGAATAAGAAAAATATTGGGATATCGTCCCATAATAAATTAAGCTGATTGCCCCATTTAGGTTTGATGTCCTCTCTTTCTGTAAGAATTTTATGAAATATCTCTCTATTTCTTCTTTTTTCATTTAAGACCTCGTCCACGCATTTTAAATTCTCTGGAAATGTAAGTTTTACGAAATTTCCGTTATTAATTCCTATAGGTGGAAGAATTTGTAATTGTTCCCGAATTTTTTGAACAAGCACTCCGTGAACGAGCACATCGTACTGTAATTCTCGAGAAAACTGCTCGGAAACCGTCGAAATTCCTTGCATTTTTGGAATCGCGAATTGAAGGATCGTACGACCTTGTGGATCGTTTGGAAGGTATTCGTCATATGGGTTGTGGAGGGTAAGCACGCTTTTAGTTCCATTTATCGAGGGGACGATGTCGGCAACTAATGCGGTTTCCCAATCTTGCAAGTTTAGAACATAGGGCGCGGGATATTCTTTTTCAACTAGCTTTAGCACGACAGGAATCGATTTTGAAAGGAAATACGAGTCGTGGATTAATGAATCAGGTCTCCAAGAGTCGTGGTAAGGATTATCCCCCGATAAGAAAAAGTTATCACATTTTACTAAAAAAATGTCAAAGTTTTCGTAGTCCTTAAATTCAGTGCTCCTGAAGAGCTCTATCTTGTGAAAGAATCCCTTATATAGAACTTTGCCTTTTTTACCCGTTGATATCAAGAGTTTAGATTCGATTGCTTGTTTGGTCTTGGCAATGTTGAAGAACAACGGAGAAACGAGAATCGTCCTCACGGATTTTGACATGATGGGGGGAAGCATCTTCATGACGGCAGCAAGCCCGCCCCATGGAGCGTAATGGTTTTCATAGGATACGAAAACGACCGTTGGCGAATTTGTTTCTGTTTCTAGTCCAAGCATTTGTTAAGTAAATCAAAATAGGTATTTATTAAATTATCTATATCGTTAATCAAATCTGATTAAGTAGTATTAACTTTAACATTTTAACTTCAATAAATTAGAATGAAATAAATAATGAGTCTATCTTAAATTTAACGCTTTAAATATATAGAAATCACATCTCCGTCCTCGATCACATGATTCAAGTTTGCTATTTTTTGTCCTGGGTGTTTGGCGGATCTCCCCCATATTAATGAGTATTTATATTCGTCGAGAAATCGCTTGTGTATCTTCTTGCATAATGTTTCTAAATCATCACCTTGATGTAAGATAATTGGCTCGTCCATGTCTGCCTCTTGCTTCGGTGGTTTCAAGTAAACTCGAATGAGATTTAATTCTTGAAAAATCTTATGGCGAAGAGAATCGATGTTTTCCTGATTTTTTGCAGAAATCGCAACCCATCGATCGTGTCCTATGGCTTGTGATATTTTCGTTGGTGAAATTGCCTCCCGAGCAAGGTCAGACTTGTTAATGACAACGAATTCTTTCGTATAAATCCGATTACCCATTACAAAATCAATCAACTGATCTGGAGTTATATTTGGTTCTCCAAAATACACTCCAGCATTGCGAACACCTAGATCATTCATCAAACTCTTTACCTCGTCTTTCGTCATGACTTGCTTGCCCTTAAAAGTAAAGTGTACTCCTCCTTTTTCTCGGAGTTTAATTGAAATCTGTGCGGGATTTTGACTAAGGCGTATTCCTGCGTTGTGAAGCTCTTTTCTAATCTTAAACAAGTCATCAAGGTTAAGCGTGCCGTCTTCTCGAAAGCAGACTACTACAAGGACGAGTTCTGCGGAACGAGCTGCGGCCAGAACTTCCTTTCCCCTACCTTTTCCAGCAGCAGCACCTAATATGATCCCTGGCAAGTCAATGAGCTGGATCTTTGCTTCTTCGATGTCCATCATGCCTGGTATGGCCGTGAGCGTGGTAAAATCGTAGGCAGCAACTTTAGAGTTGGTGTTCCCCTCGGTCAGCAAGTTGAGCAAAGATGATTTACCCACTGAAGGAAATCCTATAAAGGCAACCTGAGCGTCGCCGGTTTTACGAATACCAAATCCCTTCCCTCCTCCTTTTTTCGAGCTAGCGTGAGCGATAAGCTCTTCGCGTAATTTAGCGAGTTGAGCTTTTATGAAATTGATGCTTTTCATGGTGTGCTTGTTTGGAATCGTGCTTGCCAGGCGCTCTTCAAGTTCCCTAATACGCTCTTCAATTTTTTCACTCATTCTAAGTTAGATATTGAAAGATGTCCAAAATAATTTACTAATTGCTTTAATTATATTTCAGATTTTTACCATATCTTTTTATATAATTCACATTCCTATTTGAATATAAAAATAAAACATATGAGATATGAGAAGACCAAGAATAGCTTTTTACTTCTACTTGACGGGACTTATATTTACCTTAATTGTAGCGATTGGGACGATATTCTATTCTTTATCCGGACTTATACTCCTATTTATCTCAATCACTTTTCTACCAGGGACAATATACGCTTACACTGAAAGATTTTTTTCAAGCAGTACTAACCAACTAAATCCAAATGTCGCGGGATATCATAATGTGCCCGCATTATATCTGGTAATCGCAATATACTTCGGAGAAAAGATTTCTTATTGAATAAAATTGTTTTAAATTATCTATTGTAATTCAACTTTCAATAAAAGCTTGATATATTCAGTTTTTTGTAAATCAATGTTTTCGTTTCAAATAGGCAAAAATGAATTCTTTTATATTTTTTATATTCTCGAATTAATTATTAAACAATTCTAGATTCGTTAATTCTGAATGAATCAATATATAATCTAACAAATAAAAGATAATTGAAATTTCAAGTAAGAAAATTTTTAGATTTATCGTATAATTTAATAAATACTCTTCAAGGAATTGAAGTTCTATATGATCTACCTTTTTAATCTTATTTTGTTCTTGAAGGTAACCTTTTAATAATCAACAATGGTCTGAAATAGAAAAAATTGGGGACGAATTAAGAATTAGAACAGATCTTTAATTAAATCTAATTATCTCATCAGAATAAGAATAAACCTGACCATCCTTTTGAAAACATTCATAAATTAGGAGAAAAAGGAATAAATGTTATTGAATGATTGTTTTTTTTTAAAATCGTATTTATTTTGAGCGATTATAATCGTGATAAATTACAGATTTTTTAAGCAAGTTTTTAGGTGATTAGCGAGTGCTAACGACAACAATGGGGGTACTGCGTTTCCTATCTGCTTTAAAACGGAGCTTTTTGTTCCTTTAAATCTAAAACTATCGTTAAACGATTGCAATGCGGCTAATTCTCGAGGACTTAAAACTCTGTCGAATTTGTAATGCACGAACACACCACCATGGTTTTCCTTAACGGTCTTTGCAGGTTTGTCTGGATCTAATCTCCACCACGCATCGCTATAATTCTTATAGACAGCCTTACCAACTGGCGTGGCATTAAGTTTTTTTAGAAACTTCTCTGAATGCCTTGTAAAATCGTGATTTAATGATGAGTCCTCGTTCCACGCCTCGTATTTTTTCAATATTTCTCCTGAATTTACCCAAGAGTTCTGTTTTCCCAATACAGATATCTTATTTTCATGATGGGTTGGTTTTGGAAATGTAAAGTCAATGTTTTCGTGTCTCGTTCCAATAAATATGATTCTTTCTCGAGTTTGAGGGACGCCGTAATCTGCGGAGTTAAGCACCTTCCACTTGACCTTGTAATTGATGGCTTTAAAACGCGCCAAGATCTTTTCAATTAAGGGAACCATTTTTGAGTCAACTTGATTTTTAATCTTTAAATGGTTTCTTTTTAAGTCATCAAATTCTCTTGTTTCTTCCATATTAAGCTCTCTCTGAGCTCCGTACCTCTTAAGGTCCTTATATCTCTTTAATTTGGCACAGTTGTCTTGAAATAAGCCCAATTCTTTACTGCTTAAATCAGGTGAAACATGCTTCATGTGAAGCACCCCCTTCACGTTTTCCATTACGAAGAAATCTGGTTGGATGCGTTCCACTATCTCAACAAAGTCCAGGTAAAGTTGACCTCGGGGGTCCTCAGGATTTCGATTACCAGCAATAGAATAGCCTTGACACGGTGGTCCACCAATGACGACGTTAATTTTCTTATTTCCAATAATATCATACAATTGGTTCTTGATTTCTGGAAGTTTTATATCCCCATTGACCACTGGAGTTTCTGGATGGTTGTGCTTGTATGTTTCTATTGCGGGGTCCCATATTTCGCTTGCGGCCACGACCTCAAACCCCGATTTGAGAAAGCCTTGGCTAAATCCCCCACACCCTGAGAATAAATCGATGATTGAAGGTAAATTCTCGTTTTTATCGTCTTGAAACATTTGATCTGATGATTTATTTTTTATATATTCGTCTTTTTCATCTATTCTTACCTAAATAAAATCAAGGTCTTATTTATTTTTGACATATTAATTTATTATTAACTCAGATTTTCTGATTAATATTAAAAATATAAAAGATCAACCCAAGAAATTAAACGAAAGAATTAAAGCACTTATATTAACCTGAAATAATCACACATCTCTTTAAGTGGACATTCTTCACAGGATGGTGTTCTTGGCAAGCACACGAGAGCAGCAAAATCTAACAACGCCAAGTTAAATTCCCTGTAGCTTTTTCTTGGAATGATCTCTTCCATTTTTTCTAAGAGGGCCTTGTCTCTGGAAGGAGCACTTTTCACTGGAAATGAAAAGACGCGCTTAATAACTCGCCCTACATTAGCGTCAACAATGGGGATGCATTGATTGAAAGCAAAACAAGCTACAGCATTCGCAATGTATTCACCTACACCTGGCAATTTCTTGAGTTCCTTAACATCATAAGGGATCTCTCCTCCGTTGTTTATTATACTATCTATGGTCTTTTTAATGTCCCGAGCTCTTCTTTTGTATAAGCCTAAAGGTTTAAGTATTTCTCCTAGCTCTTCTTCGCTCAAATTTGAGACTTCTTGTACGGTGGGATATTTTTGAATAAACGATGTAAATAAGGGTTCCACCTGATTTGCACCTGTTTTTTGAAGCATAATTTCAGCGATGAGTATGTTAAAAGGAGTTAAATCAGGATTCCGCCAAGTAAAATCTCTTTTATTTTGCTCAAACCAGTTTAAAAGACTTTTAACAAATTCTTTTTCTTTATTATTTACCATTGCTCTTCACCCCTTCTGTTTAATACCAGAACTTCCTTTATTTCGCCCCTCTTGCTTGCGTCACTATTTATAGCCCGTTTAGCACTTAACTCGATTATCGTGAAATCCTTGTATAAGTCCAAAATAAAATCGTTATAGGAATTACTAAGCATTAACTTGCACCCTCGATTGTCTAATGCTTTAAACACATCTGCTAATTTTTTCTGCGATTCTTCTCCAAAATTATCCCTGGTATAGCTGGTAAAGTTTGCCGTTTGAGATAATGGATGATATGGGGGATCAAAATACACAAAATCGTTCTGCTTTGAGTACTTCAAGCATTCCTCAAAAGGACTATTCATGATCTCTGCTGTTTGGAGTTGAAAATGTACAGCCTTGAGGTTGGATTCGTCGCAAAATGTAGGATTCTTGTACTTTCCGAAAGGAGCGTTAAATTGCCCCTTGTTATTTACCCTATAAAGCCCGTTATAGCAGCATTTATTCATGTAAATCGTTCTTGAAGCTTTTTCAACATCGTTCCATTTGTCAAATATTTCTGGATTCCTATCTACTGCTCGGATGGTATAAAAATAGTTTTTTTCGTTCTTGTGTTTCTTAAGAGATTGTATTAACCCGTTAACATCTCGCTTGATGACCTTGAAACAATTAATAAGTTCCTTGTTATTATCGATTAATATGGCTTTTTTGGGTTTTAAATGGAAATATATTGCCCCTCCTCCCACGAAGGGTTCTATATAGGTATTATACTTTTTGGGAAAATAGGGTTCCATTTGAAGTAATAATTGACGCTTTCCCCCCGCCCATTTCACAAATGGATGCGGATCGTACGTGGTATCATTGATCAAGGTCTCAATTGTAATTGTATTTTTTAGAAATTATTGGGAATGAACTTAATATTTATTGGAAATAATGATAAATATTTTAGATATTTTTGGGAATAATAAAATTTCTAAATAATAGTCATTTTTTTTCTATTTCTATTAAATTAATTTGAAAAATTCAGAGCTATATGAGTTTGTTGTTTAAAGATTATTTACCAAAAAACTTC
>JAFGGO010000183.1 GCA_016930515.1 Promethearchaeota archaeon | reverse complement strand
GGAAAACGGTACGATAGACGCCTCTGAGTGGGGCACATTTGCGAACGGTACCTTAGTGACTGTCTCGTTTTTCGCAAACGACACGCTCGACAATACCTGTCAAGAAGATATAATCGTCAGAAAAATAGTCTTTTATGACGAAGAAGCTTCAACTGATCTGCCAAGAAATCAAATCCTTGGATTTGACATGATCGCGGTCTTAGTTGGCCTAGGAATAATTTCAATAATTACATTGCATAAAAATAGGAACAACTTAAATGAGAAAATATGAACACATTAATTTATAATTGTCTTATTAAATATTCATTTTCAAGTTTTCAAGCTCTTTTTTTCTTTATATACGTTCGATGAATTGAGATGCAGACGACGAGAAGATCGACGTGGCCTTATTAGTCACTTCCATGAAAACGATTCGATGTGAACCCTTGGAAGAAAAGTATCTCCAAGGCCTTCGATCCGACCGTCGTCTTTTGCGCAAAAAAAAACGCAGGGTTAATCGAAAATGCAATCAACGACTTTAGGAATCGGATCACTGCCCAGAATTACCGTGGTCGAGGCGACCGACCGCTCCTGGATCGAAAAAGCACTGAACGACGTGCTGGAAGTGCCAAACGACCGTTTAAAGCCGCTTGTGGCAAGGGAAATCGCCACTTACCTCGAATCGAAATATTCTGAAGGCACCTTCCAGGTAAAGGCTTTTATGGTCCTCAGGAACGGAACTCCAACGGGCTTCGTCTCGTGCCAGCTCGACCCGTTCTACAAGAGCCACGGAAGGGCGTGCGCCACGTTCGGTTGGCTGGTCGCTTCCGATTTCGAGACGTGCCAGGCGTTAATGATAGAGTGCGAGGATTTTGCGAAAAATATCAAGTCTCGAAAGCTCAGGGGTCCCGTTGCCTTCCCAAAAGGCGTTGGCGGGTACGGAATCCAGGTCCAAGGCTTTAACCGCCAGATGCTTTACGGCGTGCCGTTCGGGCGAGCGAGGTCCCCCGTCAGGCGATACCTGGAAAGGTTAGGATACGCTCCCGATGCCACGTACGCCTCCATGGAAGTGTCCGAGTCCACCTGGAAGTCTGCTAAGAATGTTTCCAACAAGTTTAGGTTCGAATACCTGTCCCTTGACGAGTTGCGAGAGAAAAAGGACGAGATCCTGGACCTTGCAAAGGGGTCGTTTTACGCGGTTCTTCCCGATTCTTCCGGAGGAACGGACAGGTTCGACGAGATCCTTTCGTTCCAAGAAACGGTCCCGAAAGAGGCGTTTCAGTTCAAGGGCTTTGGTGCCATTAACGTGAAAAAGGTCGATCCGTTGTTTATCGAGGCGTGGAACTCGTGCGACCTCGAATCGATCGCACCTCTTGCGCCCTTGGCAATCGAGCGCTCGACGGGAAGGATCGCAGGACTACTCTTGGGAGTTCCCGACCTGTACGAGACGGCCCTTGGAAATCCGTTGACGCGAATCAACGTGGACACGGCCTTAGTGGGCGCAGATTTCAGGGGAAAGGGTCTATTTTCGGCCCTTAATAACTTAGGACAGTTGACCGCCCGCCTGTTCGGTGCCGCCTATTTCGAAGGTACCTCCATTTGGTACGACAACGAGGCGGCCGTGCGGTCCATCTTTCCGCACTCCAAGACGGCGAGAAGGTACGTGGTCTATCAGAAAAGAGTAAAATAAAATCTTAAATGGAGGCCTGATCGCGTGAAAATCGTCGCGTCCACGGGGATTCTATGGCCCGAGCACGGCGTGAGGGAAGCGATCGAGCATTTTGGAAGGGCAGGCGTTAACGAGATCGAGATTTACATATCACCTGACTCGATCGTTTCGCGGTTTGACGGGAGCGTGAACGATTCTGGCATGAGAGAGGTCCTGCGTTTGGTCGCCGATTTGTCGATGGAGTGCTTGAACCTTCACGCGCCCATGTTAAGAGGAGACGACTCGTTTAGCTTCCGAAAGCGAATTGGTGTGCTCAATGCCACGATAAGCCTTGCTGCTCGATTCGGAATCCCGAGCGTTACCTTGCACCCGGTTCACTACGCCAAGTCCGAAGAAGAATTGGAATTTGCCCTGAGCGAAGGACACGACGCTCGAAATGCGTTCTTACCGGGATTTGAAATGATTGAACAACAAGCCGAAGAGGCGAGCGTGATGTTTTTAATCGAAAACGTGCAACACGCCGCCGATCGCACGCTCGTGAACGGCCCCTCGAGAATGCACCTCGTTCTTCAAGCCTTTAGCGCTCCTGCTCTCGTCAACCTTGACCTGGATCACGCCGATTCACGCTTGAAAGCAGAATTTATAAGCAAGCTAGGGCCCAAGATCGCAGCAGTTCAGGTTCGAGAGCTAAATACCCGTTTCTCGGGCGATATTGACGCTTTCACGCGCTCGTGTCCGAACCTAAAATTGATCACGATCGAAGGTCGTTGTAATCTCGACTATTTAGAGCCTCTTTCGAAGAAGGTAAGATCCTTAAACGCAAGGCATTCTTAAAATCTTAGCAACTCCATGTTTTCTTGGTCTTTTTTTTCTTTTAATACAACCGTTGACATCTCATCAACAAACATTGACGGATCGTCAACTCGTGGACGTTGATAAGTGCACAACAATGGTTGACGGACCGTCAAGAACCACGATAAAAGGCGATACAAGCGAGAGGACTCGATCTTTCAAGCAAGGTATTGTTATTACTGATAAAAAACCGAACAATTACATTTAGCGAAACCGTAAATATCCTCAAGCGCGACAAGGGACAGGTATCCAGGGCCCTTTCCTCGCTCAAGAAGGAAGGACTCGTCGAGTGAAACGGTGGACACAACAGACCCATTAACATATCATCGAAAGGAAAAGAGGTCTTGCAAAAAAAAGTCCTGGATCCCGTGAAAAAAACGCTTGCACTCATCGAGATCACGAAAAGAACTCCTTCTGAAAACCCATCGATCGAAAGGAACGATACTTCCACAATTTCAAAATCGAGAACGATCGAAAAAATCGTTGAGGGCGTCAAAAAAGGCGCAAAAAAGGATTTAGAGGCAATTTCGGACCTCGTGGACGCCGACACGTTCGAGTCCTTGGTAGAAGAACTGGCAGAGACAGTCGAATACGAGCTTGCCACGACCTTGAATGGGATCGAGTTTAAACCAAAATATCGTTCAAGAGAAGTTGATTTCTAATTTTTTCACTACATTAGATTTTTAAAAACACGCTCTTATTATTTTATTGTTAAAGAACAAGTTGATCGTTGATGACAAGTAAAGAAAAACTCGAAGCCTTGTATCAAGAATGCGTGGAATGTAGGGCATGTAAAGGCATTACAAAATTCAAGGAACGATTCAAAATCGATCCGAAAACGGGATATGTTCCGCGTGGTTTTTACTTCAAGAATGTTCCCGTGAAATTCCTATTAGTGGCACAAAATCCCGGCACTCCAGCTAAAAAAGAAGAAGCAATGGTCAAGGAATTCGTGAGCACCGGCAACGAAAGAAATTTATCGAAGGGATACTTGCTTTACACCAAGAGAATGTTCGACATTGCGAAAAAGAACGCCTTCAAGGCCGACGAGAAGTTCGTAAGCGACATCAATCGAACCATCAAGCAAGAAAATCTCGAATATCACTTTCTTGAAAACGTAACCTTGGGAATGGAAAACACCTTCAACGACGAACTCGTCAGGCTCTTCACATGGGGATTTAAAACATACTTCGAAAAAACCACAACAGACGTGTTTGACTTCTGTGCCTACACGAATTTTGTGAAATGCAGCAGCATCGAAAAAGACATGCCCGCGAGCAAGTTTCCAAGAGATGTCATAAAAAATTGCGTGAATAATTGGCTCAGGCGAGAAATTGAAATCTTGCGACCTCAGGTCGTCGTGTTCTTGGGCATGGGCATCCATGAGAGGTATCGGAAACTGGTAAACGCCAAGCGCCAGTCCACGCGTATCGAAAAATTAAACGTTCCTCTCGTGGAACGTTTGGGTCACGTGTCAAGGCGTTACCTCAGAAAAGTTAACGAGAAAGATCTTGGAGACATTTTAAGTGCTTTTAAGGATCAAGAAACTTAAGAAACAAAAACATCATTAAGACAACACGATGGAAACATGAAGTTCGTGAAATTAAATCGCGAAAAACAAATGAAATTCCTAAAGCAAAACAATCTAATATGAGAGAGTTTGCTTTTTTTTTGAAAACATCTGTAGTTAAAGCTATCAATCTAAGATAAATTATATTTAATCAAATATCGTGAATATTTAAATATATTTCATAATTTAATTTAGTTTTCATTTAAACAAGATTCCGATCAATTTGAACAAGATCTCTATAGACTTATTGAATGGCTTACAACCAAAAACGATCAGTCATATTAATTCAATATCTGATCTTAAAATAATTTTAAAGGATTGTAAAGACATTTGTGAAAGTTTTATCAACGATTATTCAGATAATAATGGTTTTATTGAGAGATATAAAAAAATTGAACAGGAAATCGCAAACAGAAATTTAAGAAATAATTTGTCAAAAAGAATTCAAGTTCATAAAAACTTAGTTAATACTAGAATAGAATCAGTTAGGTTTAATATTAAAAACATAAATCAGGAATATTTAACCGAAGAGTCAAGGATCAAGGCGTCTCTTCAAGAGTTTTTGGATAAAAAAAAATCCGGTCGTTAATTCAAGAAGATATTAAATTGTTACCAAAAGAAGACCAAGCAATAATTTGTAAAATACAAAGCGATTTATTTAAAAATTATAACAACCACATGGGGCTCATTGGAGGTTTATTGAATCAAATTTTTTACGCTATTGAAGCAGAGTGTAAGATTATATGTGCTTCTTGTTGTCTTGAATTCTCGATAAAATATGGTAAAGATAATGTTTTTCAGCATAACCATGTATGGAAACAATTAAATCATATCTTTTTATATTTTTGGAATTTCTTGATCATAATTAATATAATATGATAGAAAATTGTGATTTTAATGGAAAGATTTTGTATTTTTTGTGGAAAGCCTCCCGTAGATAAGAATAACGAGCACCTGCTCCCAAAATGGTTATTAGAACTTACTGGAAGCATTAATAGGCAAGGTACATTTGGTCCTTTTATTAATGATGGAATCGTTGAAATCAAGAAATTTCCTTTCAAAACATTTGTTCTTCCAGCATGTTATCAATGTAATAAAGATTTTGGAGAACAAATTGAAGGAAAAGCAAGACAAATAATGCAAGATATTATCGATAAAAGACCATTAGATCCGAAAGATCTCAACCTGCTTTTGGCTTGGTTCGATAAAATCAGGATAGGATCCGCTTTTGCTTCAATGTATCACACGCAAAACGTTCACAATAAAGCACCTCATTACTACATTAATACGGGAGCAATGAGAAACGATCGACTTCTTCTCATTTACAGAACGAAACAGGATTTTGAATGTCTTAATGTATTCGGAGTCGGATTGAGCTTTATAATGCATTATCCGATTTGTATCGGAACGATCGTGAATAATGTTGGATTTATTAATATGAGTTATTCATTCATGCTTCATAAAGCGTTAGGATTACCTTTTCCTCTTGTGAATCCTGAATACGCTTCTGATCGCGAGTTTTTAATTTTAAAAAATCCCAATAGTTCTTTTATTTATCCTTTCATTGACCATGGTTATAATGCCAAATGTTCAGAAGTATTCCAATCAATAATACCTCCAAGTGTTCGACAAGATCCGCTAGTTAATTCCTATTATGGTTTAAGTCAATATGAAACGATTTTTCCTTCAAAAGAAACGCTAATTGGGAACATTTTATATGCAAGCAATAAAAAAATTTTGAAATATCCCTCGCAAAAGTCACTACAATGGATTCCTGAAGAATTAAATTGTGACCAAGAAACTTTTCAAAATTTCATTGCGATGCAAACACTATTAATGCAAAATTCCTTTATCAAGAAAGGATTAAAGTTAAAAGAAAACCTACCAAATTCTGTTTATCTCTGTTTAAAAGATTGTTTAGAAGAAAATACTTCAATTTTAAAAATTTTGCCATTATATAAGACTTTTATAAGAAGAAAAATATTTCCAGAATGAACAAGTTCTTGAATTCTGCAATTATTGATCGAATAAATTTATCTCGTGTATTTTACGCTTTTATCGAAATTATCATCCCTTAAAAATAGTCCACGGTCTATCGAGCATAAATATTCGTTTAATTACCCTTGATCGCCATTTTCCCAGAACCAGTTTTGTGCTAATGTAAAAAAAGTCGCACTTTTCGTCCTAAATTAGTAAAGATCATAAGGTGAAAAAAAAGGATTCGAGGCTCGAAGTCCTCGATCTCGATCCTAACCGTTAACTTTAAAAGTCACACTCCCCCCTATATAGTTCTTATTAGTATTTCAATAATAAGGTGCGTGAAAAAAAATGGCAACATTAGAAAAGTTTAACAAGTCCCCCAAGAACCGTGAAAACACCCGATCCTGCGATTCCTGCGGCTCGAACCCCTTGGTACCCCACGAGCGCGGCATGGTCTGCGAGGCGTGCGGTCTCGTGCTCGAAGCTCCCGTGCTCGCGTCCTGCCGCCCGTACGACGGGAGAAGGGTTCAAAACGCCGTTGGAGCGGGCACTACGCTCGGGACCAGGAAAGAGCGGCTCTATTCTGGAAGGTTCCACAGGCTCGAGGCCTTGAGCCGGCTCGATTCCATCAAGGACTCCCAAGAAGCGGCCCTGCTACGGGCGCGGTTCGAGATCAGGAGAATTTTCGAAGCGCTCGACCTCCCTCCCGCCTACAAGGAAATCTGCTTTTGCCGATTTCAGGCGTTTCGGGCGGCTCTGAGGCCCGGCACCAAGTACCGAAATCCCGAAAAGCTCGCGCCCCTTTCCATTTACTTTTCGCTCAAGCTAAGAAGCGTGCCGATCGACGAGAAAGCCCTGCTCGAGGTCTCGAAAATAACGAAAAAGGAGTACAACGCCTTCAAGCTCCAGGTCGCCAATTTCATGCCCGAGCACGCCCGGCGCAACCGCATCGAGTACGTCTTGAGAAGGATCTTGGAAGTATCGGAGCACTTCGGTCTCGGACCGTCCTTTTTTTTCCGCTCCAAGGCCCTGCTGTACAAGTTTTACTCCTCGATGGCCTGCACGACCGACGACGCCATTGCCGGCGTTGCGGCCTCGCTTGCCCTGCTGTGTTATCACCAGGACAGGACGGACCTTTCGGTCAACCAGGTCTGTAAAAGGCTCGGGATTCGCATGAGCACGGTCCAATCCCGCGTGAAACGGATAGTTGAAAAACACTTTAAACACCTCAAGTTCGAAGGCCTGGTAAAGTCGGCAGGCGTTTTAGCAGCGGTGATCGGCCCCGTCTTGAGTCTTTAAATAATAATTCAAGGAGAAGACTCATGCAAGCGCGAAAATCGATAGAACCAAAAAAAAATAGAAATGACCAAGATTTAATTGCAATGCGACAATATCCATATAAAAAAATCAAACGAGTTACCAAACCATGCATTCAGAACAGGCAAAAATAATCGAATTGATGAAAAACGCTTTCGACTTGATAGAGCAGAAAAAATTCACCGAGGCAAGCTTGATGTGCGACATTGGGTCGCGAGCCTCCGAAGGTTTTCTCCCGATCGTCAAGGCGATGTTTCTCGCGCTGGGAGGCGCGTGCCTGTTGCGATCCGGCGACAACGCTGCGGCGTTAAAGAGTCTTAAAAGCACCCTCAGGCTTCCGGTATCTTACTTGAATAACAGGCGATTGGCATCTTTCTTGCATTTTACCACGGGACAGGCGTGGCTCGGGGCAAAGAACTACAAGAAAGCGATAAAGAGTTTCTTAACCGCCCACTATCGCAAGGAGCACCCAAGAATCCTTGCGTGGCTGGCAGTTTCTCACCTCATGAAGGGAAATCGATCAAAAGCCTTGGAGGCGTTCGAATCGGCCAAAAAGATCGACTTAAGATACGGGGATGCCCAATTCTTTCCGCTTGGCGCGCTTTTTGAGCAAGATAGCGGTCAAAAGAACGTCGAGGCGTTAAACGAGGCGATTTCTTCTGGTTACGGCCTTGATTCTACCGAAAATCTCGAACTCAAGGAGATATTTCTCGCGCCCTTGGGCGTGAAAATTAACGCGATAAGGGATTCATTCTTTAAAATTAAAGAAAAAATATTAGAATGTCATGGCCGAGGCATGAAAAAATTTTCAAACGGGGAATTTGAAGAAAGCATCACGATTTTCGACGAGGGTTTGAACGCGATCCCTCGAGAAGAAAGAGACGCCGGTCTTCCCCTAATTGCGTCCAAGGGACTTGCGTTCCTTGCCACGGAGCGATATCAAGGCGCGCTCGAGTGCTTTCAAGAAGCGAAAAGGATGGTGCTAAATCACCCCCAGCACCCGAATTTCAAGCAGATCCGTGCGGAAGTTAGTTTTAACCAGGGTCAAGCGTGGCTCGGATTAGAAGACGTTAACGAGGCAAAAGCGTGCTTGAAAGAATGCTTGAAAATCAACCCGAATCACGCAAGCGCGTTAGCTCACCTTGGTCGCGCCCTGTCGTTGGAAGGAAACCACGACGAGGCAATGGACTTATACGAGAAATCCCTCCTCTTGGATCCGAAAGCAGAGACCACGCATTATTTCAAGGCAAAAACCTTGTTCGCCTTAAAGCAATACGAACAAGCCTTGGACGCCATTAATCGCGCAGTCGTTTCAATTCCCGCAACAGAATATATTGAATTGCGAAAGGAAATATTGGACGAGTTAGACATGTCCCATCCAGGGGGCTTGAAGGAGTGGAAGATAAATGTGGGTTCAGAAGGGACGAACATCGATAACGTCAAGGTGGCAGCGTTTAGCCCTAAAGATGATGTTACCAGGGACTATACGGGAAGAGAATTTTTCGAAAAAAAATTTCACGAGAACCAAGCGAAAGAAATGCTCGAGAACGCACGAGAAAAAGAAATTCAACAATTACTCGTGAAGGGAAAAGAACATGTCGAACGAGACGAATACGATAAGGCAAGTGAAATTTTTACCGAGTGCTTATCGATCGACGAAAATCACGCAGAAGCCTTGTCCTTGAAAGGGTGGGCGCGCCATAAAATGGGAAATCTGACGGACGCCTTTAAACTGTACGAGTTAGCCCTCGATCGAGTGCCCATTAACAAGGAGGCGCTTGCGTCGCTCGTTCTTTTCTACGTCGATCTAGACCGGTTTGAAGCCGCTCACGACGCCATTGTCGAAGGACTTGCGTTGTGGCCCGAGGACGAGCGTTTTAAAAAACTTGAGAAAAACCTCGAGTCCAAGTCCGGACGCGTTTATGACGACAAGCACGCCTTTTATAAGGGAAACCTGGAGAAAAGTGGAAACGAGGATTACGACGCCGTGAATTACTTTCGCCACCAACGATTAATGAACCAGTTGCAAGAGTTGCGCCAAAAGACGGTGGTAAATACGATTACCGACAAGTTTGAATCGCTCGGAATAGACATGACCGGTTTTGGCGAAAAAGTGGCAAGAGAAGGACTGAGCATAAAGACTATGGTCGACGCAATTTCCGACAGCATATTAAAAAACGCTCCGTCCGCCACAGGATCGATAAGACGGTCTACTCCCGAAGAAATGGCTGAAAAAATGAAGAAACTAAAGCAAATCACACAAACACCCCCAAGAGCAACAGCTCCCCCTGGCGGGTTTAAAGACCCTCTAAAAAGCGTAAAAGACCTCGTAAAACAAAAAGTAGTAAGGGTTTTAAATGACGATTTCCTCGAGAACAAGCAGCACACAAGCCTCGAAGACCTGGAAATTGCGGTTACAGTCCACAGGGCTCGCAACGATAACGAAAAAGAGTTGGAATGCGCATTGGAACTACTCAAGCGCTCTCCAGACACCTCTCGCTATTGGTTCTTTAAAGCAAGGGCGTTAAACGACCTGAAACGTCCTGTCGACGCCCTTCTTTCCTTGGACAAGTCCCTGACCATCCTGTCAAACAGCGAGGAGTCGCTTGAACTGCGAAAGAGCATCTTGAGTTCCGTGCATCAAGCCCAACTCGAAGAATACCAGTCGAAATCCACCTTTACACCAGAAATACGAGAAGAAGAGTTGGTGACCTTCAAGGAAGCAAGAATTCCCAAGAAGGAAGCAAGCGTGTTGGAGCGTATCGAACAAGACACTGGAAAGCAATTCAAGCTGGTCGAGGACATCAGACCCCGTCCCGAAGCTTATTCGGTAAAAGTCGAGGAGATCGAACACCTTGAATTTGCCGTGAAAGGAAACAGGATAACCGACCTTGGCCTGATAAATTGCGGTCTCAAAAAAGTACCCGAGGGCGTGAAAGTGTTTTCCATGCTCAATGTGCTTGTCTTGAGAAAAAACGAACTTGCCGAACTTCCCGAGTTCGTAGGAGATTTTGAGTTCTTATGGAATCTCAGCGCAGAGCGAAACGCCCTGACTCGCCTTCCCGATTCGATGAATAAATTAAAAAACTTGATGATATTAGATCTGGACCACAATCAATTCAAGACCTTGAGCCCTGCGTTTTTGGAAATGCCGAACTTGAGAGTGGTAACGCTCTCTGACAATCCCGTCGCAATCGTTCAAGACCAAGAGTCAAAAAACATATTAGAACGATTGAAGCAAAAGGGCACGAGAGTGTCTCCTTTCCAGAGCGTGCTCCCCAGCATCTTTGATAACGAGTAACCTTCGCAAGTTCACCCAAAATCGATCACCACTTCCTTTTTTGAATTAGTTTCGCACCATTTAACGACGCCGTTCATGAAGCCTAACAGCTCGGGCACGAGATCTAAAGCCGATAAAAACGCACCCTCGAGGCTTTTTTGCAGGACAAGATCGGAAAAGTTGATTCCTTGATGGAAAGCGTCGTCCGATAAAGCGTGCAATCTTGTTTTCCTTTCGAGTTGGTCTTTCATGGTTCCCTTTTCCCATTGCAAGACCAGTCGTTCGAGCGCAGTTTTCACATCCTTCAAGGCAATCGTCTTTCTCACGCCCGTTCCGGACGCACCGCCATCGCACTCCCAGGCGTTGAGATACCCGAACCAATCGTACCCCGTGGTTTGAAGTGTTTTGAATATTCCGGCAGGTCCTTCGAACGAGGCAATGCGGTTTTCGTTCTCGTCCCGTGCCACGATAATGTATCCCATCATGGTTTACCTTTTTTTGTTTTTTGTTTTCACGTTACTACTACTTTTTTTACGATTTAAACTCCTTGGTTTTTGTCAGGAGCGGGATTTTTTAGCTTCTATCAGGAAAAGAGTATCGTCAATTCGATTATAATTTGATCGAAAATTCTTCTCCCTCTTCGAGAAGCTCCTCCAGGCGTTCGTGGTAAATTTGTGCCTGCTCGAACTCGCCCTTTCGCTCCAGGGCAATGCCAATGCACTTGAGGTTTGTCTTGACACCAGCAAGGTCGCCTAACCGTTCGGAAATTTTAAGACTTTCTTGGCACCGTTCAATGGCCTCGTCTATTTTTCCCTCTTCAAACGATATCGACGCCAGCTTGAACTGGCACTTGCCCTTTCGGGAGAGATCCCCCGTTCGCTCGAGGACGGCAAGCGCTTTTTCGAACCACGTTCGGGCTCCAGCGCCATCTCGCTTGGTAACCAAGACGTCCCCGAGGTTCTCGAGGTCCAGGGCCTCCAAGGTCAGGTTGCCCTGCCCCTGGTGGAGTTCGAGCGCCCACCGGTGATACTTGAGCGCCTCGTCAAGGTCGCCCTTTTCTACCATCAAGACGCCCACGTGGTTCAGGTCAAGGGCCAACTCTTCCAAATCGTCGAGCCATTCGTGAACGAGGATTGCGTCGAGATACAGCCCCATTGCCTCGTCAAGGCGCTTTTTTTCTCCCAAGATCGCCCCGTACCCTCGCAAGGCGCCTCCCAAGTCGGAAGGGTCCCGCTTCCACCCGTGATAGTCCATCTTTTCGGAAAGGGTGGAAAAATTGGTCCAGAAGGACGGGCCAACTCGATTGAGAACGCCCCACTTGGCAAGGGCAGGATTGGTCGAGATGACTGCAAAATCCTCGTAAAAAGCCTTCGGTGCTCGGTGGAAAGCCCCCCACCTGGCAAGGCTCTTATTGGTCAACAACTCAGGAAGGCGCTCGAAAAAGCATCTGGAAGCGCCAAGGCGAACGGCCGTCTTGGAAAGCTCGATGTTCTCAAGGACGGTCTCGAAACGACGAAAAAAGCCGGATGGTGCCCGATTGATCGCCCCCCAGGTGGCAAGACCCAAGCGCTCTTCCGTGCCCGTATCGCACCAGTAAAAGTCCCATGGCGCTCCCTTGGCGCAACCCCAGGTGAGGAGAGCGTTGCTAGCAAGACCGAGCGCGGGAGCAAGGCCCACGATCTGGTCCCTGGAGAAATAGACGGTAAACGCCCGATCGAACAGCAACTTGACGTCCTCCTTGCTTCCCTCGTCCAGGACTCGAAAGAGCTCCTGCTTGAACTCGATCATGGCGGCAGGGGCGCCCGTTTTTGCAAGCCGTTCCAGGCAGAACAACCGCTCGTCCAGCTCGAGAGCCATGATGGGACCGTATTCGAAGTTCGCGAATAGAGAGTCGAGCTCTTCGGGCTTAAACATCTCGAGATATCCCTCTTCCAAGAGATACTCCACCACCGAAAGCGACCCGCTCGAAAACCTGCGCGCCACCTCGTCCTTGAACGCCCTTTTGGCAGCGGTATCGCCCGCTTCGGAAAGTTTCTTGAGGAGCGGAAAGGCCAGGTTGCGGTGGAGAAGGCGCGTGTCGTAGCCGCGCTCGGCCCACGCTTGCAAGTTTGAACAGTGCCCCCAGAACTCGGTCTCGGGATCGATATCCAAGGTTCCGTATTGCTTCGAGCGGTCGAGCCTCTCCAGATCGTCAATGGACTGGACCGAATCGTACGATCTTGCTTGTTCTGCGGGAAAGCTAAAGGCCAGGTACTTGCACTGCCGGAACGGCCTGCCGCACACCAAGACGATCGTTTCGCCTTGCCGAAGGGCAACCGACAGGTGCTCGTTTATCTCGAACGTTTTTTCGCTCACGATTTTTTGCATATTGCATCGAGACGGTTTTTTAAGGTTGTTACCTTCATTTACGCCCAACCTATAAAAACAAAAAGAATGCGAAAAAAACCGTGGATTTTTTATTTATAAATTTCGAACGATACTTGTATAACGATTGTCGAAGACCCTTTTGGCCGCTTTTTTGTCGAGAGATAACGATCAATCTATATTGGCATCCCCAAAACCCTCTTAATCGCCCCTTTTTTTTGCCCTTATTGCGGCAAAAGCGACTTCGATGTTGCTCTTTTTTTTTCCCTTTCGCCCTCTAAATGAGGGAAACGGGTTAAAAATGGAAAATAAAAAAAAAAAAAATTTTAATCGAAAAAAAATGACGCTGAATATTCCGATCAATCGACGAAAGGAAACTTGATCTCCACGGGCTCGTGCTTGCCCTCGCTGGTGACGAAGGCGTGTCCCTTCGGAAGCTTTTTTAACCGTTCCAAGTCCGCCTTGTTGGTAAAGTAATCCTTCACGCGAGCAGCCCCGCTTCCCTGCGCCTGCATGAAGAACTTGGTGTTGCACAGATCGATGATGTCCTTCTTGACGTCACCGACGCTCTGCGTTGCGAAGAAAACGCCGTAATCGCGCTTCCTACCCCTGTGGACCACCTCGTCGAGATATTTTATGATCCTCCTCAAATACTCGGTTTCTGCCTGCGAGTTCGACTTCGGAACGAGTCGCTGGATCTCGTCCAGGTAGAGGATCGTCTTGACGCGCTTCTTGCCCTTGAGAGCGCGACCGTGAAGGACCGCCAGCAAGTACAGTCCCACGATCCTTTGAAGGTCTCCTCTCAGGTTGTACGTGTTCACGACGGTCACGCGTCCCGGCTCGAGCATGAAATCGACGTCGATCGGTTCTGATCCAGGAACATCAAATATCTTGAGAGCCACCGAATTGAGCGCTCTCTTGATGGCACCCTGCGTGGCGCTGGTCGCCCCGTATTTTGAGCTTTCCAGGCGGCTTAGCACGAGCGATTTGAGTTCCGGAAACAAAAACGCCTCCTTGTCGTGCTCTTGTTTCAGATCGTACACGATCGCTTCGAACGTGTCGTGAGAAATCGGCGTGAGCTCGTGTAGAAAGTTTGGAAGATCGAACGAATCGATCGCCTCGAGCGAAAGGCAGCGCCCGGAGCGTGGTCCAAGCGTGATTACCTTGAACTTGTCCGGATCGAGCCCCTTGGCCCCAATCTTTTCGAGGACCGTTCTCGAACGCTCGTTGGTGGGAATGTCCACGAGATTCTCGTATTCACCCTCGTGATCGAGGATTACCTGCGCGGGCGCATCCTTTTGGCTGGCCGTGCCAAGAACGAAACATTTCACGAAACTTGTCTTTCCCGTGCCTTGTTGGCCGCTCACGAACACGCTCTGGTACACGATCGACCTATCGAGGGGATAGGGAATTCCCTCGTTAAGCCCTTGAACCGTGCCGATGGGCATGCCGTTGACGGGAACACGCTTGTAGGCGCAATACTCGTGCTGCGTGGCCACCTTGATCCTGCCCCCGATGACGGTCTGGGGTCGCAATTCCTGGTATCCTTCCGGTCCGAACTGCCCCTCGGGAACGAGCGCTATCTTGTAGTTTTCCTCCTTGTGGCTCGAAGTTTCTCCCGGAAATTGGTCTTCCGAGCACTCGATCTTTTTCACGACGCACAGGATTCGAACGGCCGTGTCCTGGTCTTCCACCACCACGCAATGCCCTTCCCGAATCCTGTGAGCCTCGCTCGGGAACAAGTATCCTTCCATCTTGTTGTCCCCTCCGAGCACCAACTCCAGGGGTTTTCCCTTGATCGTGCTCAAGAATCCCAGGTCGTCTTTCTGTCTTGGATGGAAGGCGGCGTCGCTTCCTCGATCTTCAGACACCCCACTTGCGCCTTCGCTCGATTGTTTTATCGCCGGCATTACTCCCGCGGTCTCGCCGCCATCGTCGTCGTCGCTTTCCGGTCCGTCGGAAGGCGAATAGTTAAAGGACACGCCGTCGTATCCCTCGAAAGCTTGGTCCTTTGCGTACTTCATGGCTCGTTGGCGCAATTCCGTGGTGAACTCGTGGCTGACGATCTCGCAAGGAAAATATTGGACCTGAATCGCAACGCAGGCCTGTCTTCGAGACTTCTCGAACAGGACGGCGTAAAGGCACGCCTGCATGAACTCCCTGTGAAGCGGCGATTCGGGGTCGGTTGGATCGGCAACATCTCCCTTTCCGAACGACTTGAAATCGCGAACGACAAAGGATGCGAGATCAAGCTCGATCAGGTAATCAGTCCTGCCCGATATTTTTATTCCCCCGATCTTGCCGGTCGTTCCCTCTTCGATCCAGAGCTCTCCTCCGAACGCTTCCCGTTCCACGTCTTCAGGAACGACCACGCCCCCGTTTTTAGCGGCGATCCGCTTCGAGGCGTACCTGATCGCTTTCAAGGCAGCCTCGAGAAGAAGCTTGGCGTCCTCGTGATACAGGGCGGAATCGGGACTTTTCTCGAGGTCGGCAAGCACGTTGACTTTTTCCTCGGTCAACCACTTGCTAAAGACCCTTTGGCTCAATTTGCTTCGCCGCTCGGGCCTTTTAAACACTTGACGGTAGTAGCGAGCCTGTGCCTCGTGAAGGACCCTTCCCTTGACGCCGCCTAACTTGAGCGCTCTCCTGCCGTAGCCCTTGTCGAGCAACCCGCTTACCGTTCTTTTGGATTTTTCCATTTTTTTTGTTTACCTCCTTATTTTTTTGTTTTAAATTTTCTGTTAGATATAAAGTGAAATAACTTGAGTGATCAAAAAAGATCAAATTCACCCTCTACTCGTTCTATTGAATTTTTTAATACTTCCAATGTAGATTTTTCAAAGCTCTTTTCTATCGGTTCTTCCGAACAATTAACATCGTCTCCTTTACTCATTGGTTTTTCTCCTTGGATATTCTTTTTCATTTTTTTTTCATCAAAATTTGGACTCAAGACAACATCGTTGCCCAAGAACATAAATGTTACCCTGCGTTGTTTTAACCAATCCTTGCTCGGTAATTGATCTAAATACTCACGAAATTTATCGTTGCTTACGATAAGGCAATATTTCTTGCGCAATGCGAACGACAAGATGAACTCGTCAGCCACTTTTGGGGCCTCTCTGATAACCCCTTCTTTAATCAGGGCTTCAAATTCGTTAGGCTTATCAATATGATATTTCAAACCAGGATCGCAAATCGAAATGATTTTTGCTGGTTGGAATCCCAAATCGTTAATTAAACGATCCATCATTATCAAAAAATCCCCAAGTTGCGGGTTTTGTTCCATATTATGTCGATTATGGACGACATTGTTAACGTCAATAAAAATCTCTAATTCATTTATTCCAAGGATTCTTTCAAGATTATTTTCCAGGCACATTTTTTTTTCACCAACCTATAAATTAATATAGAAAACCATTCTATTTTAGTTCATATTTCGCGAACTGGTTCGCAATTAGCAAACGCTTAAATACGAATCCGCATTTATTTTAATCATGAGCCTAAAGGAGTTAGTTCACGAAAAGATCTGGGATAAAGGAAAAGGAGAAGTCGAAGACATTGTATTATACGCTCTGAGTCAAAGTAGTGTTCCTTTAGGACCGTCTTTCTTCATTAAGGAGTTTGGAGAGCCCGAGGGATTTCGTAAAACCACGTTTTACAAGTATTTCGGAAAACTAACTGAAAATGGATTTGTAGACACCGAGATCGACAAATCTAATAGAAGGAAAGTCAAGTATCGCATAACTCCCGCAGGAGAGATCTACCTTACAAAAAGATTGGAGGAATACGATATTGATTCTGAGACAATATTCGATCGCGAAATTAAAATGGGACGAAATGTAATTAACCAACTCAAACCTTTTTTCAAGGATAGGAATATCACGAGTGATAAATTAATGCTCGAATATGTTAACATCACATCGTCAATACCTTTCAATCTAGTATCGGGGTTAATTCCAGATATAAAAAAATTCGAAACCGTTTTGTTATTTTTAGCTTATAATCACCCCAATCTCTATCCAAAATATTCGATTTCCATAGAGGATTTTCTAATTTCCGAAAAGATTATTTCAAGAACCGAATTGCAACTGTTCCTTGAACGATTAGAAAAAGGAGAGTATGGGATTCGATTTCACAAATTAGTTTTAAAATCAGAGGATCTAAACCTTTATTTTAGCGAAGGAAGCGATTTAGGCAGGCATTTTCAACTCCACGTCGATTCTAAATTGATAAAATTAGCTCAAAAGGCAAGTCTTGGGAAAATCGATCTCAATCGAGAAGAATTAGATAATGCATATAAAGAAATCATTCTAACTCTTACGGAAAAAAATCGCTTGTTCGATAAAAAGCTAGGGGACGCCCTTTATCCCCTAATTGAAAACTTTCGAAAAGTCATGACACAAAATATCAATCAAGGAAAGCCAGAATATCAAGAAATTGCAAAGACAATCGAACTGACACAACCGAAAAAGATGATGTACCGAGAAGAAATAACTCAAGAAAGTTCTCTCTTTGAAAAATATCTAAATCTATTTAAATTTCAATCACTTTCAGAAAAAAATACTTTTTTTCTGGAGAACACTATAGATAAAGAGTCTCTCGACACTTTTAGAGAATATTTTAACATATATAGTAATTATATGTCATATAATAAGGGCGAGAAATTAGCTATAGATTTTAATAATGATTTAAAAGACGATAAAACAGAACTAATTTGGAATTTAATTGAGAAACAAGATTATAAGAACGCTATATTGGAAATCGACAAGCTCATGACAACGGAAAACAACGCTAAATTTTATTATTGGAAGGCAAAGATATTAGGCTTATACTTGTTAGACAAAGATAATGCCCTTAATGTTATTGAAAAAGGCATAGAAATCGATCCAATACCAAATGGATATAATTTTTATCGATTGAAAGCTGAAATTTTGTTAAGAGAATTAGACGATTTTATAAGAGGGGGAAATCCAAAAGAGGTAGAAATTGCTGAGAAAGGGTTAAACGCTGTTGAGATGGCTTTAAAATTTGATGATGGTAAGGATTTATACCAAAAAAAATTGAGATTTTTAATTATTTTAGGTAGACTGGATGAAGCTGAAAAGTTATCTAAGAATCTAATTTCAAGGTCGAAATATGGCGAAGAATTATATGATCGTGCAGAACAATTATTAAAACAAAATAGCAGACCCGAAGATGCATTAATGGTAATTAATAAAGCAATTGAAATCGAAGGAAAAGCTAAATACTACCTTTTAAAAGGCAATATTTTAAGGACATTTTTTAATCGAATAAATGATGCAAGAATAAATTTTGAGTTAGCAATGAAAATTGGGTTTGATAAAGAGATTAACAGTTATGATATCTCAGATCTAGTACAAATAATTTGGTTTATTAAAGGCAACGGATACGATGATTTCATCATAGATTTTGTTGATAAAATAATAAAGCGAAGGGATTTAAACGAATCAAATATTACTACATTTCTTTTTGAAAAAGCAGATGCGTTAAAAAACAAAAGACAATATGATGCTGCTCTTGAAATATTAGATAAAATTTCAATGGAAATGGAACGATATTTAAATCCCTTGTATTTTGGTTTAAAAGCAGAGGTTTTTCTCGGATTAAAGAGATATAAAGAAGCCTTGGAAGCTATTGACGAGGCTAATAGCATCATGTCGTTTGACGAATTTATTATTATAAAAATAAATATCCTAAATGACATGCAGGAATTTGTTGCTATTTTCGACTTGATAAAAGAATACGAATCTGACTTAGAATATGAAGATCACGGTTTTTCAGAGATATTTCCTCACGCTTCTGAAGTATTAATCTTGAGTGAAGAATACGACCTTGCTTTTGAAGTCTTTACATTAGCGTATTCAGGACCGTATCCCATAGAGATGACAGAAATGATGGACGATTATTTTGAAAATTACATATATTACTCGCTTAAAGACAGAGAATACGAGAGAGCCTTGAGTACTGTAAAAAAATACCAATTTTTTAACTCTCAGTACTTGGAATTAAAGAATCCCAAATTAGTAGAATATCAAATTTTTGCCTTAATTGGATTAAACTCTTTACAAGAAGCATTAATAATTGTCGATCAAGCGATTGAAGAATTTCCTAAATATCCTGCTGAAGCAATGCATTCCTCCATAAATCATGACCCCGAAATCATTCCGCATTACAATTTTCGAGTTCATAAGGCTAGGATTTTGCTATTGCTGGACAAGAATCAAGAAGCACTAGATCTTTTAGAAAACCTCATTAAATCGACCCCGTCACCTGCAGCAATAGCTTATCAATACAAGGCAATTGCATATTTCAAGGAAAAGAAATACAAGGATGCATTGCGACAAATTAACGCCGCAATCAAGCTGGATTACAAGGAATCGAAATATTACCGTATTAAATCTTCGATCTTGTTTGAAAGTGACAGACTTGCTGACGCCCTTGACGCGTTAAATACTGCAATGACCTACGGATCGAACGTCCCTGAAAATTATTACACTAAGGCACGAATCCTTTATTTTCTCGGTCGTTCCGAAGAGGCTTTAGATGTTGTTAACCAAGGATTTGACCTATTTCCGAACTACCTTGATTTTTACGAATTGAGAAACTTGATATTGAGCACGCTCGGCAGGTATCCTGATGCTTTAGAAGGAATTAAAGAAGCTCTTGAAAAGGGAGCGAATTACACGGGAATATATCACGAGAAAGCCGACATGCTGCATTACCTGAAGCGATACGACGTTGCCCTCGAAACCGTTAACAAGGCAATCGAGACGAACCCCGAAGATTTCGAGTCTTACTACTTGAAAATCTTGATCTTGATCCAATTGAAAGAGTTCGACGAGGCCTTCAAGGTTCTTGAAAATAATAAACACCGTTTTACCGAAAGCGATCATTCCAGTTCAAGTTATAACAATACAAAAGCAGATATCTTCGACGCAAAAGCACGATATTTCGCAGAAAACGACATGGAACACGAGGCCATTAAAGCGATTGAAAACGCGATCGAGCTCACGGAATTATTCAAGGGAGAACACTACCACTCGTACGGTAAAATACTTATCAAGTTCGAGCATTACGAGAAAGCACTGGAGATATTGCGATTATCCATGAAAAAAGCAGCGATGAAAGACGATGTTGACATGTATTTAGGAACTTGCTACGAACACCTTGACGAATTCGACAAGGCCCTTGAGTGTTACGAAAGGGCTAAATCTTACTTCTCTTCTGAGATAAAAAAGTTTGGCACCACGACTAATTATAAAAGGGCTCAGGAACGGAAAAGATTTGTGGATTTACTACGCGAGGCGAATATTCGCATTGATTCCATCAAGAAAGAAGGTTTATTCCACATTTACGTACTTGAAACGACGGATCAATCTGGAGAAATTGATCACATCATATCAATAACAAAAAACCTCCGAAGAGGTTCTCTCGTTGGTTTTGAGAGCGAGGACGAGGATTCTCTCTTTGACAAGAAAGACGTCAAGCTTGGTTACCTGGAAACTGCGACTAACTTGTATCAAGCTAAAAAAAGAATGGAAGAATTGAAGAAATTGTCCAAGGACGAGTTGAAAAAGTTAACGAAAAAATTTGAAGCTAAGAAATGATCAGACACGATAACGAATCGAGACTTTAATATTTTTTCATGTCGCATCTTAGTATAAAAAAGAAAAGAAAACGAAAGGACAAAAAATTAATCGGAAATGATTTCAAAAACCATTTTTTCGATGATCGGTTTTTTCGTGTATCGTTTATCGTAATACCATCCAACGAGATGCGGTTTTTGTTGTTTTTCGGGTACTTCGGGAACCACGATGATCATGACGCCGTTGCTCAAGTATTTCAAGATACGCTTGTCGATGTTGTGCAATTTTTCGTTTCCCGACGGATGCGTGTGAAATTGCCAGGCGATATCCACTCCCAATTCCTGCTTGAATTTTCGCATGTTGATAATCTTGGATTTCTTGTATCGCATCCAACTTCTCGGCTTGGTGTGTACTTTGGTCTTTCGCAAGTCGGGATTCATGATAAACTTGCTGACGATGCCAAAATTTTCCTTTCGGTCAGCAAAAATCCAGCCGTGGATGATGTAGGGTATTTCCTCCTTGGCTTTCTCGGTAATCTCGTTAAATATTTTCTGGGGTATTAAATACCTAAAATTTTCTGCGCTATTAGTGCTAATTTTCACAAACCTCTGAGATATGTGTAGTAAGCTCGCGTTAATTAATGCTCGGTAAAATTTATATTTTACGCTAAATCGTCGGCGAACTCAATAAATTCGGGGGCATGATATACTAAAACAATTTTTTATAAAAACATTATCACTCATGCTTCAAAGTTGAGAACGATTCGCGCTTAGATCAAGAACAGAAGTCGTTTCAAGTAAATTTTCGCTAAGAATTTCACGCTTCATATTCGATCAAGCAACCATTATTTCTTTCCATCTTTGTTCCATTAGTTCTCAAGTCGAATTCGTAAAGATAAAATACCACAATGCATTTTTTGAATCTAGTATTGGAAAAAGATTTAAGCCGTCCATCATTTTAAAAAAGCAGATGTAGCCTAGTGGTAAGACGCTGGCCTTGAGGCACGCATCGAAAGAACCGCGAACGCACGAAAGCCAGTGCGCGCAAGCGCTCGGGGGTTCAAGTCCCTCCATCTGCGTTTTTAGGCACTAAAACATCATTTTTCGTAATATGGGCTATTAGCGCAGGCAGGTAGCGCAGCAGGCTCTTAACCTGACGGTCGGGGGTTCGATACTTCCATCCAACAAGGATGGAGGCGAATATCCCTCATAGCCCGCCATTATTTTTGTAAAATCAATTTAACATCTAAACAAGCTTGTAAAGATAATTAACTACGTACAAAATTTTTAATATTTTGTATCACTTCTTTTAAAGTTATGGAATTAAAAAATGACGATATAATAGAAATCTGTCAAAAATATCTTCCTATTTTTGAAAAGAATGTTGCTAATATCGGTTATGAATTGAAGGGAATTTGCAATAGTGAAATGTTATTATTTGTATCTATAATTCAATACTTTCAAGTCAAGTTAATTATTGAAAGTGGTAGAGCAAGCGGATACAGTACTAAAATAATAGCTGCTAATTTCAATTCTTCTAATCAAGAAATTTATAGTATTGAATACCTGAAATATACAAAAGATTCGATACAATCTCATGAGAATTTATTTGGATATAAGAATCTTCATTTAATTTATGGAGATTCTAATAAGATCATTCCGAAATTAATAAATAGAGAATGTTGCGTTTTAATAGATGGCCCAAAAGACGATGCAGCCATCAAACTTGCGGTTAGAATCATGAAGAATTCCTTTGTAAAAGCTGTTTTTATTCACGACATGGATAAAGAATCCAATCATAGAACATGGATGGAAAGGATCTTCAAAAACATTTTTTTTACTGACGATACATCGTATGTGAATGCATTTAAACATTTAGACGAAGAAATGTGGTTGGAGTTAAGAAAGCACAAGAGAGACGACATGTATGGCCCTTATTTGAAAAATTCTAAACATTCAAAGAGTTATTATCACACTTTAGCATTAATATTTAATTCTAAAGATTTTTTCGACCAAGATGCATATTTTTCCTACATCAAAACAATTAAAAGTCAGAAAAACAAATGGAAGATAAGCTTTCTATTTGAAAATTTTTTTGGAACCATCAAGAAAATATTGCAATATCCAAAAATTTATTTTTTTGTAGAATTAAATGTGGATAAACGAAATGGAATTAATTTTAAGAACTTTTTAAAGAAGTGGATAAAATTTAGCGGATCACAGGTGCTGCAAATTTTCAAAAAGAGAGTTCCTGTAAGTTAAGACTTAATTTAACTTTAGAATATACTCCTTGATTAAATTAATCGATTTCATGTGAAATGGAAAATCTCATCATATTGTATAAAATCAATCTTCTCATCACTAAAATAAATATTTATCTTTTTAAAATTACATAAAAGCATTTATTTTAAAATATTAGAAAATTAGCCACAATTCGAGTAAATAAAAAAATAATAAGCATCCTTGACGATAACGTAAGTAGCAGGATTAAAGAATTTCGGAGCGATGAAGGCTCTTTATTTCTCTAGAGTCAATGCATAAGATTTTATTGACTTTTTGGAGCAGAACTAGGCGAAGAAACTGGTTTCTTTTCTTCCTTGTGTTTTTCAGGTTCTTTCTTGATTTTCTTCTTTGACTCGAATTTTTTTGACATGTTTTCACCCTATTTTTATTAATAGAGTTGAGGATATTAGTTCAATCGAGTATTTAAGGCTTTTCCTCCATTCTTATTTGGTAATATAGCCTGAAGCACCCCAAGTATAATAATATCCTTCGGGAGAGGATCGTTATTTTCGATTAGGATTGATAATAAAAACAAGGATAATCTTTATTGGTTATTTATCTCTCTTTAATTTTGAATTTTTCCAATTCTTTTCTTACAACTCTATCTATTGTCTTATCTGGCAAGATTTTCATTAGCTTGTTTCTGAACTTGTCAGGAACTATCATGTACCTGGTTTTGGGTTTTTTTTTCGTGATAGCTTTATAAACGACTTTAGCAACCTCGATGGGATTTAAAGAGTCGCTCTTGCCTTTTTCAATTGCGTAACTTCCCACTCCCATCGCCTCTTTTTCAAACATAGAGCCATGGTATGTAGGCAGTGTTTCTTCACCTTTTGTCCAAATAGGAGTCTTGATTCTGCCTGGTTGGACGATAACTACCTTAATGTCGTATAGCATAACTTCCCTCCTTAGGGCATCTGCATATCCCTCCAAGGCAAACTTACTTGAACAATATGGTCCAAAAAAGGGGGTCGATATAAATCCCGAATTGCTGCTCATCATAATAATTCTACCCTTAGATTCTAATATGAGAGGAAAAAATGCTTTAGTAACCCTATGAACACCAAATAAATTTACATTAAACTGATCAGAGAAGGTTTCAGTGCTTAGATCCATGAGCGGACCTACCTTCGCAATACCTGCATTGTTAACAATGGCGTGTAAACCATAACCTTCTTCTTTAACGAATTTGAGTGCTTTCTGAACGCTTTCCTCGTTAGTTACATTAATATCTAAGCCTTTAACATTTTTGATATTGCTTAATTCGTTCAGATCAGCCTTTTTTCTCGCTCCAGCATAGATCCTGAATTCCTTAAGAGCTAAAAACTCAGTACAAGCCCGACCAATACCCGTACTTGCACCCGTAATCAATATAACTTTATTTGAATAAGTCATGATGTAAAATAAAAGAATTCTATAAATAAAGTAATATATTTTTCATTTTTTAATACATGAAAGATAATTTATTAAAAACAGGAACTTAAAATATCATGGTGAATCCCAATTGAACAAATATCTATCGATTTAAGAAAATGAATACAATAATTTTTATTTAATATTCGATTTATTTTGGCAAATAAAATATTTTTAAAAATTTAAAAAATATACTCTTTTAGTAAAAATGGGTGAATGTTTACATGAACACATTGGAACATTTATTAAATCCAATTAAAATCAGGTCTTTAGAGATTCCAAATCGCTTGGTAATGCCACCAATGGGAACAGGGCTCGGAAATCCAGACGGCACGGTAAGTGAAGCAAATATTGCCTATATGAAACGCAGGGCTAAGAGCGGTGCAGGGCTCATCATTACCGAGATCACGGAAGTCCATCCCTTGGGATCGGTGAGTCCCGTCTGTTTAGGTGTATGGGACGACAAGTTTATTCCAGGGTTAAGCAAGCTGGCTGCCGCAGCACATGCGGGGGGAGGGAAGGTTGCCATGCAGCTTCACCACTGTGGTCGTGAAAGCTATTTGAAGACAAAAACTCATACCGCTATTGGTCCATCCGCAGTGCCAAGCTATATTTACGGATTTTTGGGCAGCCCTCGCGAGATGACTCTGGAAGAAATACAGGAAGCCATCGCATCCTTCGGAGCGGCAGCCAAGCGAGCGGTTGCTGCTGGCTTTGACATGGTCGAACTCCATGGAGCGCACGGCTACCTACTCATGCAGTTCTTGTCAGCACAGTCCAATAAACGCACCGATGAGTATGGCGGGGATTTCAAAGCACGGGCTCGCTTCATGATCGAGTGCGTACGTGAAGTGCGAAAGCAGGTAGGTAACGACTTCCCAATTTCTATCCGTTTATCGGGCGAGGAGTGTATCGTGGACGGATACACCATCAGCGACATCAAGACCATAATCCCGGACTTGGTAAGCGCAGGCGCGGACATCATTCACGCATCATTTAGCACCCACGCAAACATTAAAGTCAGCACTGGCACTCCGAACGCGAGCGCTCCAGTGGAATACGAGCAAGGATTCAAGGTAGATCTCGCTCGCCAGATCAAGCAAGTCACCAAGGTTCCAGTTATTACGGTAGGCCGTTTTACAGATCCTTATTTTATGGACAAGGTAATCGAGCGGGGGGATGCAGATTTCGTTGCAGTGGGGCGCCAACACCTTGCAGATCCAGATTTCCTGAAAAACGCCCTGGAGGGTCATCCTGAAGACACTTTTGAGTGCCTTGCTTGCAATCAGGGGTGCATTGAACGAGAGGCAATCGAGAATAAATCAGTTCGCTGCGCTATTAATCCCGAAACCGGGCAAGAAACTATCTATCCTCAAAAACGGGCCGACAAGAGTCGTACGGTATGGGTTGTGGGCGGGGGTCCGGCCGGTTTGATGGCAGCATCTGAGGCTGCTCGACTGGGACACGAGGTCACCCTGTTCGAGCGGGAAAGAAATACCGGCGGGCAGATTCAATACGCCCAACTAGCGCCTCACAAAGCGGTATACGGAAGGTGGATCGACACGCTTACCCGCAGATGTACAAAAAATGGCGCGATCATCAAAACAGGAGTAGAACTAACCGAAAAGATGATTGAACAAGGCAAGCCAGAAATCGTCATTCTGGCCAGTGGTGCGGATAAAGCCGAATGTCCCGCGGATGGGATCACAAATTCGGTCGTGTGCGATGCTTGGCAGATTTTGAATGGTGAAGTCAAACCGAAAAACCACGCTCTGGTGATCGGCGGAGGATTGGTTGGCATGGAAACTGCGGATTTCTTGTGCGGAAAAGGGATAAAGGATGTGACACTGGTCGAGATGCTATCCAAACCACCCGTGCTTCCCGTTTCTGCTCACGGTACAATGTTATACAGGCGGTTAGCTGCTGCGGGAGCAAAACTCATATTCAATACCAAAGTCCAAAAGATCGAGACTGCATCTGTCGTTGTAATTAGCGACGGGAAAGAACAAAAACTCGAACCCATCAACCAGGTGATAGTAGCAGTTGGAGTCACCCCAAGAAATGACCTCAAGGCGTTTCTCAAAAAGAAAGGGATCCGCCATTTTATCGTTGGAGATACCAATGAACCACGCCGTATCATCGAGGCGACCGAAGAAGGCGCCCAAGCGGCCTGGCAGATCTGATCTAGAGATAAAAGATGGACCGTAACTGGAAAAGATCTTGGACAGGACAAGAACAATTTTGGTTGAAATGACTATTCTTCTTAATAACGAAATTAAAACAGTTTTATTATTTTTGACTTTAAATTTTATCTGAGGTTTTCCATTGATGAGATTTAAATAGTTTGTAGAACAACCTCAAAATCTGAAAAATCAAATGGTTTTAGAATATAGCCATCTGCGTGCGTATCTTCGAGCCTTTTTTTAACCTCAGAACCAGGTATGGCCGTAAGCAGGAAGATTGGTATGTTTTCAAATCGTTTTTCCGACTTGATCATCTTGCATAATTCATAACCCGATAGATCAGGCAGGATAATATCAAGAAGGATGACTTTCGGAGTTACAACGCGCAATTCTTCAATGCCTTTCGTACCACTTACCACGCCCTTGCAGGTGTATCCCTTACCCTTGAAATAGCTTCGCAATAACTTGATAGTCGCTATATCGTCTTCGATTAATAAAATATCAACCGATTCCTGCTCTACCTTAATGTTGTCCAAGATGTTAATGATCTTGTTTTCAAGAAGGATGCTCTGGTCGAAGATATTTTTTATAGTTGAATAAACCTCCTCGCTTAATTCGTCTTTATGCGTTTCAAGCAATAATTGGCTAAAACCTTTTATTGAAGTTAGTGGTTCCTTTAAAGCATGCGACATACTTGCCAAAGAGTCTTCGTCCAATTGAGAGGCAGCCTTCCCGTGTAATTTTGAATTTTTTTCTATAAAATACCTCACGCTTTCCCTTATGAGTTTAGAAATCGTTGAATAACTGTGTTTCTTGATAAACTCCTGCCATTCAGTTTTTGTATTTTCGGATACATACAAGGATATTCGTTCCTTGTCCCTATCGTATATTTTTTCTCCTTTTGCCCATTTTTTAAAAGCCTCAGTTACCGACCCTCGCCAAACGGCGTACTTTCCCGTTTCTTCCTCGTAGCGGATCATTTCTTCCGTTTTCTCTACTTCGGGTTCTTCCTCTTCTTCTCTATCTTCTCCATCTATCATTAGTTCATTCATCTTTTAGAACTTTAACCCTTGGTGAATTGGATGATATCATCATACATGAATTTTTTTTTCTACCATTTAAATATTTGTTTAGATTTTATATAAAAATTATTATTTATCGGGGTGATATCTAAAATAAAGATAAGTACTAAATTCTTTGTATCTCTTAACTCGTTAATAACTAACCTCAATTCATCTAATATAATAACTTATAAAAATTAAACTATCTAAGGTTGATGACAGAAATTTTAGCTTTTTTTCTTTTTAATGATGTCAAAAATCACATCAAAATCAGAAAAATTAAACGGTTTTAATATATATCCGTTGGCACCAGTTTCCTTCATTTTTTTTTCTACCTCGCTTCCAGAAATAGCAGTCAAGAAATAGACGGGTATGTTCTTATAAACATTATCCGATTTCAGAGTTTTACAAATTTCATATCCCGACAAGTCTGGTAGGATGATATCGAGCAAGATCAACTTTGGTGTGGCATTTCTTAATTCTTCGATCCCCTTTGAACCACTAGCTACACCCTTACACGCATATCCCTTACCTTCGAAATAACTTGTAATCAATCTTATCGTCGCTAGGTCGTCTTCTACGAGCAATACATCGTATTCTGGAGTTTGAACTTGTATATCGTCTAAAAAGCTTATGATTTTATTTTCAAGCAATATACTTTGTTCAAAAATGTTTTTAATCGTGTCCAGAACATTGTTACTTAACTCGGTTTTATAATTTTCGATCAATAATTGAGAATACCCCTTGATTGAAGTCAAAGGTTCTTTTAAGGCGTGTGACATGTTTGCAATCGTATCAGGATTTAATCGATTAATGCTTTCGTTCACTTCAGATTTATGTGATATAAAGGCATCAACACTATCCCTAATTAATCTCGAAATGGTTGAATAATTACTTTCCTTTATAAAATCTTGCCACATATTCTTAGTTTCGTCGGACACATACAAGGATATTCGTTCCTTGTCCCTGTTATATACTTTTTCCCCTTTTTTCCACTTTTTAAAACCTTCGGTGATAATACCCCGCCATATGGCATACTTACCCGTTTCTTTTTCGTACCTTATCATTTCTTCGGTTTTTTCTTGATCATCTTCATTAAATTCATCATCTTCGTCGTCGTTAATGTCTTCTCCCCTTAATTTCTTGTTTTTGGATTTTTCTGGATCATCTTCCTCAATATCTTCATTTTCGTCTTCTTCAACCTCATATTTTTTACTTTTCTCTGGTTTTTCGCTGTTTTTTACCATTACCCAAGTATCCTCCCATAAGATATTGAAGATCGGCTCAGATTCAATTAGTTGTTAGAATAATTTTAATTTTGTTTTAAGTGTATCTTAATTAAATAAAGACTGATTTAACGGAAATGTTAACAAAACCTATATAAAAAAAGTACAATTTAAATTTATTCTTATAAAAAACAGGTATTATTATTATTACTTTTAGAATTTTTTTTACGATATCAAACAACTCTATTTTCAATTCAAGATAAAAAAAAATTTGGGGACTTTTTTGTCGGATTTGTTAACATTTTGTAATTATTTTGGTAAAAAATGTTCGTACGCGCGACACGAACAAAAACACATGCTCTTCCATTTTAAAGGCTCTTCGCCTATTCTATTAGAATTTTAAGAATTTTATTAACCCATTAACGCTCATATTTTGTAAACCAAGAGTAGGCGTCAAATAGAAACATTTTTAAGGGATCCTTCGGAGAGAAATACGATTTACCCTTTTGTACTCCCAAATTGTTTTATTCAAAAGAATAATTAAGTAAAAGTACACACAAAAACATTTAAATACTTAATAATCATCTATTTTACTATCAACTAATTAATTTTTTGTTGTAAAAAAGTGACTTTTGTAATAAAAACGATTGTTGTTGTTGTAAAAAAGTTCTTTACACACAAAGAAATTGATTAAATTTTTTATAATAGGGTGTAGGGGAGAAAAAAAAATGGTTGTAGAACTGGGAGTTTTTACGAGTCTTTGTCCTGAGTGTGGTGGCGATACGATCTCCATTCAAGAAAGAGGTGAGACGGTCTGCAAGCACTGCGGACTTGTAGTAGGTGAAAAAGGATTAGATATTTCTCATAGCGGAATTAGAGCTTATACAAAACAAGAAAAGGACAAAAAAGAGAGAACGGGGTGTCCGATTTCGATTTTAATGCCCGATATCGGGTTAAGCACCATCATCGATAGGGCAAAAATTAAAAATCCAGATTTAAGGCGAGCTGCAAAATGGAACACTCACTTAACATGGGAAAAGCGAAACATGTTAATTGCAATTACCGAATTAAAACGCATAGGAGGTAATTTAAATTTTCCCGAACGAGTAAAAAAGGCAGCGATTCGCCTTTATAAGGAAGTATTCAAGCGAAAGCTCTTGCGTGGTCGATCTATTAACGGAATGGTCGCTGCGTGCTCTTATTTTGTATGCAAGGAAGAAAAGGTACCAATAACACTCCAAGAAATTTTAGACGAGGCTTCCATTAACGCCAACATCGTAAAGAAATGCTACAAGATTTTGGTGAGAGAATTGAATTTAAAATCACAACACGTGGATCCTGTTTCACTCATTCCAAGGTATTGCGCAGATTTGGGCTTGGACATCGAAGTTGAAAAAGAAGCAATAAAAATCCTCCAAAATTTTATTGATAAAACTTCAATTTGCGGTAAAGATCCTAAGGGTTTATGTGCCGGAGCTATTTATCTGGTGGCAAAACTCAAAAATAAAAAAGTAAGTCAAAAAGAAATTTCGAATATTATCAGCGTGACCGAAGTAACCTTGCGTTCGAGGTATAAGGATCTTTTAAGGAATATAAGTTTTTCTTTTTAAACATTTATATTTACTTTATTTTTCTTCTTTTTTTGATTGTTTAAATTATAATCATTTGAATTTAGCATAGAAAAACATGAATACATTGTATATTGGAAGAAAATTAACTATAGAAGTAAAAATATGAAAGAAATCTATATGTTATTTAATTTTGGTGTCCTGTTCTTCGCGCGGCTATTTGTCCAACTTTTCTTCCAGGGGGCGCATTGCGACTGGTAGTAGTAGATTTGTGCGGAGATTGTTTGGCACCCCCACCATATGGGTGAGATGCGGCATTCATTGTGACACCTCTTACTATAGGCCATTTCTTTGCTTTTGAACGAATATAATAATGCTTATTACCCGCTTTTAAGAAAGGTTTATCTGTCCTTCCCCCTCCAGCAACCACTCCTACAGTACATAGGCATTTGCTATCGAACCATTTCGATTTTTTTGATCGGAATAGAACCTCAACTTTTTCTCCAGTTTTATTTTTAACCACGGCAGCAACTCCAGAGGCTCTTGCAAATTTTCCACCGTCTTGTGGCGTGCCTTCAATGTTGAAAACAAGCGTTCCTAAAGGCATTTTTTTCAAGGGCATTACATTTCCAACAGTAACTTCTTGACCATAGCCTGTTCGATGTTGTACGAATTCCTGACCCTCGTATACTCCTTCCGGTGGAAGCCATAAGGAAGTCGAGTTGTTATCTTCGTATTTGATAACAGCAACGGGAGCACCCCTTCCAGGGGCATGCAAGAGTTCCATAACTTTAAATTTGAACTCCTTTTCTTTCTTTACAAAAGGGCGGTATTTTACTTCACCAACATGCCTATGGCTTGGAGAACGAGCCCAGAGGTTTCCTCGGCCTTTTCTCTGTACGAGTATTCTTTTTCCCATTTTCGTTCACTAGTACTAAAATGATATATTATGAAATTAATGAATCCTTAAATTTTTTGCGAAATTTCTTTTAAATTCAAGTGATTTGTGTTGTATTAAGGTGAGGACTTTAAAATCATATCTAGTAATAAAATTCATATTGGAAAAAATTCATATCAAATTTTTTGAATATAAAAATGATAAACATGAAAAAGAAACGGAACGACTTGTATATTTTTAATGAAACCGATTCTGCTTATAAGGTCATAAAATCCATTATGTTGGACTTTTTCATAACGGGATTCCAATCTTCTAATTACATCATGAACGGGCAGTTCTGTCCAGAATCCGAAGAAGAAGTAGATTATGTCCTTGAGTGCTTGAGAAGCGATTTTGAAGCGTATTTTGCTACTAATTTTAGTGTTATTATTCGAGAAATAAACATGCGAGCAAAGCACCTAGCTAAATTGGATCTAAAAAAAAATTACTTCAAGCAACTGCGAGAAATCGATCAAATTAACGAAATCAACGAGGATGGAATGAAAAATAAATTTATTGCTATGTGTCCAAAATGTAAAAAAAAAATTAACAGTATTAATTTTGATGCGTCCCAGATTAAAAAATATCCTTTTTCTTATATAAACATCCATTCAAGCAAGGATTGTTCCGAACACGCATTACTCTTGTATATAGACGCCCAAGGAAAGTGTCGAGGGAAGGGTATAATTGATTTTCTTCGAATTGAGAAGCATTAAATAATATTATCCCTTAAAAGATTGTCAATATCGTAATTAAATGCGATTGGAATCTCTCTTTCGATAAATTCGGAGGCTATATTAGCAAGAAATAACTCCCTTACTTCTTTTGGGTCGTTTTTTTGACCGAGAACCCAACCGAGCTTAACATAAGCGGTTTCGGGAAGTAAATTTTTTCCAGGTATTACACCAATATTGAGTAATTCCCTTCCAGTCGAATAAACATTCATACCAGTAAACCCATGTAATGTTTGTAAGGTCATCACCACTATTATATCTTGTTCAATAGCCGATTTTATCGATTTGTATAATTCCGTATTAAGGTGTCCTAAACCCGTTCCTGCAAAAACGATGCCCTTATAATTCTTATCAATATAAAAATTTACTACCTCGTTACTCATTCCAGGGTAAGTGTTTACTAGGGCTATTTTTTTCTCAAAATTCGTAAGAGCAATTGTTTCTGAACTTTTTGACCGCTTTTTATAATCCTGCTTAAACATTCTAATCTTTCTATCTTTAACCATTCCCAATGGAATGTCATTAATGGTTCTAAAAGTATGCCTAACCGAAGAATGCATTTTTCGGACTAATGCACCACGATGAATGAGTCCATATTCGTGTTGAGTTGAGCCTAACATCGTAACTACTACTTCTGCTAAATCAGAGGTGGCAACAACTGCTGCGTTAATCAAATTAAGGGCCGCGTCAGAAGAGGGACGGTCGGAACTCCTTTGACTTCCGACCAGTACCACGGGAATTGAAAGATCCTTTAACATAAAAGATAGCGCGGCGCCTGTAAAGCCCATTGTATCAGTTCCGTGTCCTATTACAATGCCGTCTTTTCCGTCATTAGCTGCCTTTTCTACTTTTTTCGCTAATTCCTGCCAATATTCTGGTTTCATATTCTCCGATAAGATTTCAAACACTATTTCAGTTTCTAAATTGCATATTTCTGCGAGTTCGGGGACAGAACTAAATAATTCTCCTGGAGTAAATGATGGAATAACTGCACCCGTGGTGTAATCTAGCCGGGAAGCCACCGTTCCTCCCGTACCCAATAATTTTAAGTTTGGAAGTTTCTTGTTTTTTGGGAATTTCTTTTCTGGAATTTTATATGAAGCTTTCTTGGTCCCAATTTTTTTTATATTGGTTATTTTTAGAACATCAATTCCAACATTATAATTATTTTTTAACTTTAATTCAATAAAGTTTGGATGAGAATATTCGCTTCTTGGAAGCAGGACACCTTCGAATTCACCTTGGTTTGACGATATCTTTAAAATATCCCAAGTATCGATTTGATTTTCTTCCAATACTTCTCTTGATTTTCCTTTGTAACCTCTTAAATGTTGTTCGTCCATTTATAATCCTAACTCCTTTATCTTCTTTTGAAGGTGTTTCTTGAGCATCTCAGAGATGATTTTACCATCTATTTTATTTCTGAATTCTTTCATTAACGGTCCCATTAAAGGTCCAAGAGCGCCCATTTTGCGGTTTTTGATTAAATCTTCGTTGTTATTCACTTCAGATTTTATTTTTTTTTCTATCTCTTCTTCCGATGGGATTTCAATGTTCAATTTTCCTTTTAATTCTCTTATTGACAAGTTGGGATTATCTGCTTTTGCGATCATCAATTCCTCCACGGCTTCGTTACTTATTTCTCCGTTTTTTAAAAGAGTAAATATGTCGATAAAATCATTGTTTCCTATATTTTCTATTTGCTTACCGTCCCTTCTAAGGGCAGTTGTTGTCTGTAATAAGGTAGTAACGATTTTAGTAGGATTATCTGGATAAATTTTAATTAGAATTTCAAATAAACCAAGATTATCGCTGAATATGAGATCTTTTATCATATTTTCATCTTGATGGAATTTTTTAGAATAATTCTTGATAGTGTCCCATGGATACGCAGGAAGTTTTTTCTTTAACTCCAATATTTCTTTATCCTCGTTATATATTGCTTGCGAATCAGTATCAGGATATAATCTAGCACCCCCATGAAGTTCCCTTAAGAATTCTGTTCTTCCATCTTCAAGAGCTCTTCGGGTTTCGGGAGGTACACCTTGAAAGGCTTTTTTAATTCGTTCAATAGCAACATCAATTGCTTTTTCGACTTCTTCTTTATTTCCAAGAACTAGCAAGAAACAATCACCTTCTTGAACAAATAAATTCTCCTTTAATGTCTTTATATCTGCTTCAGTGAACTTGTATTTATCTAAATTTTCATCAGAATGGATGATTCCCTTTAATCCAGAAATGGCTTTAACCTTGCTGCTAACTTCCGTTCCGAATCGATAATCAGTCATCAATTCTTTCCCAAACAAGCCTTTAAATCCAGGAAAATTAACCCCATAAATTTTTTTCCCATTTTTAATACCATTAGAAATAAATTTAGATGTTGATTTTACCAATTTTCGAGACAAATCAATAGGTTTTTCGGGAACATCCAATATATTAAGGCCTCTTTTTTTTATTTCACTCGATACCCAAAGCAAGCCTTGTTGCCGTTCTATCTCTCTATCAATAAGCAAGGGAATCCAGTCCAATTTTTGAACTCCCTTTATTTCGATACGGGTGCCACCGGTTATGCTAACATTAATGTCTTGCCTAATCGAACCAAGTACTTTCTTTACTTTTGTCGACCATAATAATAATCCTAGCCTTTCTGCGCATTCTCGACATTCCTCAGGATGACTAATATCGGGATTTGTTGTAATCTCTACCAATGGAATGCCTAACCTATCCAAGCGATAATAATTATTACCTTTTTCGAATTTAGTCTTACGTGCAGCGTCTTCTTCCAAGCAAACTATATCAATACTTATCTTCTTTCCATTTTCTAGCGATATAAAGCCGTCTTTCGCTAAAATCATAGTCCTTTGAAAGCCACATGGAACGCTTCCATCCAGATAATTTTTCCTACAGACATGCATTTCTTCTATAATTTTAGAATTTAAAAGGAGTGCTATTTCTAGTGCTATATGTTTTGCTTCAATACTGCATAAAAAGGGAGGGGTTTCGTCTAATTCGTAGGTACAAATAACATCGTTATAACATTCGTATACGATACCCAAACCTTTCTGATATTCAGTGAGCATCGCCTCGTCGTATTTTCCCATTTCTCCTAAAACAGGTCTCATTGTACGTTTAACAGTAAAGTCGGGTTCCCGAGTGCCTTGAAGCTCGTTAGGGCATCTACAAAAAAGCTTTGTTTTTGAGTCGAGTTGCTGGTGGATTTCCAAGCCGCACTTAAGTCCAATCTTTTGATAATCGAGTTTTACCATAATAAATCATTCTCTTTTAGGGATTAAGTGAATAAAGTTAAAAAGGGAGGAAATTAATTCTCAATTTTAATTTTTCCTTTTTGAATATCAAAACACCAATGATCTTTACATTCTTTTGAGCAAAACACATGCGTGGTTACTTTTTGACATATATTTACATGACGAACTCTCGTTCTTGACATCGTTCGTCCACATTTTTCACAAATCATATAAAACACTTTTTTCGTTGATGTAAATTACAATACTATATCAGTTTTTAACCTTATCCTTTATAGTTATGAATCATATTCAATAGTAATTAATTGTTTTTTTATATCCTTTTTGACACATAAGGGCCGTCTGGTTTGTAGTTTTGCTCGTAAAACCAATCTCTAACCCCAATTCCGCTAATAACAGCAATTTTTTTTGAATCAAACACTTCTTTCGATAATTTTTCCGCATTCTCCATTAACAATCTCCCATAACCTCTATGTTGGATTTGAGTCGCTCTGCTCGCTTTTGCATTTTTTGGAACCAATTCACCGACAATCTTTATTTCTCTCACGATAGAGGTTTTTCCATCATTTAATTCCTTCCTATGAGCGCGTTCAGATGGTTTTCTAAGCCTTAAATACCCAAGCAAGTAGCCTTCAATTTTATTTTCGTAGGATAAAAATATTTCTTGTCCTTGAGATGCCTCATACTCTTGCCGATATAATTCAATATTTTCAAAATTAATATTATTAGATTCAATTTTACGATTACCTACTCCATATTCCCTGCATCTAATACAATTACACTTTTTTTGCTGTTCTTTTAACCTTTCCAGAACGAGTTGTCTTAAATTACTATTTTTACATCCAGCTTCTATTAAAGTTGCGGGAATATCTCTCATTATTCTTTGAACGCGCATATAAGACGGTATATTCTGTTTTACTTCTGCTAATAAATTAACCAATTCATCTACAGAGTAGGGTTTATATTCATCATTTTTCCATAATTCCCACAAGCGAGTTCCTTTTATAACTAGACATGGATAAATCTTTAACATATCGGGTTTGTAATTGGGATTTGTAAAAATTGTATTGAAAGTCTCAATATCCCTTTCGTAACTTGAACCTGGGAGATTCGGCATCAAGTGAGCGTTAATTTTTAATCCAGCGTCTTTAGCGATTCTTATAGCTTCGATACTATCGATTGTTGTATGACCTCTTTGAACTATGTGATAAATATCGTCGTAAATGGTCTGAACTCCAATTTCTACCCTCGTTGTTCCATACGACAACATTAGATCGATATCGCGTTCTTTACAAAAGTCAGGTCTTGTTTCCACAGTAATTCCGACTATCCTTCTTTTTGATTTTTCAGCCAAAAATTTTCCTTCCTCAAGTGTTTCAACTCGCTTATCTAAAACGCCTTCTATGGCACCTTGAACGAATTGTTTTTGATACTTAAGATCTGCCGAAAGCAAAGTGCCACCCATAAGGATAAGTTCTATCTTATCTACATTGTGACCTATAGCTTCTAGATCACTGATTCGACATTTAACCTGTTCGTACGGATCGTAATTGCAATAAATTGAGCGCATTGCTGCGGGTTCTTTACCGGTATAAGATTGAGCTGCGTGGTGCTCAGGTTGAGATTCTTTTCCTGGACAAAAAATACACCCCCCTGGACAGGGTAGTGGTTTCGTCATTATTGCTATAACACTAACTCCAGATAATGTCCTCGTTTTCCTTCTTTTTAATATTTGGGTTATTACTTTCCTTTCTTCTTTGGTTGCCATCTCCAGGATCGTTGCGTTTTTTATTACACCATTAAAAGAAAATTTTTTGGCAAATTTTGCTTTTACATTTGTTATTTTTGATTTATTAATATTCGGATGATTTATAATATAATCAATAGTGGCTCTTGCTATTTGTTTAACCTTGTTGATATCATTTACTTGGCTCATAAAATCAGGAGGAAAATCGTTTTAGAATAATTCAGGTATTATAATCATTAATACGACTTAAAATTTATGTTAGAAGCTAAGCTAACTGATTAAATATCGTATTTCTTTAAAATAATTTATTCTCCCTCTTTTTGATTGGGATTTTTAAGATTATACAACAAGTGTTTTACAAAAGCAATGAAGTGTTCTTCTGAAACTTCCTCTATTTCAGGGGAATGCTCAAAATATTTGGACAAGTAATTTAAATCCCTTTTAAAACCACCCGATTCCCAATCAAAAACTAAAACATCCATTCCTCCATCTGGAGTACCAATAAATTTTACGGGTCTTCGACCAAATATGAAAAATCTTGGAAGGGTTAATTTGGACATGAAGATTCAATTTTAAAGATGTGTTTTCAATCTAACGGGACTTTTTTTCCCGTAAAATCTCTCTTGTATTTACCAAAATCTTTTATTTTACTCAATTGTTCAAGGTTGAATATTGGTCCGTCCTTACATACCAAGAGGCCTATAGGATCTAAAGAACATAAACCACATAACCCAAAACCACACCTCATTATTCGCTCTAGACTTGCGTATAATTCGATATTTAACGCTTTGCATGTTAAAAATAAGCCATACATCATAGATTCTGGACCACAAGAATAAACAATCATATTTTTTATATCATTTTCCCTTTCATTCATAATTTTCTTAAACGCATCAACTGAGGTGCCTTTTTCGCCATAACTCCCATCGTCCGTGCAGCAAAAGAATTCGTTAGAATCGCGAGTTATTTCATAAATTTCATCAACAAAAACCAATGTGTCATCAGTTTTAGCGCCTTCTATGATTGTATATTTAAATTCCGATTCTGATAATTTTTGAGCTAAAAATTTCAAGGGAGCCATGCCCATCCCTCCTCCGACGATAAAAATTTGTTTATTTGCATCTTTTGGAGATGGAAAACAATTCCCGAGAGGCCCTCTGACGCCAATATAGTCTCCAACTCTTAATGCATGTAATTTCTTTGTGCAGTCACCCACGGACTTAACGGTAATCCCCCAAATCCCTCTTTCGTCGCATAAAGAGATTGACATAGGAATTTCGTCTATTCCCGGAACCCAAATCATTGCGAATTGTCCTGGTTCTGGAATCGGATGATATTCCATTTTAAAAAAGAGCGTTCTGATTCCTTCACATTCATTAACAATTCTGATTATTTGAACGGTTTGCATTGCGTTATTAGTCAAAATCAGGGACCTCCTGCAATTGGAATTGGTGAGCTAATCCTTTAATTTCTTTTATTGATCCAAAATCGTGTGTTCTCATATATTCTTCAATTCCTTCGTTAATTGTACCTAAAATTTCCATCCCATTGCATAAAGCACTTCCTATTTGAACCGCTGATGCGCCTGCAAGGACGAATTCTATAACATCCTTCCAAGTAGAGACGCCTCCACATCCAATGATAGGTATTTTTAAAACATTGTAGAGATCATAAATCTTTTTCACCGCTATTGGATGAATTGCATTTCCTGAAAGTCCTCCACTCCCATGTGAAAGAATTGGACGCATAGTATTAACATCTATAGCCATAGCACTTATAGTGTTAATTGCAACTACGCCATCAGCACCTCCTTCCTCGGCTGCTAATGCTATCTCGTTCAAGTTAGTAACATTAGGATTTAACTTTACAAACAATGGTATCGTGAGTTGTTTTTTCATTATCGAAACGAGTTCTTTAGTAAGTTTTGCGTCAATTCCGATAGAAGAAACTTCAGCGTGAGGACAAGAGATGTTAATTTCAATCGCATCAGCACCAGCTTTTTCCGCTTTTAAAGCAACTTCCAAATAAGAGTCATTTGAATCTCCAAATACGCTCACTATTAATGGTATTCGGTAATCTTTGATTTTCTTTATTTCAGCAAGGAATTCGTCAATACCAGGATTTCCAAGTCCCACAGCATTGATAAAAGTCCCGGGATTGAGTTCTATTATTGAGGGATTTTTATATCCTCTTCTTGATTCTGGACCAATCGATTTCGATGTTACCGCACCCCCACCAGCATCTATAAATCTCTTCATAGAAGAATATGACACTCCCAAGACTCCCGAAGCTAGTATTAAAGGCGATTTTAACTTTAAACCTGCTATTTCGATTTTAAGTTTCATACTAAATACGGCTTTTTTTCGTTATTTCAGGCTAAGTAATGGTTGTTTTTATTTTAAATTTTATACGAAATTACTCGTACTCCAAACTTTTATAACAAAACCACCAATCGTGATTTTCGTGCTGTTCCATAGCTTCAAGGGCTGAATCTTCGTCAGTAGGAGGGCGCATGAGCACCTTTCTCCCAAGCATTGCGTTTTCAGGCCAGTTAACTGGCATTAGAACATCATCGTCTATAGCAACCTGTAGGGCATTCATGGACCTTACTATTTCTTCTGGAAATCGACCAATTTCTTGTGGATAAAAATGAATCGATCTTACAATACCTTTAGGATCGACAATATAGGTCGCTCTTACGAGATTATTTCCAAATTCGCTAAAAAGTCCAAGCATATTGGCAGTTTTATTGTTACCTGCTAAAATGGGAAACTTTATTTCAATCTCCAAGTTTTGCTTTATCCATTCTATCCACTTGATATGAGAATATACTTGGTCGAATGATAGTGAAAGAAGAACACAATCCATTTCTTCCAACTTTTCGAAAATATCGTTAAATCCTGCTAATTCAGTTGTACAAACGGGCGTAAAATCCGCTATTAAAGTAAATAATACAAACCATTTTCTCTTGAATTCTTTTGGTAATTTTAGAAATCCTTTTGTTGAATGCAATTCCAACTCGGGAAATTGTTCACCAATTGATATTCCGCTTTTTTTATTACTTTTGTATAGATCAACTTTGCAATATGGGAAATTATCATCTGTCATATTATTAAAATATTAATTTTACGTCTATATGTGTTTTTCGCTTCTAATGAAGGCTAGATTTCTAGTGAAAAAATTTTTACACATGGCTTGATTTTATTTATTTGTCTCCTGAAATCTTTTTTCAGTGAACATATATAAGGAAGGAGCTTGGAAAGTGATTTGCTATATTGTCGATACTTTAAGTGGTTTGTTTGCTGTTGACGAATCTGGAAATTCGATAAATTTTATCGATTTTAACGACGATAACAAAAAAATTATTGATTTTTATAAAGCTATTGAAGATGAGATAGTACCTCAAGAACTCGAACATTTGTTGAATGAATTAATAAACTCTGGCTTTAAAGAATTTATCTTTGATAATAAAAAAATACATTCTCTTTTAAAAAAGCAGGAGAAATATGATTCGATCTTAAACGAGTATTCACCAGAATTTAAAAGTTATCGATTTAACTTGGAGGAACATCTAAAAAGCATTGGGATATACAAATCTCAAGAAGATATTGCCTTGAAACACAAAAATGTTAGTCAAGAATTGATAAAAAAACAAATCAGTCAAGTAGGAGAACAGGGCGATATTGCAGTGATACAAATCATTGAGACCTTAGATACACTTAAGAAATCTATAAGCTTGTTTTCGGCTCGTTTGAGAGAATGGTACGGACTTTACTTTCCCGAATTGACAGATAGGATCTTGGAGGATAATATTCTTTTAGCGAAGCTAGTTGATGTTATAGGATTAAGAAAAAATTATACTGGCGAGAATTTAAAAGATAATTTCGAGTTAAACGAGAAAAGAGTTCAATTTTTAATCCAAAGCTCTTCTACCTCAATGGGTGCAGATTTCGATTTAAGCTTGGTTCAAGCTTACGCAAGACAAATTCTCACTTTAGATACTTTTCGAGAAGACTTAGAATCTAATCTAGAAGGATTAATGGACGATATTGCGCCTAACCTTAAAGCAATTGTAGGAAGCTTGATTGGAGCAAAATTAATTACTAAAGCTGGAGGACTAAAAAAATTAGCCTACATGCCAGCTTCAAGAATTCAACTGCTTGGTGCTGAGACCGCTCTTTATAGGTTTTTAAAAACTGGTAAGGGGATTCCAAAGCACGGGTTAATATTTCAATGGAACATGATTCGGGGAAGTAAGAGCCATTTACGCGGAAAAATAAGCAGGATCGTATCTGGAAAAATTGGTCTTGCCGCAAAGATCGATTATTTTAAGGGAGACTTTATAGGAAACGAGATATCTAAAGATGTGATGAAAAAAATCAAAGAAATCGAAGAAAAATATCCAATTCCACCTAAAAAACAGCAAAAAGTCCAAAAAGTACAGAAAAACAAACCAAAAAAAACAAGAAAAGGAACTAATCGAGGGAAATAGTAATGGAATTTGAAATACGCAACCATCCAAAATTTTACAATGTTTATATTTCGGGAAATCCCGAAAACCCAAAACTTTTCACTAAAAATTTAATTCCAGGAATAAGCGTTTACGGAGAAAGATTAATCCAATTTAGGGATTTCGAATATCGAGAATGGGATCCTTATAGGAGCAAGCTTGCGGCTTTATTGATTAAAAATCCTATTCATAATTTTTTCTCAAAAAAATTCAATTGCTTGTATCTTGGAGCCTCTTCAGGAACCACTATATCACATTTATCCGATATTAATACAGAAGGAATAATTTATGGAGTTGAGTTTGCACCTAGAAGCATTAGACAGTTAATTCAAAACAGCGAAAAGCGAAATAATATAATCCCAATTTTGGGAGATGCTAACTTACCAGAAAATTATGCGAATACAATCTTTAATAAAATTGATTTAATTTATCAGGATGTAGCACAGCCAAATCAAGCCGAAATTGCGATAAAAAATAGCGAATACTACCTTAAAAAAGGGGGAATAGTGATTCTCGCAATAAAAAGCCAATCGATTGATAGCGTGGGCAATTTAGATAAAATCTTTAATCAAGAGAAACAAGCGATAGGAAAAGCAAATATGGAAATTTTGGAAAGCATTAGTATCCAAAAACACGCAGAGAAGCATATTATGCTCATAATTAAAAAATAAATTCTATTTTAGGAATTTAATTCATTAAATTCTTTAAATAAAATCCGTAATCTTTCTATTAGAAATTTCTGCCTCAATGATTCTTCTTGTTGTTTTCCAAGTTTTTCGGGCAAAAGGAGGGGCTTCTTTATGCTGTTTTACCCATTGTTTAAGAAAATTAATCGTTTTTTCGTCAGAAGGATATCCCGATCCTAGATTTCCGTGTTTTATACTTAAATTTTTCATCAATTCATCTCGTTTATCTTTTGCAATTATTGAAGCGGCGGATACTATTGGATAAATGTCATCTGCCTTGTGTTTTGAAACTATTTTTTTAGGAGTAAAATTGATAAGTGCTTCAATAGAATTCCCGAACCGCTCTTCTTTAACATCTGCAGCGTCTAAATATATTTCATCTGGCTTGAGGTTATTTAATATCTCAGCCATTTTAATTTCTTCCAATCGGTTAAGACTCATATTTTTTCTTTCTCTCTCATCGATTTCCTTAGGAGACACAACAATTAAGGTGTAACATTGGCAGTTAGAAATAATTAATTGCGCTAATTCCTTCCTTTTTTTTGCAGTGAGCTTTTTAGAATCCTTAACTCCAATTGATTTTAAGAAATCAAGATTTTTTTTTAAAAAACATACACCACACAACACTAATGGGCCTAAGACGGGTCCTTTTGGCACCTTAATCGATACGATTTATGTTCTACCTGCCTCGTCTACGCCACACACGTTAATTTCACTCATATGCGCTCAAGGCTTATAAGAACATATCGCTTGCCTTTTTCTCTCTTTTTTCGGCTTCTTCTTTTGCCTTTTTCATCTCTTCAAGAATCTCTTGCCCTTTTGGATCTTTCTTGTATAAAAACTGTACCAGGCGGTTTTGTCGGAGTTGAATTTCAAACACAAGATTGGCAAGGTGATTCATTATTTGGAATTGAACTTCACACATTTCTTTTAAACTTTCTTGGTCACATTCGTCGCAATGATTAGCACATTCCCTCCAGTCGTCGAAATAAAGATCTACATTAACATCCCGACTTGTTTGAAGCCGATACATGCAATCATCGCAATTCTTATCAGCCATAACTTTATATTCATACAATTGCTTAACGAGCGCCTCGACATAGTTCCATTTTTCTTCGTCGTCCAATTCTTGAAATTCCTCAAGAGACAAGAGTGAAAATTTTAGATCATCCATTTGTGAACAAATGATCGATTCTTTTAAATTTTTAAGTCTTAAAAAAAAAAGTGAACTTTGTGATTAAAAAAAAGAATTTTGGGGCTAATTAGTTATCATTTTTTTTTATTAAGTCTATGAATTCAGACTCGGAATCGATTTCTTCGAGGTTTTTAATTTTCAAAATAGGAATTGTTTTAGTAAGTTTGTTTTTAAAAGCGGCTGAAAGCTTAAAATCGTTATTTACTATGAAAATTCCTTTTCTATCAAATAAATGCGTAAATATAAATAGAAAATAGTTGAATTTCAAATCGTTTATTTTTTTATTTTCTTCTGGAACCTTTGAAAATATTGGAAATAATTTTTCTTCAGTAGAATCTGGATAAAGGTGTTTAGAATGGATTGATAATTCGAACGGGACTTTATCTTTCTTGTACCAATAAGAACTAATTCCAATATCACTTATTATATCTTGAAGGTGCGATTCAAAAGGATTGAGCTCTTGTTCATCCCCTATCTTATTTCTATCAATATTGAATTTAACACTCCACTCAAATATATTAATATTTTTAAACATTCTTCGTGTTTTATCTTCAAGAATATCTAAAATTTTTTCCGCAATTGTTTGGGAGGGTCTCATATTTTCGTTTTCATACGAGCAAATAGTTCTTTTCGTGATATCCAGTTTTTCAGATAATTCTTTTCTCGAGATGCTTTTTTCTTCTCTTATTTCTTTCATGACGGCACCATCTAAAAAAACAATCCCACCACCCCGCCTAGCAAGAATATAGGGATATTCCTCATTAAAAATGATATTTTTTAAGGTGTTAAATGTAATAAACGGCAAATCCTCTCTAATGTAAATAGTATTATCTTCAAGCTTTTGGTATCGATTTTTAATACCAATTAAAATTGGTTTCGATTTCAAGAGATTGGACATGGATTTTATACCATTTATTACATGCTCATTTAAATTGTCAATATTTGAAAAGACTTTTATTAAAAGAATTGAATTTTCTTTCTTCACTAATAAATCAAAACAAAACTTATTCTTATCAAAAACTGAAAAGGTTTCATAATGAGCTTTCTTTAGCAAATCGTCAATTGATTTAATTATATTTTCGACTGGCACTTTCCCACTAGAACAAAATAGCATCTAGTAAAAAAATCTTACTTTTTATCTTGGTTTTTTGATCAAAAAAGAATTCTTTTATTTCATTTTTATAAAATTTGCTTTTTTTCGTAAGGTATCGCTAATTTACTCTATTTTAATTGTTATTTTTCAAAATAACATTTTTTTTAAGACATGTTTAATTTAAAAAATAATATTTAAATGAACTTTTAAATCAAAGAAGTGGATTAAATGTTAAAAATTGACAAAGCAAAATTTGATCCTATCGAAAAATCTGACTTTCCCGAAATCGTAGAAAGAAAAGGAGTTGGACATCCAGACTCTGTTTGTGATGCGGCCGCAGATGCGTGCTCGAGAGCACTATGCAAGTATTATTTCGAAAATTTTGGAAGGTATTACCATCACAATGTTGATAAAGCAGCTTTAGTTGGGGGAATATCAAAGCCCGAACTTGGGGGAGGATTGATAATAGAACCCGAATACTTCTTAATTGTTGGAAGGGCAATTAACCAAATCATGAAAGAGGGCAAATTGGAATACATACCAGTTGCAACGATTTGTTTAGACGCTTGTCGACAAGTGGTTTCAGATGTTTTCAGAAATATAGATGTGAGTTCTAACAAACACATCCAATTCGATTATGCTGTTCGACCAGGATCAATAGATTTAACTGGAGTATTCGAAGAATCGGACGCAATGGAAAGCGTACCATTAGCAAACGATACAAGTTTCGGAGTAGGATATGCGCCATATTCTGATGTAGAGAAAATCGCGTTAGAAGCGGAGAAACTTCTAAATTCTGATGCTTTTAAGGACAAATGCCCCGCATCGGGTGAAGATATTAAAGTAATGGTAAATCGTTTAGATAACGATGTTGGAATTACTATTTGTGGTGCCATGGTTAGCAAATATTGTAACGATAAAGATTCCTATGTTAACGCTACAAATCAAATGAAGGATGCTGTATTAGATTTAGCCTCAAAAATCATTCCCGAGAGAAATGTTAATTGCGCAGTCAATGTTGGGGACAATGTTGATGCGGGATTACTTTATTTAACCGTTACTGGAACTTCCGCTGAAGCTGGAGACGATGGAGAAGTTGGACGAGGAAATAGAAGCAACGGATTAATAACGCCCTGTAGAACAATGAGTTTAGAGGCCGTCTGTGGAAAAAACCCAATTAACCATGTTGGAAAGATTTATAATGTTTTAAGTACAGAGATCGCAAGAGATATAGTAGAAAAGGGTCAAGGAGACATTATTGAAGCACATGTCAAGCTTCTTTCGAAAATCGGAAGCCCGATCACCGAACCTTGGGTAAATTCAATTAGTCTCATTCCAGCAGATAATGTAAATTTTAATAATATAACTAAAATCGCCGAAGAAGTCAGCGCGGAAAAATTAAGTAAGCAAAGCATAATTGATTTAAGAGAAAGGCTAATTGCTGGGAAAGTACAAGTCTTCTAAAATCCTTATCTATTTGGTAATAACTATTTTTAATTCTTTTTTTTATAAATATAAATATTTTTTAAGTGTTTAGTTGGCTTTTCTTTAAAATCTTTTAATAAAGAATAATACAATAAAATTCAACCTACATGCTTAAAATTCAAGGATTAAATAAAATCCTAATTTAAATTTCCAATAAATTGTTGATTACTAAAAAATTTTGAAAAAAATTTTATTTATTACTTGATGAATCTATATATCTTGATGGTAAATATAGGATCTGTCTATATTAAAGAAAAAAAAATTCTAAGATAATATTAGCGACATCATCATGAGTTTAGACAAGTGGGTAAAACCAGATAAAAAGAAGCAGAATAGAGATAAGAAGGGAAAACCCGTTAAAAATGTAGAGCAAGAGCCAAAAAACTTCAAAAAATATAATTTATCATGCCCAAAAAAGAGTTGTAATTATCAGAAAACAATAATGAAAAAACAACTTAACGAGAAGGATAAGATTTGTCCAAGATGTAACTCAGAAATGAAGATTAAAAGGGTCTAACCTCTTATAATAGAAGATAAAGGTAAATTTTTAAGATCGAAGCGTGTTTGACAATTAGGACATGTGTCTTTCTTTTTAATATATTTTAGAACAACATAAGACATTCCAAATGTAACAATCATCGTTAAGCAAAGAATCTCATGGTATTTGTGCTCAAATTGTTTACGTCTTAGTGTGACTTCTTGGTCACAAACGCTACAATAAATTTTTTTTCCCATAACTTCTATCCATCTCAATTTCAACAATCTAAATTAATTATTATAGTTTAAAATGTTTTAATTATTTTACGCATCGAAAAATAGAAATTAATTACTTTCAATATAAGATATAATTTGATGATATTAT
>JAFGGO010000182.1 GCA_016930515.1 Promethearchaeota archaeon | reverse complement strand
TTCTTGCAGGGCAATTAGACTTGGTGCTTCAAGGAAAAAAGTTCAGTGATTAGAAGCGAACGCTAGTTCGCAAGGAATTTTTCTTATAAATTTAAAGATGATTTTACATTATATTACTCATCAAATTTGCCAATATAAAAGGAATTAATTCGAATGATTCAATACGATACCATTGAATTGGATATATCTGAAACTGATGAATGTGCAACGCTTTATTTAAATCGACCAGAACAGCTTAATGCCATTAATCGTCAAATGTGCTTGGATTTCATTTCGGCGATGAAATCGATTTCTAAAAAAGATTTCGTGCGATGCATCTTAATTGCTGCAAGAGGTCCTGCTTTCTGTGCGGGAGGAGATTTAGCTGAATTTCAAAAGGCAAAGGATCCTGGAACGCATCTTTACGAGCTTGCTTCAATCTTTCACGGGGGTATAAAGATCCTAAAATCAATAAACGCTCCTAGTATTGCAGCTATAAACGGCCCTTGCTTTGGAGTGGGATTCAGTTTGGCGTGCGCTTGTGATATTAGAATTTGCGCTCAAGGCGCCAAGTTTAACGTGGCGTTCACTAATATAGGATTGACTCCCGATTCTTCCTTGACTTATTACCTTCCAAAAATAATTGGTTTACCATTAACAAACGAAATGGTGTATTTAAACAAGGTATTAACTTCTAAAGATGCGTTGGAAAATAGATTAGTCTCAAAAGTATATGGGGACATTAAATGCATGCAAGAAGGTGCCGAAAAACTCATTGCAAAAATAAAAAATGGTCCCACGCTAGCGTACGGAAACACGAAAAAACTCTTGTTAAATTCATACAAGAACGATTTAAACACTCACTTGGATAGAGAACTGGAAAGCGTGAGTAAAATGGCTGGTACTCAAGACTTTCAAGAAGGAATGAGCTCCTTTTTCGAAAGAAGAAGGCCTAATTACAAGGGAAAATAAACAATCCTGTCTTTTTCTTCTAACTTGTTGATAGATCGAATCTGATCAAATTCATTGACCTTATCAAGAGAATTGGTAAATGCTAAATAAACCACTCGCCATTTCTAGTTCGTTACTATATTTTAAGATTTGATTTCTTATTTGATATCTAATTGTCCGTTTTCAACAAACTACTGCAAAAAATACCGTGATGGCTTTATATTTGTATTATAATTTATAATCTTAAAGAAAATGAATATTAATTGATTTGAAATGAAGAATTATATATACATACTTGCATCCCTTCTAGTATTAGTTTATCCTTTCTTAATATATCTCAACTTAATTGGTATTCTATTTTTTATAGCTCCTTTCATCGGTTATGCTATAGGTATTTATGTTCTTGCGCCATTCTTTCTATATATTCACAGAAAATCAGTTGGGAGAAAAATGAGGTATGGATTTCAAGAAAATAGCGTGAATATATCAAGTACAAAAAAATCTCGAATCATTTTTCCAGTTTTATTAACTATTAATCTTACATTTCTTCTTTCGGATAATAATTTAATATATCAATTCTTTCTATATCACGCTTATAGTGTTAAAATGGAAGATACATTAGTGATATCAATACTATTGTTCCCTTTCTTATTTATACTATCATTTGGGATATTTTCTGCGATCTGGTGTTTAGAGGATTCTGGAATTTCATATTCAAACGATAAGGCTTTTAAAGGGAAAAAAAAGAATATTCAAGCACAAAATGTTGGAAATTGGTTCGATTTTTTATTGAAAGGTTATTCAGGGATAGGCGTGATAATTTCATATATATCACAGATTTTTAAGTCATCTGAAGTGACTTTTCTAATGCTTTTTCTTATACTTTTTCCCGTTCTCCTAATGATACTTTCATTACCAGTCGTGTTCCTTTTTGACTCAAGCAAGAAAAGAAGAAATCTCTTTATGCACAAAATAGCACATAAACAAAATATTTTTGAAATATTTACAGTAAATGTCGAATACACTGAAAGAGAGGAAGGAATCTAATTCATGATGCATTTCATTGATCAGGATTGCTTATAAAATAAGAAATGATCTTAATTCTTTTCCTATAAATGGAATGACAGATAGAAAAGGAAGAAAAAGTACCCTTTTTCTCCCTCGATTGTATGACCGTGAGGTTCGTTCGAGGGAAAGAAAAGCACGCCTCCTCCTTGGCTATAATTTATTTCTCATCTCTTAAAGTACAATATACTTCTAAGCTATAAATGTGATGCCCTTCAGGGTGATCGTGAACTCCAATCTACCCTCTAGGTTGAATTTCGTACCTTCGAGAAACTTATCTTTCTGACAGTCATCTTTTAGAACGGCCATCGAATAGTGCGTTTAGAGCATATAAATTCGTGACAACTTCCTTGGTCTCATCCTAATAGAACTATTAACTTGTTTTCCTAAATTCCTTTCATTTTTTAAACAATTTTTATATATGTTAGTCACTTCTAGCTTACTTAATTTTTAAAATTATTATCATTCAAAGAAATGATTGAAATATCACACCTTTCAAAAACTTTTGGGCATTTCAAGGCCCTAGAAGACCTCAATTTAAGCGTAGGAGAAGGTGAGATCTACGGGCTCATTGGACCGAATGGATCGGGTAAGACGACGACTATTTCTATCTTGTTGGATATCCTCAGCCCTGATCCGGGAGCTATCATAACCATTGCGGGAAGAAAAATTCCCGAAAAGATTAGCGAGGTTTATCAACTCATTGGGTTCATGCCTCAAGACCTCTCGCTTTATTTAGACTTAACAGTCGAGCAAAATTTGAAATTCTTCGCTAAATTATACCGGATTCCTAAGTCCAATATTGCTGGACGAATTCAAAAGATCCTTGAATTGGTCGATATGGAAGAATTTCGAAAGAGGATCGTGTCGAAGTGTTCGGGTGGCATGCAAAGGAGGTGCTCGCTTGCCGTGGCCCTAATCCACGAGCCAAGTATTTTGATCTTGGACGAACCCACTGTAGGGGTCGATCCAGAGCTCAGGATCGAGTTCTGGGATTTCTTCAAACAAATCTCGAGAGAAAAAGAGGTAACCATTCTCATCACTACACACTACTTGGCGGAATCTACAAACTGCGATCGGATCGGTCTTATGAATAAAAAAATTGTTGTATCGGGAACACCCGAGGAACTCATGAAAAATGTCAAAAGCGCCAAAAATCTTGACGAAATGCCGGATATGGAAGATGTATTTATTTACTTTACGCATCAAGAGAAAAAAATGAGAGATAATGGCCATGAGAATTAGCATGAAGCGAGTTTTAGCCATCACTAGAAAGAATCTCCAAGCCCTAGCGCACGATAAGCGTAGCGTGGGTTTACTTATTTTTATGCCAATCCTTTTAATGGTCCTGTTTGGTCTCGCTTTTGGGCAACCTGTAAAACACGTGCCAATAAAGATCGTCAATCTGGACGAGGGTGGGACGGGAATACCTATGATGGTCAACGACACGCAATTTTCTGACCTTTTTATTAATGTACTTAAAGCAGACGATCGAGTTTCCGTGTCGATATTAAATTCGATTAGTTTTGATCTTGCCAGCGAACGTGCAAAAGTTTACGGAGGAAACAACTATTACGCTTTATTAGTAATTCCTGCAGACTTTTCTGAAGAAATGCTCAATTTCTCGACACACATACAACTATCGATCTATGTGGACGGAAGCGACCCTCAGACGATTAGTTCTGTGTTTGCCGCAGTTACAGAAGCAATAGGGGAGGTTCTCAACGAAATATCTGGCGCGGAAGACCCACATTTAGAGCTTAACACCATCTATGTTGCGGGAAGCTCAGACCTCAGGCCCATTGATTCTCTCGGGCCGGGTATTCTCAGTTTTGCTATCTTTTTATTCATGATCTTAACGGTTACTGGTGGTTTTACCAAGGAAAGATTGACGGGAACCTTGTTCAGGGTCAAGACAACATCGACATCAAAATCCGAATTCGTGCTGGGTTACTTGCTCGGCAATTCGCTTATCGCCTTGGTTCAAAGTGTTCTGTTATTGGTGATTTCGGTGCTCTTTTTTCAAATCCATATTGTTGGCAACATCTTGCTTTTATTCTTCATCTTATTCGTCTATGCGATGTCGTGCGTTGGGTTGGGCATCTTTGCCTCAACTTTTGCAAAGAACGAGCTCCAGGCGTTTCAATTCATACCGTTGCTCCTGATTCCCTCGATGTTCTTTTCCGGGTTTATATTCCCAATAAACTCTTTTCCAGAAGTATTTCAAGTCATCTCTTATTTCATCCCCATGACTTACTCGATAAACATCAGCAGGGCCATTATGATAAACGGCTTTGGAATGGACATGTTCTACATGGATTTCTTGATCTTGCTCTTGTTGACGGGTGCCTTCTTGGTACTTGCCGTGGTCTTTTTCAAGATGAAAAAAAAATAAATTATAATTATACCTTCTTTCTTTTAAATTTCAAACAAATATTACAGTAAAACCATAGAACATTCTGTAAAAATATGCTTTTTCGTTTAACTTGAGATGGTGTAAAATAATAAAAAATCTTAAGATTATCATCATTGGAGATGGTGCTGTTGGAAAAACTTCAATTTTAAAAAGATATATGCTCAATAAATTTCACGAATCTCAAATGATAACAGTTGGAGTGGATTACACCGTGCTAACGATTAAAGTTGACAAAAATAAATACACTTTGAATTTTTGGGATTTATGTGGAGCTCGATATCCTAACAATAAGGTACTTAATACTATCCTAAAAAAATCCAGTGGATGTGTTCTAGTCTATGATATTGCCAGAAGGGAAACATTTAATAACCTTATCCTTTGGAACAACGAGATCAATAAAATTATCAACAATATTGAACAAATCTCTTTTATCGTGGTTGGTAATAAAATAGATCTTAGTGATGATAAACCAATCGATGCAGAAAGTATCGATAATATCTTGAAAACGCTAAATATCGGGATTCATTTGTTCACATCTGCTAAAACTGGCTATAACATCGAAGAAGTGTTCACTGAATTAATTCACAGTATAATGAAAAACAACAAGTAATAGAATAACTCTCTTTAACCCAGTTTAAATCAAAAATAAGCATTCTTCAAGACAAATTTATTATTAACAACGATTGAAACATTCTTTGAAAAATTTCTAAATTTCACAAATCTACCAGATGGATTTTTATTACTCTTCATGTTTTAATATTTACAAAATCGTATGGAGACCTGTTCTGAAATGGAAGAAAATGAGGGAAAAATAAAAAGCGTCCTTAAAGCTTTAGGGCATTATGTACGGCGCGATATAATTCGCGTTATTGAAGAAAATAACGGACCAGTCTCATACTCTCGGCTATTAAAAACTCTGGAATTACCCGCCTCTAGTAACATAGCGTATCATATAAAGATCTTGGTAGACGCGAATTTAGTAGAAAAAACGAACGAGGGGGATTATTACCTGACCAAAGAAGGAAAAAAATCCATGATTTTGTTTAGCGAAACGAAAAATTCTTTTATCCTTAAAGTCTCTGAAATAGGACACAATTTTAGTAGATTAAGTCCAATTATAATTTTTTTAACTGCGTGGTCGTATTTTCTATTTACTTTAGGATTAATAATGATGCTCCAATACATTTTACTCATAGGCATAATACTCACGATTTTCTGGGTATTGACAATCGTCCTCGTCTCCTATCGTACAAAATCGATTTTTTCGTACATTTTCATTCAAATGTTTATATGGATCTTTTTTCTAAAAAAAAAAATAAATAAAATACTTGTTTTTTTGATTAGTATTTTAGGTTATGTAAGCGTTATAATAATTTTTGGCACGCTTCAAGTTGCTGGCAAGAATGTGTCAAGCCCCGTTAAAGAACTAATAGGTTTGATGTTTTTGTTAATTACCATTATATGTTCTATTGTATATCTTAGCCTTTCATATAAAAAATAAATTATCATATATTTAAAAGAAGAAAAAAAAAGAGATATTTAATAAATTAAAGGTATATACAATTCCACGCCATGTGAGCTATAATAGGAAGTATTAAATTGTGTGTCCTTGCCCACATTATTCCAAACACTAGACCTATTAATGCTTGAAATACAATAGCTCTAAATATCAATAGGAAAATTAATTCAATGCTGTAATTACCAGATTGACCCCATGAAATGGCATGTAAGACACCAAATAACAAGGTGGTGATGATTATCCCACGTACCTTGGATTCGTATTTGTTTGACATGCGGGTTTGAATCGTTGCCCTGAAAATAAATTCCTCTGGCAAGGCTGCAATAAAGAGATTCTGAATGAGTGCTAACGGTAGTTGAGTAATCACATAAGAAATATCGTTCTCAAAGATGGTTATTTGGACGATAAAAATCGCCACTAATATTCCTACAAACACGATAATAGAAGCAATTGCGTTTTTCTTTAATTGGTCTTTAGAAAAACCAAGGGAATCATAGGAATACTTTCGGATATATACTAAAGTAATTAAGGGAATTAAAAACAGGGTTATACTGTTAAATATAGCGTTAATGACAGTTATATATATTCCACTCGTAATGCCTAAACTCCGCAAGGTAAATATAAAATTAAATAGGGTTAAAATCATCAAAATTGTCCAGCCATACAAGACGGAACTTTCTGTAAGATCATTTTTCGTTGTTATCTCTCTTGGTTTAATGTTTTTTGTAACAATTAGCGTCAAACAAAGGAGTATCGAAATCCCTGCATAAAATGTTATATAATCTATGTAAGAAAACCCAATTTGGTCAGAAAATAATGACACGACAATTAACGAAAAACAATACAATCCAATAAAAAAGATCACATCCTTTTTCCGTAACAACAACTTCATCTGCTCAAATTTTGATACCTTTAATTCTTCTCCCAAGATTAATCAGCTCTGATCCTTGTTTTTCTTTTACGAAACACTGCAAGCGAAATCAACGCAATAGAACAAAATAGAACCATGCTTGTTGATAAAATTGAATTAATTCCAATACTCTCTGGCAAACTTGTTAGACTCGTATCTAAGACCGTAACGGTGAAATTAATTGCAGCGTCGTAGGAAGAACTCTTTAAATACATTGCATTACCCCATTCTGAAAGCAAAAGCGTGGAATTGTCAATTCTAGGGAAATCAAACCAAGAGCCCGCAACAATATTTAAGAGCGTGTAATAACTCGTCTTGTATTTACTTGCTACTTGTGGTTCGCACGCAATCCATCCAACGTTAGGCACGTAATATTCCACCCAGATGGCCGAGTTAAAGTAATTCGTTTGGGAATAACCCTCATACGGTCTGAATTGCAGGTTTGGACCTATAAAATATCCCTCGACTTTTCGGGCTGGAATATCATATATCCGAAGAAGGGCTATCATTAGGTCGCAAAACTCCGATCCATCACCTTTTCCATTTTCGTACGCCCATGATGCACCTCTATGTACGCCAGACATTGATTGAAAGATCAGATGATCGCTCACGAAAGCGCATGTTTTTCGCGCCTTAGTCATTGGGGAATCATCAGCATTAATTCCAACTTCGTTCAACGCGCAATTGATGAGTTGTGGATCGCTCGTATTAGCAAATACATCAGAAACATTGCAATACAAGTCGAAGATAGGATCGAAATAATCGTATGATGGATTGTATTCTTCGAGGTCGTCAAATATTATTTGGTTTAGATACACATTGTATTTCGCATGGTAACTCATCTCCTGGCCTTGTGGCATGTTCGTGTAGTTAAACACATCAAAAGTATTGTTAAATCGGTCTTGAGTTGCAAATGGTTCGTATTGAGATCCCTCGATCTCGTGTTCTAATAACACACTTTCTTGATAAGGAGGTGTATCCGCGGATAAAAGTGAACTTGGGCCTCTTGTATCGAAACGAGGTACTTTACAAGAGAAATTTTGGGGGGTCGAGTCAGTTTGAGTGAAGTTAAAATCAAGCACTACTTCACATTTAATACTTTGTGGAATTGTATAATTAGTCGCAATTGAAGTGCTTAAAGCAATTGAAAAACTCTCGCTAGGTCTATCAGTTGAGAAAGATGCGCTCGTTGCCGAAAGAATCAGTCCATATACTACAAAAGCTAATGTCGTATATTTTAAAATCGATTTTTTTTTTGTATTCATTTTTTTGTCTCTCTAATTTCTTTTTTTTAAATAATTAAACATGTCATGTTTAATTTCTTCTTCCAAGAAATGTTAATGCTAATTAGCCTTGCTTCGAGCTAATTTACATAAACAATAAATTGGGGTACTATTTAAGTCTTTCTGAGGATTTCATCAATAATATTTGTAAAACAATTTTTACATCTTGTAAAATTATTTTTACCAGAGTTGAAATTAGAATCTAATTGATGTAAAAATTAATCCCGAGTTTTCAAAAATCAAATTGAAATGAAAGTATTATAATATCATTAATTTTTTAGCGTATTTCAGAATTCCCTGAGACCAGGGTACCCGGTGGGAAATGCCCGTTTTATTAATGGTTTTTTCATAGTTATTCTTGTACCATTCATAGGTTTTTACCAGCGTTCTCTTGGTACTGTACTTGGGCTTAAAACCCAACACTTTTTCGGCTTTCTCTATCGAAACGAAGGAGTCTTCAGGAGCGGTCTCGTATACCCATTTGTATAATGGCGATAATTTCATCTTTTCAAGGATTCTCAATCCCAAAATGGTTAATTTTGGGGGTGTGGGAATTATTCTCTTGCCAAATCCCGCCTTGGTTAGAACGGCTCCAAAATCTTCTTTCATGGTCGTGAACTTCTTGGCCCCTATATTAAACACATCGTTAACCTTTTCTTTTGGTAAGGTGGACGCTAGGTGGCACGCTTCGCATAAATCCTGAACATCTAAAAGTTGATAGCGATTCTTTCCGTTTCCCACTATTGGCACGCTTTTTTTACTTACTACCCAATCGTAATAAATCGCAAACACTCCAAGGCGCTCTTCCCCTATAAAAGATTTCGGGCGCAATATGGATACGCACAGTCCATTTTTTCGGTATTTTTCACATACCTTTTCTGCGAGAATTTTTGCTTCTCCGTATGGACCAACTCCTTCCAATCGATCGTCTTCGAAAAGGGGGTGATGATCTGGGATGCCGTACACTGCCGTTGATGAGATCATCACGGCTCGATCGACTTTATGCTTTAATGCGCTTTTCATGACAACTTCCGTACCAACAACATCTACAGCATAAATCTCTTCGGGAGTGTACAAAGGCAAGGCTGCAGCACAATGAACGACAATATCTATACCTTCCAGTGCTTGATTAACAATTTTTTCGTTTCTTATATCTCCAGTTACGACTTCAACGCGATCAATTTCGGGATAATCGAACTCTGCCATATCTAAACTTCGAACATCGTATCCTTTTTTGAGTAGATATCGACATAGGTTAATACCAAGAAACCCAGCTCCGCCCGTAACAAGAAATTTCGTAGTCATGATGGAGAAAATACTACTTTTTATTTATAATTTTTTACAGATATATCATTTAGGTAAATGAATTCTTTATCATTAAGCAGTGCTAGGAAATATATAAGATAGAAGGTAAAAAATAAAGAAAAGAAAATCTCATGAATCAATTTTATTCCTGAAATATTATGGCATTTTTTCTTCATTAATAATGCATGATAAGATTATTGATTTAGGATCTTCACAATAATAATCATAATATAAAAATAAGGGATGACAATATGAACATTATTCAAAAAAAATGAGAAAAAAAATGTTGTCTTACTGTTGATGGAATAATTTTCCCTGATTATTATATTCCAATTTCCTACTCCTATAGTACAAAAAATATATATATGGGTGAAAAGCATCCAATACAAGAAGTAATTTATAAGGGGTGGCATTTGATATATAAAAATCCAAAATGTGATCTTACTTTAGGATCTCTATCCTTTTTTGGGGGAGGAACTAGTTGGGAAGAAGAAGGGTGGGTGGCAGTTGTAGAGAACAAAGATAATACTTTAAAATGGATATTAAATGTGTCTTTTAGCGAAATTTTTAGATCTCTTGAGGTAAAAGATGATACGATCATTGCCATTTCTGAAGAATATCCCAATTCTTATCAATGGCGAATACCAATTAATAAGCCAGAAAAATTAACTTTTAAATTTACTTCTATTTTATAGAGCTTGTTGGCTTGTAGTATCATCTTTTAGTGGAGGTAAAGAAAAAATCTTGAGGGAATTTGTTTTAATGGATTTTTAATTTATCTAATTAGGTTTTTACCTCCTAACATTTTGAAATAACTTCTCAAATCAATTGAAGATTTTTTTCGTGAAAGCAGAGTTTCACGCTCTTTAATATTGTTTTGAATAATACTACAATATTATTGTAGTAAAATCTTTAAGTTAACATAAAAAGTGTCAGAACATTATGGGACACAAACAAATGGGAATTATCAGTTAATAAGATTCTTTTAAAAAATAGAATATCTAGATAAAGCTTCTAAGATCCTATTTTAACTGTTAGTCTTTTAAAAAAGCTAATAACTTAATAATAATACTAAACTATAAGATAGTATGACCAGCGATTTAGAGCAAGTGGAGTAATTTCATCTTGAAGGAATACACCATAAAACCAATAGGATTCGTAAAGAGCACGATGAACGAGGCGATCTTAAAATATTCGAACAAGGATATAAAATTAGATCTCCAAACGACAGAAAATCAAGTAAGAGATTTAAAAACTTCTCAAATTGTAATAAACGAGGAATATATCGACTGCTTGGATGGGATTGAAGACTTTTCTCACATCATTGTAATTTTTTGGACTAACGGGGTTCCTGATGAGGCTCGTCAAATTAAAAGAGTACACCCTGGAGGACTGATGGAAATGCCATTGAAAGGTATTTTTGCCACGCGCTCTCCTGTAAGACCCAATCCAATTTGCAAGACAACCGTTAGATTATTATATAAAAACGCAGCTATTCTCGTTGTTGAAGGGTTGGACGCCATAAACGACACTCCCGTGATAGACATTAAACCACATCTACCATTTTCAGATTCGCCTTTAAATGTTAAACTAGCGGATTGGATGTATGTTTTAATGGATAGGTTTAAAAATATGAGAAATGACGCTAAATTAAGCGATCCGACTACTTTCAACAACTCAGATATTCGTACTCATCCTTGTATAGATGCCAACCATCCTGAATTTGAAAATTAATCTATGGATTTTTTAAAATCCAACAAAAACTCTCAGATTTATTATCGAAATTATTATCTGATTTCAAAAGTATTGACTCTTTATTTCAAAAAATTATTGAATTTATATTCAGAAAGTTTAAAAAGAAAGCATGCAATTTCTATATAGAATTATAATTGCGAATAATTATTCAGAAAAACATAATTTGCACATGAATGCATTTGAGGAGTAAAATGCAAGAAATTATGAATTCTGTTAAATTGAGGTTTATCGAATGAATATAAAAGATCTAGAAAAATATGGAATCGAAGGACCTGATAAAGGTAAATTAATAATTGACTTATCTTCTAATTGGTGCGGTCCTTGCAAGTTGCTTTCTCCTGTCTTAGAAAAAATTCGAGATAGTGGCTTAATAGACTTGATTCAAATCAACATTGATGAAAACCGAGAGTTAGGTCAAAAATTGAAAATCTATGCAGTACCTACATTATTATTTTTTAAGGATGGGCAACTCTTAGATAAGGACATTAAAGTAGAGGGCGAAACAATGGTAAATAATGGCGTAATGGTTGGTGCTACTGGGGAAATCATTTTAAAAGAAATCATTAAACAAATGTAATCCCTATTAACCCATATTGAGTAATTGATGCTTAAATCATTTCTTTCTATTGATAATTTTTTGCATCAGAAGCTATGATAATAGCGATGATTAATTCTAATAGAAAAATGGGGTCAAATTTTCAAGTGATCAGTAAAAAAATAGTTGTTGCTGGAACTTTTGATATTTTACATCCAGGACATATCTTTCTAATCAATCAAGCTGCAAAATTAGGAGAAGTTCATGTGATTGTTGCCACGGATAAAAATAGAAAAAGATTTACTGGAGTAGCACCGATAATACCAGAAAAACAAAGATTAGAAGTCGTAAAAAATTTGAAAAAAGTAAAAACTGCACAAATAGGAAGGAATGACGATAAAATTCTATTTTCAATTTCAGAAATTAATCCCGATATTATCCTATTAGGACCAGATCAAGGATTTGATATTAATTTTTTAAAACAAAACCTGAAAAAACAGGGTTTGGACCACATTGAAATTAAGCGATTAAATCAATATTACAGCAAATATGAATTAAATTCATCAAGTCTTATAAAAAGAAGAATAATTGAAAGTAACAATAAAAATAATAGCAAAAAAAAAGATAAATTAGTGATATGCTGGGGAGATAGTTATGAAAAATAAGAAAGCGCTTTTTATTATGGGATCGCCGAGAAAGAACGGAAATACAAAATTGCTAACTGATAAGTTTGCAGAATTATTAGAGGATAATTTTGAAATTGAAAAAATTTTTCTTTCTGAACACGACATTAGCCCATGTAAGGAATGCTATCATTGCATTGATAAAGACGAATGTTCGATTGAAGATGATATGCAAGAATTGTACGGCAAGCTAAAAGAAAGCCAAGTAATAATATTATCCAGTCCCATATTTATGGGAGGAATATCGGCAACTTTAAGAGCTTTCATGGAAAGAACTTGGCATTTAAGGAAAGGGCAGTTAGCAGGTAAAATAGGAAGTTATATATTAGTTGGAAGGCGTGATTTGGGTGCGGGTATAAACGAAATGGAAGAATATCTCTCAAGATTGCAACTAAATAAAGTTGCCGGTGTTTTTGGATTTGGCTTTCATAAAGGAGATGTTTTAAAAGACGAAGAGGCGCTAAAAAATATCCAACGTATTAGCAAACAAATCATTAGTCTAAATCAAATATAACTTCAAAAAAAATATAATTTCCCAAAAGAATCGGTTATATTTAGAATTATAAATTGAAATTAGAAGAGATCTTATGTGTTTAATTTAAATCTATAATCAATTTTGTATTAAATTACGAACTAGTAGAAATAACATGAAAAAAATAATAGCATTTAGCGGAAAAGGTGGCGTTGGAAAAACCACAATGTTGGTTTTATTTCTCAAATCTTTGATTGAAAATAGTAAAAAATATAGAATTATTGTTATAGACGCGGATCCTGACGCTAATATCGCCGATAGAATAGGGACGAGTCTGAATTTTAACGATACCATAGCTGGAAAAATGCAATCAGTAATGTATAAAATTAATCGAGAAACCATAGCGCCATATACCAGCAATAAGCAAGCAATTGAAGCCGAGCTTCTCGGTTCGATCATCCACGCAAAGGATTTTGACTTGTTAGAAATGGGGCGTTCCGAAGGTAGGATGTTACTGTTCGGTCAACAATGTCTTGAAAAACACGCTTGATATCATTTCAGAAGATTATGATTTCATACTCTTTGATAGCCCTGCCGGTTTAGAGCATTTTGCTCGAAAAACGGGAAAAGATGTGACGGATTTAATCATCGTGGTAGGTCCAAGCAAGATGGCAATACATACACTCGAGCGAATATTAGTTATTTCAAAAGAAGTGTCATTGAAATTTGAGAATTATTGGGTTTTGGGAAATCAATATTCCACAGATAACCAGGATGTGTTAATCCAGAAACTCAATGAATTAAACAATCCAGAACTTCAATTATTAGGTTTCATCCCTCATAATAATGAATTAATGAAATATAATCTATTGAACGAAAATTTATTGAATCTATCTATTGATAACGAGGCTTACAAAGAAGTTAAAAAGATTTTTAGTGCCTTGCTTTAAAATTTCGGTCAAATATCATGGCAAATGAATAAAAAACAAGTAAACACGCAATGTATGCCTATATTATGGTTCATTTCATTATCTCTTCAGTTCCCAATAGGTGCTATTCAAATAATCTATTCGTTCAATCTTTTGTTGATGAGCAAGCGTTTGAAGCTTTGATAAAATTGCGTCACCATCTAGTCCTTCAGAAGTAAATGTTTCTATGATCTGTTCTTGCCTCATGGGATGCCTTTGAATGAGTGATAAGAACTCTTTTTCAAAATTAGAGGAATAATAAGCAAAATTTCCGATCTCAGGAAAATTAATATTGTTGTAGTCTCCTAAAATTTCATCCAATACCGAAATGATCTTTTCATCAGGAATTTTAACCCATTTTTCTGCAGGAGGGCGAATTGGAACATTGATATCAATTCTATCAGGCTCAATTTTGTCAATTATATTTTTTATCTTAAGTAATTGGTCTTTTGAGTCGTTTATTCCTTTCACGAGCATTATTTCTATCCAAAATTTACCGTTAAAAAATTTCTTAAAATCAATAAAACCTTGAATAACTTCATCGAATTTAATGGCGGGATGTGGTCGATTTATTTTTAAAAATGTTTCTTTATCTCCTCCGTCTAAACTTGGCAATACCACATCAGCAAGCATTAACGCTTCTTGCACTTGATTATTATTTAATAATCCTCCGTTTGTAATTATACAAACGGGTTTATTGGATAATTCCTTTAATTTAATGATTAAATCCTTTAAATCCTTATAGAGTGTTGGCTCTCCACTGCCAACAAAAGTTATATAATCAACAATATTTTCACTTATTTTAAGAGCAATCTCTATTTCCCGGAGGATCTCAAATTTTGGAGCGTAATTTTTTCTCATGTTGGTAAAACAGGTGGTTTTACCCAATTGACAATAAACGCATTGATAATTACATGTCTTCAGAGGAATGGGATCAATTCCTAACGAGCTTCCTAATCTCCTGCTGGGTACGGGACCATACACATATTTCATTTTTTAGGTATTATTAATAGATCCCCCAAATTTTCCAATTTCTTTTATTTGCTTTTGATAAGAATACAAACCATAAAAAATTCAGTCTTTTATATTTAATAGTTTAGATGTCCTCAATGTGAATTGTAATTTAAAAATATAATTTGAATATTATCCCTTGAACTTTTAATCATCATTAATAAAATATACTTTCCTTAAAACATTATTGGAAATCGAGATGGATGGGTAATATTGAAATAGGACACAGAGACGCTAAAAACTTGTTTCTCTTCGATTTTTAGCAAGTCTTTTTGTGTTTGTTCGATTCGGTTCTTTATGGGGGTTTTACGGATTGTAGAAGGCATTTTTAGGAGAAATAATGTCTTTTGAAAAAAGTTATACTTCTGGGAGTGGAGCGTGTTTCTGTTTCATGGGAACAATTTTTCTAAGTTGGGTTGACCAATTGTATTGTTCGACATCAATTCCATAATAGGATGAGTTAAAAAATTTCAAGAACAGATTTTGTTGTTATTTCATTATTTGAAGACTTAACCTTTTGCAATTTTTTGTTCAATTGTTATTTAAAATAAAAAATAGAGAGTAATATAAATCTCTATCTGGAAAAAAATAGGAATTTTATTCGTTGTAACTTCAATAACGATAAAAATTTCGATAATGAATTAACTCAAAGAAAGAGCCAACAACAATGCGCCCATTATTTCTGATGGGGGTCCTACTCTGGAGGTGTCTATGATTACTTTTTCCAATCCCATATAGATGGCGCCATATGCTTTTCCTCCTCCGAGATGAACTAATGTGCGATAAATTAAATTACCTGATATGCCTTCAGGAGCTATAACGAGATTTGATTTCTTCTGAATTGCTTGCTCGATGAGAATTTCGTCGTGAGCAATATTAAGCCCAGGATTGGTTTTATTAAAATACTCCACAACTTTATCAGCTACTTCGATGGTTCGATCCACTATCTCGTCCCTGCCCAAGTCTCCTTTTCGGCCTCCCGAGAGAACGCTTATTTTTGGATCGATTTTTAACGAGTTGAAAACCCTTAATGATTTTTCGATGAATTCCTTTTTCTTATCGAAATCGTTGCACTCGTCTATGCCAACGGGGCCGTAAAAAAATTGGTGTCCTTTAACAGTCTCTAAAAGCGTGAGGCGATTAATATGTAAAACATGAAAATCTTCCTTGATATTTGCAAGAAATTTGCTCGATTCCAACGATCCTCTTACGACAGCCTTTAATTTATCTCTAACTAAATATTTCAAGATTGATTTTTCTGGATTCTCGTTTCTAACAAGTTCTATTTTTCTGTTTTTGTCGAGTTTATCTGCTTCTTCTTGTGAAATTTGTTCAATCGAGTTTTCTTTTCCGAACAAAACAATTTTTGCCTTTCTTTCTTTTAAAAAACATGTTGCTACTTCGAGAAGCTTTTGGTTGTGTACCTTATCCGTCCCTAATCCTATTCCAATAGTTGCTTGTTTTTCCCTCGCAAGATCCTCAAAAATATCCATTATTTTTATGATATTTTCATCTCGTATTTATTATTAAAAGAATAAAAATCCTAATAAGAGGAGAAGGGAATTGTAAGTGCCGTGCATGATCGTTACAGTGTATAAGTTTTCGTTCCTCCATTGAAATACGAGGCCAAGTAACAATGATAACGCAAGATATGGCACAAAGAGCGACGCGAAAGTAGCTATAAAAACATCTAGCGAAATTCCACTAAGAGCAAAATCGAGAATTGTTGCTAACAAGTGAATAAAAGCAAAAATTAGCGCAGAGAAAACGATTCCAAGAGCGTTTCCTAACCTACTCCTTACAAAGCCCTTCTGCATAAATCCTCTAAAAAGTACTTCTTCGGAAGGGGCTATTACTAAAAACATTATAAAAATCCACAATATCAACTCATATGCATTTAAATCAAGTAATGGATCGTCAACAGATATCTCGACTGAACTAAATATCAGTTCCATGAGAATCGATATGATCGTGACCATAAAAACCGCAAATAAAGCTAAAAGTAATCCTATTAACGCCTCTTTTGCTAAATTGAATTCTTTTGGTTCCTCAAGCGTGTATCCTAATATTTTTAATCGATTCTTAATGGTCGGTTCTCTGAGGTATTTACCAACATGTACGATTGGAATTAATAAAAATATATATTCAAGAAGCGATAATAAGGATAAAAAAAGTGGATTTGATGCCAAGTCTAATACAAGACTCCAATTCGCTGTGGTTAATAAAATAAATGCTATAATAAGCTCTGACGATAAAAGCATGGCAATAAGCGCCACGATCGGGATTATTAACGAGGGCAATAATCCCCATAATGTCCCTCGAGATAGTAATGATGTGTTCTGATATTCTTTTTTTGGACTTCTCTCTTGAATATTTTGGTGGTGTTGATTGGAGGATTTATCTTGCGATATATCACCCGATAATTGAAGAATCAAATTTTTTCCGCAAACGGTACAGAACTTGGTGCGTTGATCGTCGTGTATTCTGCTTCCACAGTTCGTACAATATTTTTGTTTCCTACGAATTCTCGACTCCTCGCTTATTTTTTAATCAATAATGTTAAATATTTTTATAGTGCTTTTTGCATCATGGTTAGATTTCTAATGCGTGAAATAACAATAAAGTTCATTATTTTCTAGTTTTAACGGATTTACGAAACCATACCGCTCGAATTGAATGACTTTATTCAGTTTAATCTTGAGCAGGTTCGACTCTCCGAAACCCTTTGAGATGGTTCCGTCTACTTTCATTATTGATACTTTGATGTGGTCTTCTTTTGGAACCCAATGAATGATTTTATAATCCCTGCTGAGTTCTATGCTGTGGTGACACGCTAGGATTTGTTTCTTCTTTAGATTAATGGAGAGAAGCTGTATGTTGAGCAAATCTTTAAGGCGTACGACTTGACCTGCTTTCATTTTCTGAGCGTCTTTGAGTGCAACAAATATATGAAGCTTATTGTGGTTGTCTGCCTTGACCTTGATAATTCTTTTTCCTTTTTTCACATTAGATGGTAATAATAACGGTTCGGCGTACGCTTCGAACGCTTTTGGCAATCCTTCAATGGTTACCGCAACGGGATCTTCGACATAAAAATACCTATCTGCTATTGGATCGATAATATCTTGGTTTTTCGCGTAAAGCTTCTTAACATCGAAATTTATCCCTGACATCGATAATCCGAGATCTAACAAGTATTCTCTGAGCGCTTCGGGTTTGATTCCTCGCTTTTGAAGCGACTGCAAGCTCCAGGTCCTTGGGTCATTCCACCCGTCGTAAGTTCCAGCCTGAATGTTGTTTCTCGCTTCAGTCTTACTCAATTTGATGTCTGGAAAGCGTAACCTTCCATAATGCGTGAATTCGGCTTTTTTCCACTTGAAATGATCCCAAACAAAGTCTTCGATGAAGTCTTCCTTGACAAGATCGGCGCCTCGAACGATATGACTCACGCCAATTAAGTGATCGTCGATCGCCCATGAGAATTCCAACATTGGCCATACTTGATACTTATTTCCAACCCGAGGGTGTGTTGCTTCGGAAATGCGCATGATAATTTGGTCTCTTAGGGCAGGATCTTTTTGATCCATTCCCGTTTTTAACCTGACGACTACCGACATTTCCTCGTATTTTCCTGCCAATATGTTTTTCCATTCTTTGAGATTTTCTTCAACCGATAAGTCTCTATGTGGACATGATTTACTATGATTCTTATATTCGTTCTTAAAAACACCCGCATCGCAAAAACAAACATAAGCCATTCCTTCGTTAATTAATTTCTCACAATATTCGTAAAAGATCTCCAAGCGATCGCTCTTATAATATACTTGTGAATATTTCACGCCTAACCATTTTAATCCTTCTTCGATCATTCCATACGCTTCGGGTAGGACATATTTTGCCTTAGAAGTATCCCTCAATGCTTTAGGACTTCCAATAGTGTCGTCAAAAAAAAGAATGAGCTCGCCATTGTACTTCTTTGCGTATTCATCGTTCAGGATAATCATTCTCGCGTTTCCAACATGCAAGGCGCCACTTGGATATGGTGCTAGACGCATGACGACTTTTTCATACTTATCCAGATTTGGTAATTCGGGAAGTTCCTTGAATTCCACTGTTGGTTTCTCACCTTCTAACGCTTTTGGATCTATTTCCAAGAGCAATTGTTTTTGTTCATCAAGATTCATCTTTGATACTTCTTCGCAAACCTCCTTAATGAAGGGGTCGACTTGATTGGCAAGCTTTCTTAATTCTGGAAATTCTTTCATTACTTTCCCTTTAACTGCACCTGGATTTGGAGTACCTCCGAACTGATATGCGTTTTTTAAAGCAGCCAACATGCAAAAATCCCAAATAAGGTCTTTTATCTCGTCCTCGTCCATGTTATTTACCTAAAGAATAAACTTAATTTATTTCCATTTGTTTAAGATATATACAATATTGGCTTTTAAAAAAATTAAACCATTATCAAGAAAAATTAAATACGAAAAATTCTACACAGATAATATATATGGTTAAAAGGTGTTTTGAAAATTTACTATCGTGGATATATATTAATGAGACTTAAATTGATTGGAAAGGAATGGGATATAGTAAATAAATTGAGAGGAAAAACTTCGACCGAACCTGGAGAAGATTGGAAAATAACCTACGCCACCCCAGTTTACGGTGGCTGGGATCTCATCGTGGAGTGTAGTTTCAGCAAGTTAAACGACTTGGATAAGATTGTGACTTTTTGTCGGGTCGATCCAGAACTTGGATCTTGGATAGAAGAAACAACGACTCTCATGGGTTCAAGAAATGACTTTTCCGATTAAAAAAAAAAATTTTAGTCGGATTATTTTTACTTCTTATAATTTCTCAATATTTATAATTTCTAAACTGAAAATCCTCATTATTTAAAGTATGAATGAGAAATTTTTTTTATATGAAAAAAGACTCTTTTTTTATCGACAAATTCAAGAAATGAACAATACTGCTCTGAATCTTTTGGATCTTCACGATAAGGTTTAAATAGATCATTTCCATTATAAAATTAAGGAATTTCAGAAAATGTAAAATCTCGCGAGTTATTCCCTATTCAAAATTTCATGTTGTTGTTGTTGTAAATGTTAATTACTTATTCTCGCGCTTTTACATGATCTGATTTTCCTATCTCCTTTTCAAAATCCTGTCGTCAAGAAGATTTTTAAAAACATCATTAAACAAGATCATACCCATCTGCTTGTATCCTTCTTCCGAAAAATGGAGTCCATCCACATATGCGCAATCTTTTTTTAAGTTTCCATTTTTATTCATCATGCCTACATATAGATCAGCAAAAGAAATGCCATTTTCAACAAAGTATTCAACGAGTAAATTATTTAATTGATTTTTTTTCTGACGATATTCCGTGCTGGATTGTTCCCTTCTGATAGGGGGAATGGTCGATCCTATTGATACAATATCTCCTTCTCGGGAGATTTCGTGTAATTGCTTGATGTTAAATGCTATCTGATCAGGAGATATACCCCATCCCAAGTCGTTTGTACCTCCAATTATAATGGAATAATCTGGTTTTGGTTTATTTTTAATTAAATCTACATTTATTCTTTCTAAGAGGTTGCTTGTTAATTCGCCAGGGATTCCTTTGTTAATGAATGAAAAATGGTAAGATTTATCTTTTAATAAGTAGCAATTTTTCTGTATTGAATATTCATAGCACATTTTTTCGAGCCAATATTCGTATTGGGATTTCTCATTTCCATATCCATATGATATGCCATCAATTGCGGGACCATATCCCGGATAACCTGCCGTGAGCGAATCACCTAAACAGAGAATTATCATCATCGTTTTTAAGAGTTGAATACTAATAAAATCTCACAAAGAAATTTAAATATTGGTATCTTTTTGTTTATATAGAGATGGGATTTGTAGAACCAACTTTTGAAATAGATAAAAAAGGCAGAGTTATTTGCAGGCAACACACGAATTACGATTACTTGAAACAATTATGTGAAAAAGCTGCAGCTAACAACTCATATAGTTGCGATGTGAGTCTTACTTGTGCCACTTGTCAAGAATATCTTAATGACAACTGCTATTTTACTAAATCGGATATTGATAAAATAGAACACGATCGGACAAAAACAAAACTATTTTTATGCAAGTTATGCGGAAATCGAATTCATAGAATCTGGACCGTTCTTTATAGCCTTTATAATGAAATAAAATACGATGTCGATATACCCTTAATTTGTTGCAGTTGCTACGATTCTCTAAAAAGTAATAGTTTTATGGAAAAATACAAGAGAAGATCCTATTCCATCAAGTTCTACTTGTTTCTCTCAATTTTAATTATAATTGACAATTTGGTATTTATTAATCCTTTATACACGACATTTAGCATTATTAATATCTTTTTTGCAATTACCTGTGCGGTCATTTATGGAAGGTATCTCAAACGAATCAAGCGAGGAAGAGATTACTATCAAAAATATTTTTTAAGAAAAGAAAATGATCAATAACAAGAGAGTATTTTATTACTTTTTATCATAAAATTATAGAAAATATTGATCAATAATGGTAGATAAACACTGCGAAAAACATTCGCGATTTCACTATAGTTGTAAGGATTGCCGGGAAGCGGCAAAAGAGTTTGCTAAAAGCGCAGAAAATAAGCGCCTATATCCCGATTACGACGAAACAAAAGAGAAGGAAGTCCCTTCCCCCAGGCCTGAGAAACAAGAGGACGATGAGGGGCGATATAAGTATGTAAAAGTAGCAGATTCCAATCTAAGATTTAATAAAAGAAAGATTAGGAAATATGCAAAAATCATTGTACCATTTATAATCATCCTTTTCACAATATTAAGTCTCGTGTGGTTCTGGCCAAATTGGTACGGCCCTATTAACTTAAATACACAATTATATTCAAATAAAGCGGGCGGATTGGATTACGGACAAGTATATTTCTTAAACATGTGGTCAACTAACTTCTTCTTCAATAAAACATGTCTAATGACCGCAATCATTGGAAGTCTTCTCATGAGTTTACCTCCAAATAGGAATTTATTGACAATAATTGGGACAAAATTAAGATTCGGTAAACCATCTACTTTAAAATGCTTGATATTTTGGTGGTCAATTGGATTTTTTATTTTTTATTTATTTGGATATTTTATCAATACTGAAAATAATTTTGCGTGGGCCATGTATTTGATAGAAACGGGAGAACTACAATTTCAATTTACAATTATCTTTGATTCATTTAATGTTTTATTTAATCCAACCGTAATCGGCATTGAAACGATCTTTGTATATTCAAATATCATTCTTCCCTTGATATATTTCGTAATTGGTGTTCTTTTATTTCGAGCGACTATAAATATCGCAAGCAACCTCTATTTGAGAAGGAACGATTACAATGTGATTTCAAATGCAGTAATGATTGTTGGTCTAATCTTTGGACTCATCTTCTTTGCTCTTCCTACATATTCCTTAAACGGTTTGGAACTAATTCAGAGTTATTCCATCATCGTTTTTTTCATTGGATTCATGCTGTTTGGTCTAGCGGTTTATGCATTTGGTAAGCATAAAGTAAGAAAAGATAGGAGAAACTATAAGATTACAAAAAGGGAAGCAAAACGGATTGCCATACCAATGGCACTCGTATTATTTATTGGGTTTTTTCCACTATTTTACAGCATTCCATCTTATGTGAACTTAAACAACACGGCTACTTGGAACGACCTAGCGTGGAACAAGGGATTTTTGCGACAAATTACTTGGACGCAATCCTGTGCTGGATTGGACACTTTCGAAGAACTTTCCATTCAAAACTATACCGACTCGACTAGTACATCAGATTTGGAGATTCTCTCTCAAATTCGGCAATACGATCAAGGATACGCCATCCCTCGTTTTGCGGTAGTTATTGGCACAACTTTCGAAGGGCTCGCGGACTCTGATATCGTCTACATAAACGGAACTGAATACTGGGTTGCCCCCAAAACCATAAAATGGAGCGAACTTGAAAGCGATCCAACGCAAATTCATACCGAATTATACGATCACGTGGAAGGTTTCTTGGCGATGGAAACATCTTCGGGAAAAATTGTTAATGTCACTGAAGTGTTTAATATTTCGGAAAAATATCCAATTTTTTTTGGAGAACACGAGCGGCAAACGAGCACGGGGGCGTACGATCCAGACATTCTTCTGGGAACGGATTGGCGTGGAAGTCCTTTTAACGAATATAATTATGAAGGGGCACCTGACGGCGTTCTTTCTGGTTTGGAAGCGTGGTGGTTTACGACTAATTTAGGGCTTTTAACATATGCCTATGAACCAACACAAGAATACCTTATCAATCGAAACATTAAAACGAGGGTGAACGCAATTCTAATGCCCGGTCTAGAAATAGATTACGATCCTTATCTGGTCTTCAATATGGCTGAAGGAAAAATGTACTATGCGGCGTCGATATACACCTCGATTTTCGTAGGATCTTATTCTCAAACACCCATTTATCGTTTCTTAGGCGTTTGTTTGGTTGATGTCTTGGATGGAGTCATGAATTTTTATAAAAACCCTGCTCTGGTCGAATCAACATCCGATCCTACCTACAATCTCTGGAAGGCTTATATGAGAAATTACAATTGGCAAAATGCACCCGAATGGTTGGCGTCGCAACTTCGATACCCCGAATCGCTGTTTGAGCTGCAATTAGAAGCGTATTATAAATATCACGTGACGAATCCAACTACTTGGAAGAGGGGAGACGACTTTCATGAGCGACCTGAAAATGGAGATTTATTCTATGTAGAAACCGATTTAGGCAATGGCATTGAATATGTTGGAATGGACTTGGTTGAATATTACGGTCAACAAGCGCGCCGTCTAGCGGGATTTTATGTCGTGAGACATGGAACGCATTTTGGGGAAATCATATTTTATAGCGTTCGTGAGTCAGAAGCAACATTAATTGGTCCAAAAACAGCCAGGGATACCTACGAAGCGACAGATAAGGACAAGCTTAATCTCATAGAACCCTATAGATTAGGTAATACATTGATTTATCCAATGGGAGATTCTTTATATTATTATGTCCCTGTATACGCTACTGTGCAAGAAGATCTCCAAAGCCTCTCGAGAGTGGGGCTTGTAAACGCAATTACCGGAGACCTTGGGGTTGGTGGGAACATTTCTGAAGCTTATAATTCGCTCAATATTGGACCTCCTAGTGCATTTAATTTCATTAATTCCAACTTCAGCGACGGAGACGGTGCGTTTTACTTGAATTGGACAACTTCAATCAAGGCGGAATATTACGAGTTATATAATTCAACTGAACCAATTACAGATATAACGGGCTTGGAACCAATTGCCGTGGGATTAACCACAACAAGCTATTATATTAACGAGAATCACAATGGAACTTTTTATTACAGGTTAAGAGCTTACAACGATTATGGTCAGGTTTTTTCGAATTTACTTAGAGTAAACATTACTTCGCCGATCTTTATTGATTTTGATTTTTCCATGGAGTCAGTAATTTCATATCCCGCAAACAATACGAACGATTACGCTAAATTTCACTATTCATTAGAGAACATTGACGATAACATTGACAATCCCGGTTACCAAATCGTACTCAATCTTACGATATATTCCGAATCGCTAAATGATCCAAACAATATCAAGTTATTGGGTCTTGCCTCCATTAGTAATTTTACTACAACATATAATGATGGCTATAGCATTACTTTTACCTTATTCAACGCAACGCTACACCCAGGTGAACTTCAAGGATTCTCCGCGTACTTGAATTGTACTCAGAACGACCTTCTCCTCAATTATAAATGCGAACTCTTCGTTGATGGTACAAGGAGAGGAGAATTTTTCGAAATGGGCATTATTTCGGTAACAATCCCTGAAGAATAATCATTAACTTTTTTTTTCTTTAACTAATTTTATTTGTAAGAATGGTTTTTATGCAATATCAAGTGAATAAAACTTTAACTAAAATAAATCATTGGATCATTTATTAAAAATCTGAATAAATGATTAAACAATTACATTTTCGACCCTGTAGCCTAGCCTGGATGGGGCGCTTGCTTGCGGAGCAAGAAATCGGGCGTTCAAATCGCCCCAGGGTCATTAATATTGCTTGCGGTGATATAGATATTCGTTTTATTCGTGAATAAGATCCAAAATTTCAGAAATTTCGCTGATGTTAAAATAATCTGATATTTTAATTTCTTTTTCGGAGGGAAATTTATATGCTCGTTCGCACAATATTGTTTTTAAACCTATAGCGTGCCCCCCAACTATATCGGCGTGTTCGTCCCCGCACATGAAGCAATTCTGCTCTTGTCCAGTTAATCCCATTTTCTTTATAATGTGGAGGAAGATGCTTGGATCGGGTTTTCTTTTTCCAAACTTCGCCGATGTAAGAACTACATCGAAAAGATGGTAAACGTGATGCTTCTTTAAAATATTAACAATCATATTGTGATGTGGATGATTTGAAAGCAATGCTATTTTCAAATCGTTGATTTTTGATAATTGATCAAGAGTATAAATGGTTTTAGGGAACGGTATCCATTCGCGTTCCTCGTAAGAATGATAAATATCTGCTAACTTCTTGGTAAGATCTTTAAAATCAATTAAATTATCTATAATTTTACTGCTTAAATCTAATTTATCTAAGACGTGTTCAAAGATTCCTAATGTCGTGAATTCTAAATTAGTTATTCTGCTTTCTTTAAAGCGTTGATTCCTCCGATCGATAAAAATGCTTTTAAACTCCATTTCCCTGCTTTTATCGTTCAAGATTCTTATATTCCTTAAGAACTTGATAGATTCTTCTAAACCTTTATTATAACAAGCTAGATATTTCTCAAGAGAAACGTCCTTAAAATAAAAAAGCGTGAATCCGAAGTCAAACACGACCCCTTTAATACTCATTTAGGTAAACAAGGTAATAAATACCTATAAAATTATCGCAAATACATCATATTTTAATAAAATATATAACCCACCAATGATTTCTTGGTGGGTTTTGAAGTAAGATTAAGTCTTATCGCCCTCCTTATCTTACTTCGTTCGAACACAAGTGTTTGTCTTTTGAATAACCTCAGAATTATATATTTTTCTGAAGTTACATAAGTAACCTTTCGTGTCATATTTAAAGGAATATGGTATAAAAGTGAATCAAAGATTTTCCCAAATTATAATCTTTCAGTAAATTATAATTTTTCTGGGGTTTTTTCTTCTTAATTATCACGCGATTTAGATAAACAACTTATTATTTAATTTGAATATGAGAAATATAAGGCAAATCATCTAAATTTTAAAGATCTATTCTTTTAAAAACGAGTTAGCTCGTTTGATTCACAATATAAATTTAAGTTCTTCTATTGAATGAGAGGTTTCAAATTCGGTGCCACATAATTTGATCATAATATTTGCAAATTCGTTCATTAAACTTCGTTTAACCTCGTTTGGTTTGTTCAAATTACCATCAAAAATTCTAACAAACTCATACCTCAATCTACTAAAAAGCTCATCAATTTTTTTTTTTTTCGTCTTTTTATCGCATTTTATCACAAATAGGATATTATTATATTTATCGAGGTTGGAGTATATGGTACTTCTTCCCAATTCAATGAGATTTATTTGTTGGTTTCCCAATCGACTTGCGATGGCTTCCATGAGCCCTAAGAAATCAGATAAAGCTTCTGGTCGATTTATTTGGGTTTTTCTCGTAGAATTTTCGATGGAGAATACGAGTTTTCCGTTGCTATTAATGAGATATACGCTCTCCAAGCCTTTCATTGCTTATAATTTCAAATTACATGGAATTTTTTATAATAATTACAAATATTCTTCCTTGTTTAATTATTTTTTGTGTTAGGGCATAAGCTATATGTTGTAATTAATGAATACATTCTTTTTCACCTAGAATTTTTCCATAAATCATAAATAATACAAAATCAAAAAAATGTTCGTTACCTACGCTCTCACTTTAAAGCAAATTCGATCTAATTTTATATGATAAATGTTTCTTTGGTTGTGTAAATTGCCTAGATTTATGGTTTTACAATTTTTGGGGATTATAAATGGGTTTATACACGAAAAAAAATTCTCACCACTCCGAAAAACCGAAAAGGGAAGATCACTTTTTCGAAGAATTCGAAGAAAAATCTTGTTGCCCGATGCCCCAAATTAGTCAGGAAGACGGATATTATGTTTGTCTGAATTGTGGATTTATTATATCGAAAATCTTCGACGATGCTCCAAGGAGAACTTATACAGCAGAGGAAAAGAAAGATCGAATCATAAACGAAGTAGTTAAAAACAAAATAGGTCCTCGAACGGTCATTCGAGGTAAACGAGACGCAAGTGGGGGTCTATTGACTTCAGATATCGCTTCTAAGTTCGCTCGCTTGTCAAAAATTCAAAACTCTGTTGTAGATTCCTTCGAAAGGAATCTCAAAATAGCAATTCCGTTACTAGAAAACTTAAGGGAACGTCTACAAATTCCAAATGTTGTTGCAAGAAACGCTCTTAAAATTTATCAGTCAGTCGTAAGAAAAAAGCTCACCGTGGGGAGAAGCATTGAATCTCTACTTTCAGCATCGATGTTTGCGGCAATGAGAATTCACGAAATACCTTTAACTATGTCTGAAATCTTAGAGATTACGAATATTCCTCATAAAAAATGTATAAAAAATTTCAAATTAATTCTCTTGGAAGTTCTTCCTTCCCTAAACCTTAAAGTCAATAATTTGAATGCCTCCTCCTATATAAATAGGTTTATTGAAGAATTAAAATTACCAATGCAATGCAGGAATTACGCAATAAAACTCTTAAAGCAAGCAAAAGAAAGAGGATATAATACTTCTGGAAAGGATCCAAAGGGTTTGGCGGCAGCATTTATTTATTCGGCCTCAAAAGTATTCGGGGAAAAAAGAACTCAAAAAGAAATTTGTGAGATCGCCCAAGTCACGCAATTAACATTGAGAAAACGAAGGACGGAGCTTTCAAAATACATTCTCATTAAATAAGATTTTATTTTAGTATGTATTTTAAACCTTAACTTCATATTAAGGTGTTAGTTTGAATGAAGGAAGTTATCGATGGAATATATTTGATACAAGAAAAAAGTAATTTTGGTGTTATAAAACCGACTGAAAATATATATGTTATTGCAGGAAAAAATGGGTTAATTTTTGACGCGGGGTATGGGACAAGAAGTGCGATAAGGTTTCTTCTTCGAGAAATTAATCATATAAAAACCAAATACACTCGTCAAGGAATTTTTTTTAAACTCACTCGAGCACTTCCAAGCCATATTCATCCGGATCATTTTTCAGGACTCAAAGCACTTAGAGATCAATTACGCATTAAAATAATTCTTACAGATAAAATGGCTCAAACCATAAACAACAAGGAAAATTTTTATGCCTTCTTTGAAGATTCGCAGGATCACGCTCCCCAACGAAAAGATAATACAAAAAAAAAATTCAAGGAAAAATTAAGGAAAAATTTATATCGTTCTTTTTATCGATTCGGTTATGGCATTAACTTCATATCAGATCCTGACGAGATTGTTGATGAAGAGACGATTATTAATATAAACGGCGATGAATGGCGCATTTTTCCATCTCCTGGACATTCATTTGATCATCTATCACTTTACAATGAAGAAAAGGGGATTTTATTTTCTGGTGATAACATTCTATACACAACCACAACTTGGTTGGGACCTCCAAGTTCAGATGTTCAGGATTACATCAAATCTCTCAAATATATTTACAACTTAAAAAATCTAAAATTAATTCTTCCAGCTCACGGACCTCTGATTAAGCATCCAAAAGAGAGAATTCGCGAAATCTTATCGCATCGAGAAAAAAGATCTAATCAAGTTTTAGAATTAGTTCAAAATCACCCTAAGGGAATAAGTACGACGAGAATAGTAAACAATCTCTACCCTGGAGCGAGTCGATTCTTTATTGGAATCGCACGCGGGTGGATATTTGTCACGCTTAAAATGTTGATCCATCAAGACCATGTGAGATGCATTCCTGGTAAGGAAGACTTTTTCTTTCAACCAAATTTTTAAACTCTCATATTCTATCAAATATTTACTAATTCTATCGGGTCTTCGTACTTTAAATACACGATCCATAATAAAATGATAACATGGATGGTGTAATTTCTAAATATGTTAATGGACCATTTCTAAAGCAAGACACTATCCTCCATCGAAAATATCAATTAAATATCGTTAATTCGTGTTTTGATAAAAATTCCCTAGTCGTGCTTCCAACTGGTTTAGGAAAGACAATCATAGCCGTCTTACTCGTGAGTCGTTATTTAAAAAAATATAAAAATGCTAAGATATTATTGCTAGCTCCTACAAAACCCCTTATATATCAGCACTACGACTCGCTTTATAAATTCCTCGATGTTGAACAAAAACAAATTGTTACTCTTACAGGTAGAACACCTCCAGAAAAAAGAATGATGTTTTTTCATAATTCAAGAATCATAATTTCAACACCTCAAGTAATTAAAAACGATCTAGAAAGAGATAGATATGATTTAAAAGAAGTTTCATTGATTATTTTTGACGAAGCTCATAGATCCAAAAAAAATTATGCCTATACTTTCGTTTCGCGAAAATATTTCGAAGATTGTTCTGATCCTATTGTTTTAGGTTTGACAGCATCTCCCGGAAGAGATCAAGAACAAATCCAAATAATTTGTAACAACTTGCTCATAGAAAATATTGTATTTAAGACACGTCAAGACGAAGATATAAAGAATTATATACAAGATATAGAAGAGATACTAGAAATCGTAGATTTACCGCTTAGGATGATAGAGATCTGCGAAATATGGAACCACTTATTTCATAAGTTTCTAAGATTTTTTATCGAGAGAGGATTAATTAATCCTTCAAAAAATTATCATTCCAAATTGGACTTCTTGAAGATAACACGCGACCTCACTGTTTGCTTACAATCCGATAATTCAAATCTTGAAACATTATACTTTCAATCTCCAACAATCCTAGAGATTGTTCGAGAAAAAAAATTGAACATCCAATCGATTTTTTCTTATTGTGCGAGTTGTATATCCATATTACACGCAAAAGATCTCCTAGAAACTCAAGATGTATCGCTATTCATGTCTTTTTTAGAAAAAATAGCATCTCGTGCAGCTCAAGGAGTAAGATCTGCCGAAAGAATAGCAAATTCGGAGCATTTCAAACTTATTACTTGTTTTCACGATGAAGGGAAAAATGAAAATTTAGAGCACCCAAAACTTAAAAAAGTCGTTTCTATCGTTCAAGACGAGATAAATCTCAAGAGGAACAAAAAAGTATTGATATTTACCCAATATCGCGAAATGGCAGAATTATTAAAAACAAAACTTAAAAATGAATTTGCAGACGAACTCGTTATAGAAAAATTCATTGGTCAACAATCTAAAGCAGATGGAGATGTGGGGTATTCTCAAGTCAAACAAATTGAGATTATAAAAGAATTTAAGGAAGGAAAGATTGATGTTTTAATTGCCACTAGCGTTGCTGAGGAAGGTTTAGATATTCCAAGCGTGGATTCGATAATCTTTTACGAACCCGTTCCTTCTGAAATCAGAACAATTCAAAGAAGGGGAAGGACTGGCCGTTTTAACTATGGAAGGTGTTTCATATTAATTACCGAAAATACGGTTGATGTACCATTTCATAAGGTTGCTGTAAGAAAAGAAAACCAAATGCAAGATGTTTTAGCTTCACCTGATAAACTTAAATTAATCAAATCTGTTCCTCGAAAACAGATTAGCTTTTCGGCAAAGAATAAGATTTCTGAATTTGAAATTTTAAATAAATATAGGGCTATAAAAGAAAAAGAAAAAGATTTGTTAACAAATCGCTCAATCGAGACAATAATTTCGGAACTTGACGAATTTAAAGAAAGTCAATATTTAAGGCAATTAAAAAAATTTGGCATAACGCTTTATTCTGAGGTGATAAAGCTCGATCGTATGAGTTTAGCGAAAAAAATACAAAAAATGAAGTGCAAAAATTTGAAAAAAGAAACAAAACAACCAAAAAAATATATAAATAACAATATAAAAACATTGATTAATCTCGTGGATATATATTCCAACAAAGGATCCATTGAAATATCAAAATTAGAAGGACTTGCAGAGGAGGAGGATCTAGTTGAGAAAAAATTTTATACTCATTTGAACCAAGCGTGCTATTTGGGATTCCTCCAGAAAGAAGGGAATAAAATCCGATTTTTAAAAACCTTTGATTAAAATTTTAAAAATAAATTCTAATAGTATAATTTGATAATATTTAGAGGAAATACTTAAACTTCTTTCCAAAGAATTATTTAAATTAATTTTTATTATTTTCCATTAAGATAAATTCATTAAGATGTATATTTTTTATATATTATAATCGAGATTTTTTCACGAGGATATAAAATTTACCAAAATATCATGAATGAATTTCTAATAGATGGATTATGGATAATGGACATTGATAGTGGCTTGTGTTTCTTCGAGGAAAATTATGTGAAGTGGTCTTTAAAAGACACGCAGCTCATATCGAGCTTCTTGGCGGCTATTCGCAGTTTCACCAAAGAAGCATTTTCTGAGGACATCGAATTCATTCAATTCAGAAGCCGAAAAATAATTTTTGAATTATCAGATCAAAACCTTTTTATCGTGGCAGTGAGCGACCCAGACGCTAGTCACGAATTAATTAGAATGACTGTAAAATCCATAGTCAAAAAATTTAATTCCTCGTTTCATTACCTTATCAAAAACAAGCACTTGGTTAAAGAATTTAAGAAAGTTAAATCCTTCTCTAATGACTTACAAGAAATCGTGAATCGAAAACCTTTAAATGTTAAACTCCTGATGATCGACCAGATCGAAAGACATTACAAGCGAAGAGCTAATAGGAGAATGAGAAGGCTCGAGGAAATAAAAAGGTGTATGTAGTCATTTATAAATTTTATCAGGTATTTTTAGATTAGATTTTTATTTTTGCTTCTTTCTTCTTCTTATACCACGCATAGCTAAGAAGTATTATTATAACAGTAAAAGGTATTAGCGCAATAAATAAATTACCAGTAATGGCAAATAAAGTATATGTTATCGTCAACACAGAAGCGAACATGGCGATGATCGAGGCGTATTGTCCCGTGAAACTTTTTAAATGTGTGATAAACATGTAAAATTTAAAAGGCATTTTCTTGATTACTTCGAGCTCCTCTTCGTTTATATTGTTGAGAATCTCAGGATCCTCGTAATAAATTCCTAATCGAATGTCGTATTTACCTTCAAGCTCTCCATTACTAATAAGGATAATTATGGCTTCTTGGATGTTTTTTTTTTTTATCTTAAGTTCTTCGTTTAAAAAACTCGTAGTAAGAAATCCGTTTGCCACGGCATTTATTGTTGTTTCAATATAGGATTTAATTATCAATTGTTCTAATTGTTTAACTTTTTCTCCTAGTATCTCCCAGAATTTCTGGAGGAATTGGCCGAAATCATCGATTAGATACTTGTTCCTAGTTTCGAAATCCTTTGACTTTTTTGTTGCTTTTTTAACATAGTTTTTTAAGCTTTTAGTCTTATCTTTTATCTCGTTTTCGATACGCTTTACTCTTTTATCGATTTTCAGATACGCTCTCTTGTAAAACTTCACTTCCACATCGTCCTCAACACTTCTTTCAAGATTTCCAAGTAACTGACTAAGTTGTATCTTGTTTTCGTTTAAGTAATTGAGGAAGTCCTCTCTGAACGAGTCGTTTTTGATGTTAAACACTTGCTCTTTTAATTTTTCTATCTTGTTTTCGTATTCTCTTTGGAATTCGTTTTTCGTCTGGACATAAAATTCTCTAATTTCAGGGTTTAATTTTCCAATTTCATAGTTTTTACTTAAAGATTCTTTTAATTCTATCTCTATTTTTTCTATTATGTCCCTATGTTTTAAATCGAATCGCTTTACCTTACCCTGAAAATCTTCATCAATTTTTTCTTTATCCTCTGCGATGTTTTCAAAATTTTGTTTTAGATCCACGCTTAATTTGTTAAATTCCTTGAAAATAAAATCTTTCGTTTCAATAAAAAATATTAAGGAATCCTTGATATTCTTAAGGGCCTTGCTTTGATTTTCTAGAGTCTCCTTGAAATATTTTTTCGTTCTTTTATAATCTGATCTGGTTCTATCAATTTCTAACTCTTCGATTTTTTTTGAGAATTGTTCCTTTGAAAATTTCTCAAAATCTCTCAAATCCTGTATCCTATTCTTAAGCTCTAAAGTATTGATGCCTAATGTCTTATTTTTTATGCTTGAATCGTATAACGCTAAAATTTTACCAATTGCCTCGTTATTCGGTTTTAAAATCTTGTTATCGATGTGATTCTTGAGATCCTCGTTCTTGTAAAAATGATCCGTATGTAATAACAAACATTTCTTATCTTCGTAAAGTTTTGCGCTTATCTGGGATATCTCAATCATTTCACGTATGCGCGTTAGTAAAACCTTGCAGTTAAGATTAAGTTCCTTTTTAAGTTCGTTAATGTCTATATTATTCGTCTTTTTCTCTAATGAAACAGCTTTTATCTTGTTAGTAATGATGGTATTAATTCTTTCGTTTTTTAAGTTCTCAATTTCGTTGTAAAAATAAACTTTAAAATTTTCCCATTGAATGATTGTAACATTTGACTTTTCTTCGAAATCGCTAATTTCTGCGATACCTTCGTTTAATTTTGCCTTGTATAGTTGGTTTGCTTCTTCAAGTTGTTTTTGTAGCTTCTCAACTCCCTTGTTCACATCCTTTATTCTGATACTTTTTAGTTGGTTTAAATAATTATTAAACGAAATTGTTTTTGTTTTCAGGTTTGCCATCTCTTGGTTTACGAAATTGTCGAAATCCTCCGTTTTTGCTCTCTTTCTCTCTTCAAGGGCTTTATTTTTTAAAAGTTGAACTTGTTGCGCCATTAGTTCCAATATATCTTCTTCTAAAGCATCTAATTTTTCTGGTAAATATCTATAAAGTAAGTACAACTTCTGTTTTGATTTTATCTCTTTTTTGAATGTTTTCTGTAAATCTTTAATCTTGTTCATTTTTTCACTTAAAATTGCATCCGTTTCTTTTTTAATGGCGTCTAAAATGATTTTTATCTCGTATTCGTTTTCTGCTATTTGTTGATTTATCTTTTTTCCAATCTCAGAGAATTCAATACGGATAGTGTTTCGAATTTCTTCAATTTCGTTAATGCTTTTGTGAAAAAATTCAAAACCATCGGTATAATACCCGAAAATCTCGTCAAACTCTTGCTTGATGGTGATCCACTTATCAATGATCTTTTTATGCTTGCGTTTTAGTTTCCCTTCTCGAGTTTGGATTTGTTGCGAGACCCTATAGATGATATTATCGTATCTTTGCACTCTTTGAGAAATCTTTTCGAACTCCCGGGTGAGAAGGTTAAAAATCTCGTCGCTATACTCTGTTTCAAGGGTCTCCCTGAAATATGACCTGAATTTTTCAATTTTGTTATGTATATCAACCTCTATGTTCGAGATTTTTTCCTTTAAACTATTAAGGATCTTCGTAATGCTCCTGATTTCTTCCTTTTCTTCAATTCTTGCCTGTAAATTAAGTTCCAAGTCTCTTAACTTGCTTTTTAACACGGAATATTGCTTTTTCCAAGCGTTAATTTCTGGCTCAAGCGCTTTTTGGAGGTTAATATAATATAAATCCTCGCTAAACGATAGTTCAATGTTCTCGTTCAAAAATTCGGCGTCCATGAGCGTGTTGTGAATTAAATACCTGATTCTTTCCTTAGCAATGTCAATTTCGTCGATTAAGAGGTAACTTTCTATTTCTTCTCTCGTTTTATTAGTGGCGGTCTTTAATTTCAAGATCATGTTGTAAATGGTGTTTTTATGGTCCTTGAGCTTTTCTTTTTCGCTTAGTAATTGCTCCAAGTTTATTTCAGTGTCGGACACGATAATTTTTTCCAAGAAAAAATTCAAGTAGAACAAGTATTTCTTTTTTATTGGTTTTCTCTTCGAGCGAATAGTGCCCTTGAAGAAATTTCGTCTTGCTAAATCTCTTATCATTGGTAGCACGTCCTCTCTTAGTTTAACATTCTCAGGATAATAACTTGACTTGTACCTCTTGGATATATCTGAAAGAGAAACTATACTATTGTTACTCAGTCTATCGTAAAATTCCCTAGCAATAGATTGCAATCCCTTACCCAAATTTCTGATAAAATTTTTAAATTCAACTCGATTGTCTAAAATCCTTAGATTAAAAGTATAATTAAGATTAATGAACGATATAACTTCTTCGATTCCATGAACAAGTCCAAAAGTATTTTTTATTTGATTTAAATCAACATATTTTTCCTGTTCTAATTGCTTGAATAAGACTCTTTCGATTTCTTGGATGAATTTTTCCCAAATTATCGAAAATAAGATCGCTAATTTCGAAAGTTCCATTAACTTTATAGGATTTAGTTCGGCAACAAGGATATCTTGAAATTTAGCATTTATGAACGAATATATTCCCATCGGATTATAATCTAAAATCCACGAGTAATTATTAAGAGCGTAGACGACCCAAAAAGTTGTATTTATCTGACCCTCAACTTTTTTAAAACTAAATCCCTTGTTTTCTCTTTGATAAGAATATAAATATTGAATTTCTTTATCTCTTATATTGATGTCCGTTTCGATGAACTTTGAACAGAGCAGTTTGAAAACGATCGTTGGATCCTTTTTTAAATCTCCAATTATTTCGCTAAATTCTTCTTTATTTGCTCGTACATCTACACCTAATAATATTAACGCGTCAAGAATAAAGTATAGAGTCCTCACGACGGAAGTTTTCTTGTCAATTGGACAATCCTTATCCAGGCAATGAAGATATCCATGTCCAGTTTTGTGTGAATCAATGAACTCTAATATAGCTTTCCTCACATTCAGCTTTCCTTTTGGGCTGAGATAGACCTTAAGTGCACCTAATAATTTTAAACTTGCTAAGGCAAAATATGTGGACCATATATCGGGATATTTTTGTTTTGAGGATGGAGAGAATTTGAACCCTATCTTATCGCCTAAAATAACCTCGCATTTGATTATAAAATCGTAGATCTCGTCTGAATGCTCTTGCTTATCCTCCCGAAGGTATTTTCTAAGCAAGAGAAACCAGTAAATGTTTTCAAGATTTAATATTTTATCTTTTAACAAATTTTCGTTGTAATATTTATAAACTTTTACTACTCTCTCGTATTCGCTGAAATAAAAATGCCCAATATCCTTTCTTTTCATTAATGCAAAGGATTTGAATGGTTCTTTTTTAAAAGTTGTGATGTAGGGATATGCAGTTTTATTTTCAACGACCGTCAAACGATTGTCCAACCCCTCAAAATTTATACTCAATGCTTTTAGTTATTATCATAAAAACTTGGTCATTTAATTTTATCTCTTTGTTTTTACTTTTTTGTTGATTATATCATTATCATATCATTTTTAGAAAAAGCGTGAGTATTGAAATTATTATCAGATTAAATCCTGTAATTTTGATATTTTTTTTTCCAATTTTTTAATCTTTGATTCGGAACTTCCAGACCCAACATCTTTTTCTAAGATAGCGATTGCTTTCTTGTAATGCCTGATGCTATCGATAAAATCCTTCTTTCTTTCAGCGGTTTCACCTGCATTAATTGCGTATTCGAGCTCAATATCACCAATGATCTTGTCCAGTTCGAGGATCATGAACGAAATCTTCCCTATATCATCATTAAAATTAAATCCCGTAGCGAGATACAAGGCTTTTTCGTATTCTTTTTGTGCCTCTTTGTAAATTTTACTTCTTTCTGCGGTTTTACCCTTCTTTATGAACTGTTCCATTTGCTTTCTAGCAGTGTCTTGATCCATGGTCTTAGCAGCCTTTTTCAATTCGTCTAAGGCAGTGATTGAATTTTCCGTAGATATAATGTGAGAAATCACGTGACTATTTGCAATTTTTCGAGCTCGCTTTTCTTCAAATTCCTTTACGCTTGACTCTACGGTCTCGATGGTAGTTGGAATCATGACACTCATTTTTAGAAGTTGATATATTTCGTATATTATTATTTTTGATTCGACATCAATGATTTTTTTGATTTCACTAAGTAAGGTATTGATGAAAAAAAAGTGCTTTTTTGAAAGAAACTCTTTTGCGAGCTTGAAAACGGCGTTTTTTATTTTATTATCGTTGATAGATTCCATGGCGTCGGGAGGAATCGTGTGAGTTAAAATCATTGGAAAAAGAAATTGCACGCTAAAGCCCTCAATTATAAATTCTTCCAAGAAAGGAAAGTTTAATATTTTTCTTGTTTGAAATGATTTAAATTCGCTGGCGTATTTCTTCTCAAGGTCAATTACAAATTCTCGCGTGATTGACTCTAATGTTTTTGATGGTTTATGGTCGAGTATCAAGCAAACACGCGAAAATTCACCATTCTTGAGTAAAATGTTAAAATCTTTATATTGAAAGTGGTAAAAATGATAATCTATCACGCTATCTTGCTGATCTGTGCTGCCTGATCTTTCGGAAAAGGTGATATTCGCTTGGATGAATCCCGACAGCATTCCTGCATCAATACCCGCTTCAGATACAGCGTAATTTGTGATTGGCACTCCCGAGTTCTTGTCCATTATAATAATATGTTTGATATTGAGGATGTTCAAGAATTTTTGCCATATTTGTTCTTGATACATTTCAAGACGCTTTTCCTCAGAATCCATTTCCATTACCTTAATGTGAGAATCGAACTTGAATCCAAGTGATTTCAATCGCTCAAGCACGCATTTTTCGCACGAATCAGGGTATTCTGGACATGCATCCTTGTCTTTATCGCAGTTAAACCCCACATTTTTTATTTCAAAATAAACCATCAAGCTCTCCTTGAAATCACATTTTACAGTAAATTCTTCAGATAAAATGTATTAAGATACCGTTTCCTTCTCAATAAATAGTAAAGTGACAACTTTTAAATTTTAGGTCTTAAAAATTCGATTTAAATAATATTATATTTGAAGAGGTAAAAACGAATTTCATACTTTTTCATAAATTTATTTAGCAAAGCACCATTTTAAACACTCAAGGATCTCATGATACTTCATTTTTCAAGAATTAAGAGCTAATATTAATGGTTTCTCGGAGATTACGCGAGTTAGAATATCCCATTCGAGACATTGCGGTCATTGCTGACGAGGTTAAAAAGCAAGGAAAGAATGTCATTCACTTAAATATAGGAGATCCCGTGAAATACGACTTCAAAACGCCAGCGTATATCTGTAACGCTATGGCTCGAGCCGCTTTAGATGGACAAAACTTTTATGTGGATTCGCTAGGCATTCCAGAACTTCGAGAGGAGATCTGCAAGTACGAGCGAAATAAGAACTCCATTGATATTGCGACTGACGATATTTTAGTTACTTCAGGTGTTACAGAAGCAATCTTTTTTTCATTGTCAGCTCTCTTGGAAAATCGAGACGAACTACTCGTTCCTGGACCATCGTATCCCTTGTATATAAGTTATTCGAAATTCTTCGACGGCGTGCCCGTCGAATATCGACTTGACGAAGAAAATGGGTGGGAACCAGACATAGACGATCTAAGGAGTAAAATATCCGATAAAACTAAGGCAATATTAATGGGTACTCCCAATAATCCCACCGGAGGCTTATTTAGTAATAAGCAAGTCAAGGAAATCATAGATCTCGCTGGAGAACACGATCTTGTGGTCATTTCAGACGAGATATACGATCAAATAGTCTTCGAAAAGCAATATTCTTGTCCGGCCTCATATAGCAAGGACGTGCCCATAATTGGCATGAACGGCTTTTCCAAGGCTCACTTGGCAACGGGCTGGCGGCTTGGCTATTTGTATTACTACGATCCTGAAAATAAAATCGAGGATCTTAAGGAAAACATTGCTAAAATGGCAAGAGCGCGACTTTGCGCAAACTCAATTGCTCAATACGCTGCCATCGAAGCGTTGAGAAATCCTGGCCCTCACACCGACGAGATGGTTGTTAAACTGAGACAACGCAGGGATTATTCCTACAAGAGATTGCGTCAAATTGAGGGCGTGAGTGTTATAAACGCCGACGGGGCGTTTTACCTCTTTCCTAAAATCGATTTCAAAGAATTTCCGAAATGGAACAATGACAAGGAATTCGTCGTGGATTTGCTTAGAACAACGGGAATTTGCACGGTCTACGGATCGGGTTTTGGTAATTACGGTAAGGACCACATTCGAATCACCTTTTTACCCGATTTAGATACCTTGGAAATGGTATACAACGAAATTGAAGAATTTTTAAAATAGTACTCAATAATTGGTCTCTATTAGTTTTAAAAAATAATCACTCTTCCTATTATATATAACTGCAGAGTGATAAGTTTGTTCATTGAAAAGCTGGAATTAGAAAAAAATTGTCTTTACAATAAAGTTGCCATTATTACAGGTGCCGGTAGGGGTATCGGAAAAGAACTTGCAAGATGCTTAGCGTGGTTGGGTGCGAAAGTTGTAATTGCGGAAATTACTCCTGAAGGTAAAGATGTAGAAACTTTGATTCGGAAAGAAGGAGGAGAGGCACTTTATGTCAAGACAGATGTTTCGAAAGAGAACGATATTTTAAATTTAGAAAAGTCTATTCTAGAAAAATATGGTAAAGTGGATATTCTAGTTAATAACGCAATAGTTTACGCTGCAGGAACTTTAATGGAATTACCAATGGAAGCATGGGATGAGATGTACCATGTAAACATTAGAGGGGCGGTGTTCACTATAAAAACTTTCCTTCCTCACATGCTAAAGCAAGATAATGGCGTTATAGTGAACGTAACTTCGGCTGGTGGCACCCCCTATATGGCGCCTTATTTTGCCAGTAAAGTTGCATTGGCTTCTATCGCTGAATCCCTTGCTGCTGAATTGGATGATACTAATATATCTGTTTTTACTTTTGGGCCTGGAATGGTGGATACTCCTGGCATTCAGGAAGCAGCTCGATTACTTGCCCCTAAATTTGGTATGACAGAACACGAATTTCAGAACCAAGGAGTAAATCCCGGATACGACGGGTTAATGCCTGCAGAACATTGTGCAGCAGGATGGGCACACGCAATAGTTCACGCAAAGGAACACCATGGGCAAATTGCCAGCCCGTTTGAGGTTCTTTTAAAGTTTGGATTGATTTGTCAAAAAAAAGATTCATCAAGTAAAAGCTTAGAAACAAAACGAAACTTGATTTCAAAATCAGTAACCGAGCTTTTAAATGATGTGGATACTATCTTACTATCCTTAAAGAAAGAAATTGAAGGATTGGGATTTTTTGCCAAGCAATGGATGAAAAAAACCTTTATAAAAAGGTGCGGAATGACCATTGAAAAGTTCCTTGAGATGCTTGATGAACTGAAAATTAAATTAGTGGATCCAGAGAGTAATCTTGCGTGGCATGTAAACTGCTTACAAAAATTAGCAAACCATTTCAAACAAAACATTGAAGATGCAAAAGGATGGATTAAAGATCCCGATGAGTTAGAACTTGCAATTGAAACTTTAACATATAGAAGCGAATCTGTTTTGTCTTTAATTGAAAAAATTTCCATATCTTAAATATATTCTTCATGATTTCGAAAAACCACCATGATGAAACTCAATTCTATAATCTATCCCTTTTTTCTCACAAAAGTTAATTATCTCTTCTTCGAGCAATTCCCAATAAGAATGATTCCTTTGAAGTTCTTGATAGAGGGAAATTAATTGAGGGTAATACTTTTTTATCATTGCGTTTATTCTTGGAATGTTATGGGGTCTAAAATTAAGGTTTTCGAACATATAATGATCAGTATGATCCAAGGTATTTTCGATTATTGCCCGATAATCGGTAATTCCGGGAAAGAAAGGAGAAATAAATAGATATGTTTTTAGACCACGATCGTGAATTTCTTTAATTGCGTCCAATCGATCTAAGGGCTTGGAAGCCTTAGGTTCGACGATTCGTGAAAATGGCTCGTCCAAGGTAGAGATTGATATTCCAATGCTAATATTATCGAATTGCTTGAACAAGTCGATGTCTCTCGTCACGAGTTTCGATTTCGTGAGAATTTCAACTTCGGCGCTTGTGCCAATCAAGCTCTTCAGTATTTTTCGGGTGTTTCCGTACTTCTTTTCCAAGGGCAAATATGGATCGGTCACAGAACTAAACAAGATCGAGGTCCTATCGTATTTATGAGGATTAATTTTGCTTAAATCGCACTGTTTGATATCTAAAAACTCGCCCCATTTTTCTCCTTTATGCCCAGTGAACCTTATCATGAATTCTGCGTAGCAGTAAATGCAGCCGTGCTGGCAGCCCACATAAGGATTAATGACGAAATCTATTGACGGAATATTACTTTTGGTTATAATGCTTTTAGCTTCCTTAATATTAATTTTCATGGAATCATCATATTTTTAAAATATTAATGAATACCACTCTTTATAAAATACCTTATTATATGATTTTTGGTAATCACTCAAAAGAACTATCATTCGTTTACTTTCATGAAGAACTTATCGATTTTTAGTCGCCACACTTTTTTTGGTGCTTTTTTTTTCTCGCTCGGCTTGTAATCTTGCAATTCGATGATTCCAGCAGATTCAAGCTCTCGCAAGTGGTAATAAAAAGCTGGTTTTTTCATGTTTTGGTTAATTTGATTTTTGCATTCGCCCTTACACTTACCAGCTTGTATTTTGCTCTCCTTCATGAGCTTATATAATTGATCGGAAGTTTTAGGACCAGATCGGAGAAATTCAACTATCAGGTACCTGCTTTGACAATGTAAAGCTTTCGCAAAATTGACAAAATCGGAAAAATCGATTTCTTTCATTTTAAAATCTTTATATTCTACTTTTTAGTTAATAAAGAAATTCAAAATATTTAAATAATTACCTTGATTTGTTAAGTCAATTGTTTAACAAATTAAAAATCTAATTAACATGTGAATAAAATGACTGAAAATGAAAATAACGAAATAGATAAGACGAATTGCGAATTTGAATGCCCCAAGCTTTTTGATGGATATCCTGGGAATTATAGTTTAAACCAAATCATTGATAGTCATGGTGAAATAACTCTCAAGGACTTAGTGTTGATATTTCAGAAAGCTTGCAGTTGTAGATGTGTTCAAGGGAAATAATAGTTCCAATAAAATTAGAGGTGAAAAATTCTGAAAGCCATTAATGTTAAGGATTTGACCATGCAATTTAAACTATCCAAGCGCTCAAAATTGAAAAAAGCAAGCGCAAATACATCAATATTGGCCGTAAATAAGGTAAATTTTGCGGTGAAACAAGGAGAAATATTTGGTTTTCTTGGACCAAACGGTGCTGGAAAAACGACCACGATTCGAATGCTCACGGGAATATTGAAACCAACCAGAGGACATTCAGAGATTTTTGGTAAAGATATCTGGAAAAATGCTGTTTCTGTGAAACAAGGCATCGGAAACGTCCCCGAAATGGCCAATATTTTTCCCGAACTCACGGGCTTACAAAATATCATGTTGATAGGAAAGTTATATGATATTCCAAAAACCATCCGATTAAAAAAAGCAGGAGATTTATTGAGTAAATTTGGACTCTTTGAAAAAAGACATGTGAAAACTAAATCTTACTCAAAAGGGATGAAACAACGAATCCTTTTATGCATGGCATTAATAAACGATCCTAAAATTCTATTCCTCGACGAACCAACGAGCGGTCTAGATGTTATATCGGCACGCATTATAAAAAAAACCATCAAGGAATACAACAAGATGGGAATCACGGTTTTTCTGACGACACACGACATGAAGGTTGCAAACGAATTATGTGATAGAATTGCAATAATAAACCAAGGGGAAATTTTATGCGTTGATACACCTGATAATTTGAGGATTTTTTACGAAAAAAGCAAGATGATCAGTGTGACCTTCAATCACGAGGTACAAATGGAAAATTTGAAAGAATTAAATGTTATGAGTAAAAAATCAAAGCCAAATGGCGAATGGATATTTGAAGTGGAAGATATCGATATTGCTATTGGAGAAATATTAAATTTTATTCGAGCTAATAGTATAAAGATTACGCAAATTTCTTCTATTCAGTCTAGCTTCGAAGAAATATTCTTGAAGATAATAAATGGAGGGATTAAAAATTACCGAGATTGATAATCTAAACTTGGAAGAATCTGCGCTTCTTAAGATGGTGTCACAAATAAGGAGATCGTTTGGCATTACCGTAAAAGACTTGAGAATGTACTATAACAAATTTCCCGTGATTTTACAATCGATTCTCTTTCCCGTAATATTATTGTTTTCGTTTACCGTGGGAAGGAATGTTGAAGTAGTGTACATTGTCTCGGGAATAATGGCATTGGTGCTATTTTATTCCGCAACGGCGATCGCTCCCATAACATTTCCGTGGGAAACCTTGCTTAAAACGCTGGAGAGAACGATGACAACGCCCATAACGATCAAAACGATCCTCCTTGGAGATATTTGGGCTTCTTTCTTGTATGGGACATTGATATCTTTAGTACCGCTTTTTCTAGGAATAATTGCGTTTTCCCTGTGGACTTCACTAAATATTTTAGTTCTAATTCTTGGAATCATTGTAGCCTCTTTCTCGTTCTCGTGTTTCAGCATTCTCATGTCAGTGCCACCGTTTTCCCATCCTTCAAGTACAATGATAATGTCAATCACGATAAAATTCCCTATTGTAATGATAAGCCCGATATTCGTGGCAATTAACATTTGGCCAACATCCATAATATCTCCAATTACTTACTTTATTGATATCGTAAATTCCGGACTTTCGGGTACAAGCACATTTGGACCTTTCGGTTTATTACTTGATTTTGGCGTTCTCATGCTATTTGGATTAGGTATTTTAGCGCTGTCGTTTAAGCTTCACGAAAAAACGCTCCAAAAAAGGTATAGGACTTAAAAAATTACATTCATATTATTCTTATGAATACTTTATTTTGAATAAATCAAATTTTTTTTTCTTTGAGTTGAAAAATGGATGAATCAAAGGTAATAATTCCATAGCAAGGTAAAATCAATTATATACTAATTAAATGAGATATAAAGTTAAAAGAATAAAAAAAATAAAAAAAATAAAGAGTAAAAAAGCTCGTTTATAAGAAATCTTTTTCCGTAGGCTTCGTGGTGATGTCCAAGAGCTCGTATTCCGTGATCATCTGGAGAACGCCCATTACTTTCATGCCATGATTGTACATCTCGTTGGCATCGGTCAAGTTCCTCCAGCAGAAGGGACATTCAGTGGTCAAAATATCGGCGTTCACGGCGTTCGCCTCGTCGCAACGTAGGCTGGCCGTTCTCAAGGAAAAGTCGGGATAACCCGCTCTTACACCGCCTCCGGCACCGCAGCACATGCTATTCATCTTAATGCGGTACATTTCGACGAACTTGATGCCAACATCCTTTTCCAATTGTTTCAAGATGGTCCTCGGCTTTTCAAACCATTCTTCGAGCTTTTGATCGAGCTTTCTCATATCGAGCATCAAGTTCTTACTTTGCTTGATGAGTTCCTGCTCGAATTCAATGCCAAAATGACGACCCGTATGGCAGGGATCATGATATGTGACGACCTTGCCCTTCAGTTCGGCGTTCGGCTTGAACTTAATCTTTTTATCGGTAATAAGCTTTGCGATCAATTCAAATGCGTGTTGTGTCGTGAATGGAAGCTTTTCCTCGTCCATCCACTTGGGATAATCGATCGTAAACGTCCGGTAACAGCCCGCACACGAAAAGTAGACTTTTTCCACATTCTTGAAGTTTTCAAGGTTCTTTTTCATTAGCGCTTGAGCAGTGTCAATCGCACCTATCCTAAAGAAGGGGCTACCGCAACACACCTCTTCGTCGATAAGCGTGAAATTCATTCCTAATGCTTCAAATAATTTGGCCGTGGCAATTGCCACCTCGACTTGACGATAACTCGCCGTGCATCCAACATAATACGCTATCTTGGCGTTTTTATTGTTGACGAACTTTTCCAATCCGGCATCTTTTGCCCATTTCATCCTTTCGTCCTTTTTACCACCGTAAGGATTGTTAAGTTCCTTAACCAATTTCACGACTAACTCGTGCTTGTCGATTAAAGGTACTCCTGATTCGATACAGGCAGCCCTTAGGGATTCGATGATGTCCACCGTTGGGATCTTGTTCTCACATTGGGCAGAGCATTGACCGCATGTGATGCAGGGCATGATTACATCTCGCACTTCTTCGGTAAAATCCAAATCGCCGCTTAATATCGAACGAGCGATCCAGATCTTTCCTGCGTTCCAGAACGCTTCCCAGCCGTATTCGATTCCAGCAGGGCATGAATCGACCATTCCCTCGTAGAGAACGGAGCCTTGCTTGCCTTTGAATTCTCCAATTCCTTTCCTGCTCGGCTCTCCAGAGTACGCAAACCTGCACGCTTTACAGTGGATGCACTTGAAGATTTCGCCTTTTAATTCCGTTAACCTATCCATTCCTGTTTTTGCCATTTTTTTTCACCTCTGGTTTACGGAAGACCAAGTCTTCCGGGATGCATTATCATGTTTGGATCCACGATTTTTTTCCATGCTCGCAAGTATTTCCAGTACATGGCGGCTTGACTGTAGGTCAAGGGCGCGTGAATGTATGGATCTGGCCTGTAATTGAGCCAGCCTTGTTTCAAGGAATATTCAGTGGTTTCCCGGTTCACTTCTTGCACGCGCTCGAAATCTTCGTCCTTGGTACTATCGAAGCAGATAATAGGCATGCAAATTGCTTGTCGGCAGCGTTCGATGCTCGCAATCCACATGACGGGTGGAAAGCCGTATTTCTCCAAGACGCCATTGTACATCTCAGCAAAATGAGCACATTCGTTCCAGGGGGTGTACCAGGTGATGAACAAGAACCCCGCCTCCCAGAAGGAATAGGGAACAGCTATCTTGTTGGGTTTCTTCATTCTCGAAGCGATTTGCTTGGGATGAAGTTCCCAGGGTTTCATTGCGTCCGGATTTCGACATCGATTTGATTTCTTGTATTTTTCGCATACGCCGTTGATTGTTTCTACGACATTGTCAAGCTCTTTTTGACTTTGAGCCCAACACTCCCAGTTCATCCACCATTGTGATATGCCTGCTTTTTCGTAGAATTCGTAGTCCTGTGGGATTTTATCCTTCGGCCATCGCGTCATGACGAGCGGCCAGTTTCCACCTTGTACCATGACGGTATTGTGCGAAACGCCGAACTCGAGCTTACCAACATCTAAGGTGACGTCCTGCATGTCGTATGGGTTGTCCATTCCCCAAGCAATGACGGTCTTTGAATCTGGATGTGGATAGATTTTCACGGCGGCCTTGGTGATGACACCCATAGTGCCTTGGCTTCCCATTAAGAAAGACCACATGTCGGGTCCTAAACCGTACTTGTAGAAAGGTTTCGCAAAAGGCAGGGCCCAGGAACCAGTTCGCACGATGTCACCGTTTGGGAACACGACTTCTGCGCACATGAAGTTATCGCCTTGTGGGCCGGTGCTTGAAGTATATAATGCAAACCCTCTATCGATGGCATCACCCATGACGGTTGCAGCTGGTGGAGCGCCGTCTGCGATGGGAGGTGCCCAATCGGGGTGATGTTTATGCATGTACGCCCAGAGCTCACCGTTCGTGACACCTGGTTCCACAACGGCGTATCTATTATCTTCGTCAATTTCCAAGATACGGTTCATTCGCCCCAAGTCCATTTGAACCCCTGCAGGTTTGATAGTCGGGCACGCGAAACCGCCAGATAATCCCCCCGAAATCGGCGACACGGCTATTTTTTCTTCGGAGCAATAGAGCAAGATCTTTCGCACTTCTTCGACGTATTTGGGACGTACGACGATGTCAGCGATTTGTGATTCGAGCCCCATGACCGATTTTGCGAGATACGAAGCAGTAATGGCCTTGTTATTGGTGGCATAATTCTTACCAACAATGCCTATCATTGCCTCGAGATCTTTTTCGTCTGGTAATTTATAGCTCATGTTTATCAGTTTTTATTATTTTTAGACAAGTTTTATAATTAGAAATTATATTATTTTTGAAAATTAACGACTGAATTTTAATATTACGACTATGCGTTTCGGGAATTTAATGTCTTTTTCTTATAATTCATGTGTATGTTTTTCGTGATTAAGTTCGATTTCGATCGAAACGGAGAAAAAAAGGTTCCGAGAGGAAAAACAGAATAATTTCAATGATCGATTTAAAAACAAGAAAATTAAATGTGAGTTATTATTGTATATTTCCAACAGCCATGTTTCTCGTTTTAAGAAAAAAATATGTGATTCGAAAAATTTGAAGAATGAAAAAGATATAAATATACTTTCTTTCTTAATCTAATGGGATATTAATGAGTTATTACTTATTGGATTGGTGAATTTAAAGGTGCTATTATGATATCGCCCGAAGGACTGCTCAATGGACTTTCAGCAACATTTTGCTTTTTTTTTGCTTTAACTTTAGGGGTGGTCATCATTTATAACGCACGCAAGCTTCGAGCAAGACTCCTCTTTTATATGGGTATTAATGTTGTATTAGCAGGGATGTTTTGGTCTTATAAAAGTTTAGATTTTATGTCAATCGTGTTAACAGGTTCGAATTTAATAAATGAGCAGAATTATATTTTTTATGGAATTGTCAGCTGGATGTGGACCCCTATAGTCCTCTTAATATCTTTGTATATTTTTTGTGAACTTGTTGATCCAAGCAAGATTTGGCATTTTGTTTCAATATTTGGATTTTTAGCTTTGCTTTATGAATTGATTTTATTCACTAACCCAAGTGGTTCTTTGACCCTAAACGAACCATCTATTTTAGGGACTGATGTGATGGACATTGAATTATCTGATAACCACATCTTTATGTTTTCAATAACATTCGTTTTCTTATTATCAGGAATGATCTTTTGTGGATTTGGATTTCTCTGGAAGGCAACAAAAGAAACTGCTCTAGTAAAAAAAAAATTCTTATTTTTATCTAGTGGATACTTTATTTTCACTGGATTCCCCGTAATATTTAATTATATAGTTCAAAATCCCATCTTAAATTTAATATATAGGATTGGAATGGCTACTAGCTTTTTATTCTTCTATTTTGGATTGCGGGAAGAAAAAGAACAAAAACTTCGTCCAACTAAAAAAATTGATATTAGAGAATCTTTATTCCGACTTTCAAAAGTTGAATTCGATCTCGTGGATAAATACGATTGGAGACAATCACTATTACACATAAATGTCGTGCAAAAATCAGGTATGACGTTATATTCGCAGGAATTGAGGCCAAAAACGCCAATTATTGACGATTACCTCCTTGGTGGTATACTCACTGCGGTTTCATACCTTCTTAAAGAATTATCTTCGCAAAAAAAACCCTTAAAGCTGATCGAACAAGAACAATTTTCAATTCTTATTGAAGAGGGAGAAAACATCTTCGTTGTTGTAATCGCCCTTCAAGAACACCCAATTATCCGACAAAAAATGAAGGCGTTCCTAAGTGACTTTCAAAAAGCTTTCAAGGACATTCTTAATGATAAAGTACCAAAACCAAAACTTTTCCTCTCGACGCATGCCCTCGTGTCAAAACACTTTAACCATCATCTCGTTGTTGAACAATAAGATTTAAATAGGATGCTTTTGTGTTACACAAAATCAAATCTAATTTTACACACAAAAAAATAAAAAATTGATTATCATGAAAAGTGAACACACGAAAAATCCAGAGGGAATAAAATATAATTTAGTTGGATGTGTTAGTATTATCTCTTTAATTTGCGTTTTATTTATCCTTCTTTCAATTACCACCTTTTAATCTCAACAAATCTTTTTTTTTCCTTTTTCTACCCTACTTTTCCAAATTAATATCAATTTAATCTTTGTTATCCCCCCGCTTGAGTGGCCATCACGGTGATAATGTCCTTTTTTGGATGAATCCCAATTTGTCCAAATTTAAGCTTGTCTGGAATTACCTTTCCTTTGAATATGAATTGGATCGCTACAATGGGGTTTAGCCTATATTGTTTTTGTACATCTTTCTTGATTTCTCCTACTAAACGGCGGGGTTCTACATTAATGAGTTCTATTGCCCTGTCGGGAGGTACTCCCGTGAGTCTAAATCTATATTCTGTCATATGGGTTTAGTTCCATTATATTTTTATTTTTTTTCGATTGAAACGAAATTGCTCAAGCTAGAAAATATTGGCTTTATTTTCGTAAAATTTTCTTCTTGGATCCTTTTCAATAAATTGCTTGAATTCCAAGTTATCGTCTTCAATATATTCCCAGAAATCTTCATATATTTCTTTAAGAGATAATTTTTTTTTC
>JAFGGO010000181.1 GCA_016930515.1 Promethearchaeota archaeon | reverse complement strand
GTGGCCGCGATCTCGATGGAACGCTTCGATATCGAGCTGTCCTTATCGGCAGCGACCCTCGTCGTGGGCAACGAGATGGCTTACAGCGAGCTCATGTGCTACGAGACCGAAGAGATGGCAATAACGCAGGCGTACAAGCTCGGATTCCTTTCCGAGATTGTCAAGAGCTTTGCAACTCTTGGACTGTCGTTAGACGACCTGGAAGAGCTAGCCATTGAACATGGCGTGAGTCTCAAGATATTGGGCAACGCGATGTTAAATTCGATACAAAAATTATCGGAAATTAGAGTATTGAAAATTCCGTTTCTTTTACTCAGACCACATAATATTAAAATAGAACCATTAAAGGAAGGTATTGTAATTCCTGAATACGATTGGAAACTAATTAACAATAATATATTACCTCAAGATATTAAACCATATATCGAACCATTCCTTACCTATTTGAAAAATGAATATGGTATTACTTACGAAGATTATCGTCAATTTAAAGAAGATTCTTTTTCAAATAACTTGCTTAAATTATATTCTGAATATAGAATTATCGAAGCACTTGCCGTAGCGTGTGGTGAGATTAAAGAGAATGTCAGGCAAAAGTTGTTTACCACACAAGGTTTAACAGAATTATGCAATTTAATCGCAAGTAAAACAGGTCCTTTTGGTTTAAAAATGTTAAAAGAAGGAAAGTTTCATATCGATGAAAATACACACGATTTTAATTTAATACCTTTTAACAATCTTGCTGAAATAGAAGCAATTGTTCTCGATAGCTCTATCTCTAATTATCATAGTTTAATTTCTTGGTTTTTGTGTTCTAATGAATTGGGGGTCGATGGTGAAAAAATAGTTTTAGATACAAATATCGCCTCCTTTTCAAAATACGAGCTTGCTTTAGCTAATTTTCTACAACATTTATCTTATCAAAATTATTATGATGAAATGTTTGTGATTCGAGAACAATTTGATGAAGTTTTAACCAAACTTGTTTTTCAGAAAATCGAAGCAATAAAATTGCCTAATTTAGACGAAAAAGGTCAAGAATTGAAGCCATATATTAAAAATAGGATTAAATTAGCATTTAAGAATGAATTTTTGTCATTAACAAGTGAAAGTAGAGAAAATGTCGATACAATTAAAAATAGAATTTATAATTGGTTATCAGATCATTCGAAAAAAGGACATTTAGGTGAGATTGACCAAGCATTTACCTTTAGCCTCAGATATTCGAGAACATATGTAGTTTCAGTTCAAATCACCTTTACATCTGCAGAGATAAATCAATTATTTAAGAACCATGGTTTTTTGGAAGTACAGCAAAGGTTCTACGGAAGTTTTAATATCTATCGAAATTTCGATGCTAAAAATAATTTGGAAAAGCGAATTCAATTACAATTAATTGCATTACCGCAATTTATTCGACAAGCGTGGAACTGTTTTAAGCAAATTGAGAACAACCTTCTTCCTGCGGGAAACCAACAAGATTTAAAACCTTATAAAAATTTAGAAGACAAATTGTTTTTCAGATTCACATATGCCAGTCTTTCAAAGGATGGAAATGTTATTCCTCTCGATAGAGGAGTATATCTTAGAGCAGGCCGTTATTTGGACTTTTCTGAAGGTAAGACTACAGAATCTCCCGAAAATCGCGAAACTTTAATTGCTATTTATGATGCAATATTGAAAGGATATAAAGTTCATATTGCTACTAGAGAAGGTACTGTATATGCAAATAGTTTGAATTATTACCTTTCAGACTTAACACGCTTAGGTACGACATTTAATTATGATATGAATGCGTACAGTCGTTCTCAAAAGCAACTTAATCTGTTTATCGATGGTTTTTTTTCCGAACACTTCGTTCTTTCTACCATTAGTCCTAAAGCAAGAGGGCAGTATTATTATGCTGCGTTTTCAGATGAATACGCGTTCTTTACACATTTAATCTCATATAATTTATTGATTAAACCCAATGAAAACCTTAATCCTAATGATAATACAAAGAAAAGTGCAATATCAGCTCAGCTTGACCTGGTAAATTGGGTTGATTTTGCTTATCTTCACAAGAAAATTAATCGTATATTAGGGAGATCGACAAACCAAGAAGATATAAAAAAATTAACCGATTGGAATCGATATTACAACGAGATTTACGATGATGTGCGTGGTAAAATTAATATTAACCGCGAATCTTTAGCATTCTTCGTGGAGTTCTTTACTGGGATTGACATTTTATCATTCGATCCTCCTACTGACATTTCAATGCAAGTTCAATTAGACGAATTGTTTATAGGATCGCTTTATTTAAACAGGCTTTACGGCTAAACGATGACTCGCAACTATTTTTATGAAGATAACGATAATTTTTTTTTTCAATTTTGATTTTTATTAATGGAGATAAAATATGTCGCACATTGACAAAAAGCTAGAAGATTTTGACAATAATCTTCAATTCTTCAATTCTCTCATAAAGGAGGGAGGAAAGGTATCGATCTTTGCTGATACAATTGACTCTCGCCTTTTTAGCGTTTCAATCCACGATGTCAACGATCCAATAGATCTGAACTCGATTTATTTCGAAAGAGCATCTAAAGTATTTGCAATGAATTGTTCTATCGTGAAATTTGCGATGAAACCGGAAAGGATTAATAAATCGATAAGGGAAATAACTTTAATTAAGTGTACAATTACTAATTTAGAACACTTGCAGTGCTTAAAGGCGTTAAAAAGTCTTGCGATCACTAGATGTGGGTTATCCTCCTTGCAGTACATTAGGGACTTACCCGAATTGGAGACTTTAAATGTGTCTGAGAACGAGTTTGTACAAGTAGATGGGCTCGAAAATCTTCCCTCCTTGAATCATCTTGATATCAAAAGAAACAAACTCGCGTCGTTAAATGGTTTCGAATCCCTTAAATCAAGTCGATCGTTAAGAGAGATTGACGCAAGCGAGAATGATGTAAAAGACCTCGATCAGCTGAGGGATTTTCGCTCTTTAACATGTCCTGTTTCTTTATATCTTTCTCGTAATAAAATTAAAGAACTCGATCTTTCGACCCGAATCGAGTTTTTGACATATTTGGATCTGAAAAAAAACGATATTCGGGAAATTAAGGCCCTAGAAAACCTTCCTTTCCTTGATGGTATTAATCTCGACGAAAATCCGATAGAGAAGATAGAACATTTAAAAAATTTACCAGAACTTCGAAGCATTAGCGTTTTTCGGTGTCCTATAAGATATATTGATTTAAACATCTTCGATGACTTGCCTTCGCTTGATCAAATCGGATATTTAGGTTGCGGGCAGTTTGAAGGGCAGATAAATTATAAACCTTTTGTTGATTTCGACCTCGAAGTAGGATCGAAAAGTTATTCTGGATATTTAAAAGAATTGAGAGATAAGGTTGAAAATTATGGATTTGCGTTTGATTTTGACCTTGTTGACAAAAAAACTGGACTTAATTTTGAAATGAAGCGATGGTACGAATTCCTCGAAGTCTTCGATATTAGTGAGTATATATCCGTGAGACTCGTAAATGATCTGCAAGAGGCAGATGAAGAAGGAATGTGGAGGAAGAAAAAGACCTTGATATATGTGAACGGGAAGATCGTCTTGCAATGTTCTTACCTGCTCATGAATCTTTCCGTAGAAAAAGCTTCGGAATACGGGGAATTTGATAGCATAAACGAGATCATGGAACAATACGACCACTCGTACGAACAAGGGAGACCAATTGGTATCGTTGAGCCTGAAGAGGAGTTCTGGGGACATTGTTCTAATATCCAGGCTTGGTACGAACACGATTACGATACTCGAATCTTGGATGTGAAGGTTGCCTTTCCCATTTTAAAAGAATTGGCTGCGAGTGGAGACGAAAAGGCGAAAAAGGTGTTTAAGGACGAAATTGCGCTCCGATATTCCTCGGGATTTCCGTCCGTGGTGCAATTTATCGAAGAACAAGGATATTTGGAATACTTCACCAAAGAAGAGCTAGGATTGCTTAAAGGAAAAAGGAGTAAAGACTCTTGATGTCGCATTTCTGATTTTAAGCAATTGTGTTTTGTTGCTGTTGTTAAAGCACTATCTAATGATCTTTAAATAGATTATAGAAAAATTTTTATTACTTGGGAAATTTTAGTAAAACATTGGAAAAAAGATAAGGTAATATAATAATATAAAATATCTTTTAGCATTATAACCAAATTGTAGAGTACGCTTATCTACGAGCCCAGATTTGAATTTAGCTCGCATAGTGTAGACCGGTCCAGCATTCTTTCATTGGATAACAATGAGAGGCTGTAACGGGACTGTCACTCCTGTACAATAGGAGTTTCTCTTCTTGTGGAAAATGACCCGGGTTCAAATCCCGGTGCGAGCGCCACATTTCTCATTCTCTCTAATCTCCTTCAAGATCGCCCTCCATCCGGGCATTTTCATTAGAAAACCTTAAAAGTGCATTCATTTATAAAAAACCTCGCGTTAATAATACCAAGAAAAAATTCGCACCAATGATCATAGAACAGGTTCAGCAATCGAGAAATGACCGATCAAGACCCCGACATCAGGTCCTATACCAATACTGATCACACCTCACCTAAACAAAAGATTCTATTTAAAATCAAAAATGCCATATTTTAGAAGGGATTAAAAATACAAACTGCGATAGCTAATGGCACATTAATAATTAATTATTTTAAATAAAATAGAGTCCTTATAATTATGGGTAAAATTCTTAGGACATTCGCTAATAGAAATTACAAAAACGAAGACGAAATTGCTCATAAATTCGTATTACCTTTTTTGAGGGATTTTCTGGGATATCAACACCTGAATTTCTTTTTTAAGAAGCGTTACAAAGTTGGAGAGGCCTTTAAAACTCGAACAATCCCGATCAATCGAAATAAAACAATTGAGATTAAAGATTTACAAGCCGAACCCGATGTCATAGTCGTCAACGATAGGGAACGAAAAAAGATTTTCCGCAACGATAACGAGGATAAAGCGCTTTTTTTTGTTGAAATTAAAGGTCCTAACCAAAAGATCGAAAAACACACCAAGCAAAAAAACGCGTATCACTTGGTCGTTCAATCAAATATATCAATTTTAACAAATGGATTCCAATTCCATATTTACGATTTTAACGAATTAATTTTAAAATGCGAAACCTTGGAAGAAATCGATTTAAAATTTCCCTCGATTAGCGCTATGTTGCATAAAAGACACCAATTCGATTCATTCTTGGAAAAGATTTCTGAATTTCAAAAAACGATTGATGCGCCTTTCTCAAGAAATATCGATTTCACTGATTTTCGGGACTACATCAAGGAACATTTTGAGAACGACTATATAATTCACGCGTTAAACGAAGAAATCGTTAAAATTCGAGATTATCAAATATTTTATTTTAATCTTGAGAACGGTGAGAACATTGGTTTTAATGGATTATTTGAGAGAATAGAAAGCACATTAAAAAATGAAGAATCAAATGATAATAGGAATAGTCCTCAAATGGAAGGAGAAAGAGACAAAAAAACTGACGAAAAACGCGCTTCTAAGTTAAAGAAATTGACTTTCGCAAGATCTTATCTCCTTGAAGGAGATTCTGGGGTGGGAAAAAGCGTTTTATTGCGACACCTACAGAGATCGTTCGTGAAAAAACTCATATCAAGTGAAATTAAAAAGTTACCCATTCTCTTGGAATTAAAATATTGGACAGAAAACTCAGATTTGGAAAACTTCGTTTTAAACGAATTACATATTCTCTCCATCGATTTGAAGGACATTCAAAACCATTTAAAAGACGGAAATATATCATTATTCTTGGATGGTTTTGACGAATTAGACACAACTGTTTCGAGAGATTTTTTCAAGAAGTTCGAATTATTCAAAAGGAATTATCCAAAGATACCCGTAATTCTTACGACTAGAAAACACATCGTACCCTCACACTTTAAAGAAAATTTTAGCGAAGTGATATCGTTAGAACCACCAATGATTGAGGATCTCCGAACCCACGTGCAAAACAATTTAAATTCTGACGCGGAAGACTTTTTCAACCACATTCAAGAAAAAAACCTGAGCGAATTCGTTAACAAGCCATTATTACTGAATTACCTCATAATTTATTATGGAAAATTTTCTTCCTTTCCAAATTCCATTTTCGAAATTTTAAAAGAGCTGACACGCGCTTACTTTGAAGACCATCTGAAAACAAAACAATTAGCATACAACAACGATTTGTTAGAACTACCAAACAAAATTTTGTGTAAATTAAGTTTTGAAATGTTATATAATCTTAAATCAAATAACTTATATTATTCTCAATTTCATTCTATTTTAGCTAGCATCACATCGCCCTTGAGAAGAGATTTTGAAATTAAAAATTCTCTCACTGACGACGATATTGAAGATTTTTTCATCAACACCAATTACATAATAAAAGAAAAAAACCAGTATCGATTCTGGCACGATTTACTGCTAAATTATTTTGGTTCAATTGAGTTCGTAGATAGAATCAACAGGAACGCTTTAAAATACGACCCAAGCATCCTTTTCCACGATTTCAAGCTGAAAGAATTGATCGTGATAAGCTTTCCCTTTATAGATAACGACGAATATACGAATAATTTGAAGAAAACCAATAGTTTCTTGTATGTCGAATCGTTTCTACAAAAATCAAACGCAAACCTTGACGAAAAAATGGTAATAAAAAAGGTATTGCTAGAAAAGCTGAATTCAAAATATAGGGCCGTAAGAACGATTTCTTTAGAGCTTTTAACAAAGTATCTTCGAACAGTTGATGATACTTTTTCCGTCTTGAAATGTATTTTTGAAAAATATACTAGATCAGAAATACTCATATGGATCATGGAATCCATAGGAAAATTAGGCGGAGACGACGCTCGAAATTTTCTTATTAGCAATATAGATAAAATCAATCAAAGGATGGATTTTAATGTAAAACAAATTAGGGAGACCATAATGTCAGCCTTATCGAATTATGGCGATAAATTCATTCAAGATATACTTATAAACGAATTAGAACAAGAATGGAGAGGTGTAGATTATTTAAAAACTATTGGAGACGCACTTGCACTCATATCAGATAAGAATAAGTTAACAGAGAATTCTAAAAATAAAATTAAAGAATTATATAGAAAACCAAAAGATTTTGGATTAAATATTTCAGAGAACCATCATATTAGAGAGGATGGTTTGAAAAAGATAATGTTTTCAATCGGTAAGCAAGAAGATATAATGCCCTTGTTGTTCAATATAATAGATAAAGAATATTTAGATGTTTTTTGTCATCGTGTCGAATCTCTAGCTGGTTCTGTATTAAGAAAACATTACCTTCCTGATATTATTAAAATTATAAAGGATGATACAAAATATCCAAAATATCGTGAAAGTTATGCGAATATTTTAAGACATTCAAGCATCCAGATTGAATTCAATGTAATCATGGATTTACTCTATCATTTTAAAGAAGAAGGCGTGGATGTTGAAAAATTTGATATTGATCTTCTCAAAAGCGATATTAAAACATTCAAAGAAAAATTTCCTTCCTATCAATTATCCTACACATTACACTTGATTCTCGAACGACTATTAGACGATAATAACATCTTGAATTTTAAAACGGAAGAATTGGCAGATTTTCTCTTACCATATAGAAATTACCCTCACGAATTTGTTTTAGAATCAACATACGATTTACTTGCGAAATATAAAATTGAAGCGCTATTGGAGATAAAACAATTTTTTTTAAACAGATCTTTAATCAAATTACTCAAACCGTTTTTTTCTCTCGATGTTAATAGATCAAAAGAAATAATCACGATATACTTCAATAAATACTTTGAAGAACCAGAAAAATATCACGACTACTTATTAATGGGGCAATTAATCGAATTATTATTGGACAATGGTGAAATAGAGCAAGCATCGGAATTATTCGAAAAATATATTTGTAGGACTGATAGTTTCGAAAATTTATCATTTACATTAGGACCGTTAAACAAATTTTCAAGCGAAATCTCTCTCGATTTCTTGAAAATCATAAAAAAGAAAATATTAGAGTCTGATAACCCGATTAAAAATTTGGACTCATTTATTTTTGGTTTAAATTTTAGCAAGATAATTATTGATTCAGAAGATTATATTATATTTTGCCTGGATCTTGCTGATTTACTTGATAAAGAACATGATTTTTTAATCGGATACTTATTTCAGATTATTATGTTAATTAAACCCCAAAATTTTGAACAAAGAATCATCAATTTCTTGAAAGAGAAGTTCTCAGACGGTTATCGTCTATATAGCTCGTTGAATTCCTTGATACCAATAGGAACCCATAAAACGATAAAATTCCTGAGTAAATTACTCAATTCCGAGGACGAACACTTGAGGGATATTGTTTTCTCGTGTATTAAATACATTTACGAAAGGAACAATAAATTATGGTATGATGGGGAAGAAATATTTAACATTACATAAATTTCAAGATCATTAAATTATTTTCATCTTTTAATATACATATACCTCAAATAACGAATCCTCTTTTACTTTTTTTATCTTTCGCACTAATAACCTTTCTCCAATGTTATCTCTATCGTTCAATTGATAATTCAGTTCAATTCTATTAATATCATCGACCGAAAATATCTCCGATCCTCCATATTCAGCAACATTAACAAAAATGAAGTAAACATTATCAAGTTGATATGTATAGAATGTTTGGGTTAACTTTGAAAGAAAAGGTAAAAATTTGTTAGATAGAGATGGTATCACGACAAATTTAATATCATTATCAATTATCCATTTAGGAACAATTTTATACAATCTTAAAAAATCCTTACAAATCAATATTACCATCTTTCCTATTCTAGTTTCGTAAATATTGATTTCGGGAATTATGGCACATTTAATACTTTCCTGTTTATATTTTGAAGAATCTTTTGAATAAATTCTGACAGGTGTTTGCTTGATTTGATAATCTACATTTCCATCATGTATTATGAACGCTTTATTAACATATTGATTAGAAGAATCGCTTTCTTCGTGTTCTAATCCTCCGATTATAATGACATCATTGTCTAGCGAATATTTTTTCAATGAATCCATGCAATCTCTAGGAATTGAATTTTCTGGAAAAACAATCAAATCTGGAAGTTTCTTTGGATCATACCTTGATAATAAAAGCATTTCTTTTATCTTATTTTTAATTATTTCACGATTTTGATCATAGATAAGGACATTATTTTGTTCGCAAACATTTCGATTCCAAAAAAAATTTGTAAAATTTTGAAAATCTTTTATTTTATTTCCATAATTTTTTTTATTGGATTTTATATCACTTTTTCTTTTTTTCTTATTGACGCCTTTTAGGGATAGAAATTGAATTAAATGAATTACAATATTTTCGTTTTTAATAGATAACTCATCTGTAATAAGTTTTTTTGAAGGATGTTGTTTTTTTAAAAACAGAAGCCGTCTCATTTTAAAATATTTCTCTCTTTCTTTATGTGTTCCAAAATTTATGATAATTGATTCATCAAGTTTACTCATTTTTTCTTCTAAATCTTTTAAGTTCTCTTTTAGGGTTTTACTAATATCATAATCATCAAAATTAATATCTTCTTTATTTAAAGAATATTCGACTATTTCTTGAGCAGTTCCCGTTTCTGAAATAATTTTATCATAATTTTTGAGTTTTGTTTTATCCAAAAAAATACGCATTAAATTATCAAGATGTTCTATATTTTCAATACTTTTTATTGGATTATGAGTTAATGACAAAAAATTTAGGTTTGATAAGGACTCCAATCCTTTTATATCTTCTATATGATTGTTTTCTAAATTTAAAGATTTTAAACTCCTTAATTCATCCAATCCCTTAATTTCTTTAATATGATTTCGCTTTAGAACTAAAGTTTCTAAATTCACTAAATTATCCAAACCCTTAATTTCTTGGATTTGATTATCCTCAAGATATAATCTTTTCAAGTTACGAAGATTTTCTAATCCAACAATTTCTTTAATTTCATTACTTCCCAGATTTAGGGCTTCTAGATCCGTGCATTTGTCCAATCCTTTAATATCAGTTAAATTTTTTATCCTTTTGGCCTTTAAATCTAAATATTTATCATCTTGTGTATAACTATAGGGTTTACTATTAAAAGTAACAGATGCCATAATATGAAATTATATTAAATTTATAATTTTTATATCTAGGGATTAAAAATTCATTTAAAATATTTCTTAAAATTCAAAATCCTCTTTTTTTCGTGATTTTTTATTCTACTTTCCTTGATTGTATTAAAGTATAGAATTTATTATAAGAACAAATTTTAATTTCATTATACTGGCTTCAAGCAGGATAATTTAAAATAAAATTTCTAATACCTTCTATCATCAATTCTACCTTTTTTTCATCGTATTCGTCGTAATTGCCGTGAGCTGCATTATTTCTAATATCTAACCAAGCGCTAATTTGCTTCGTTTCTCCTTTTTTAATAATTTTATTGTTGTAGAGTTCCGTATTTAATTGATTTGCTTTTTTTGGATTAATCTTATCTTTAGATTTAACCGTTATTTGAATTTCAGATTTTAAACACAATTTTCTAAGTTGTTCTTCCAAGGTGCTTCCCGTAATGACGGCAGCAGCGTCTTTAAAACCTTCACTTAACAGGTGCTCTGACATTTCTAAAAAATCAGTAAAGACATCGTCGTGAATCAATTCTGTTAAAGATTTCAAGTAATCCTTTTCTAAATCGGTATATAACCCTTCTATTACCCCAAGAATGGATGATAATTTTACATCGTGATTATCGTTCCATCTATTATATCTCTCTTTTATTTCTTCAATATATTTGTAATATTCTGAATTCTCTCCGATAATTCTTTTAACGACTGCGCTAACACGAGCAATAAACCTACTAGCTTCTTGAATACTCATTTTATCATTAAGTTCAATTTCTTTAATTACATCCTTTAGTTGGTTTAAATATATTTCCTTAAGATTTTTCTTCACAATTATTCACTTATAAAATTAAAAATTCCATCTGATTTAAAAATAATATATGACACATTTGTCGTCATTTTAGATCATAAATTATCTAAAGATATTTAAATTAAATAGCTATATAATTTAATGATTTAATATCCAGTTTAATTATTGCTCATTTATATTCTACCATTGTATGCTAAAACGAGATATATAAAATTATAAAGAAATTTTTCATCCTTTACATAATTATCAAATATAGTTTTCCTTCTATTATTATCAAAAGCGAAAATCACATTTGAATTCTTTTCTTCTAAATCATATAGAAATCCAATAAAATTATTTTTCGAACTTTCATAGACTCTTTCAATCTTTGGATTTGAAAAATCTTCACATATATAGATATCTCTTACTTTCTCATATATGTTCTCTCTTTTTATTTCCTCATTAAAGGCAAAATCAAAAGTATTTATAAGTATAACATTATTTTCTGGTTTTAGTTCTGCTAAAAATTTTTCAACATTAGATTTGATCTCTTTATCCACTGGATCATTCCAATATCTCATAAATATGTCTGATAAATTTGATTTTTTTGATATTTTAGCAAACGATTTTGTTGGTATATGGAGTTTCAGAGGAGAATTTTCTTTTATTTCTAGTTTAGTGAGTATCCTTGGATCTATTTTTTCTTTTTCAATTCTATTAATATAACTTATTTGTTTGTTGAATGTTCTATTTACCAAATTATAAAATAAATTTTTTGCAATAGTTGATAAACTAATCATTATCTCAATAAAACAGAGAAAATCCCTATCTTCCATTAACTTAAAATGTTTGAGAATTTGTGTTAAATATTCCTCAATTTGGTCATTATATCC
>JAFGGO010000180.1 GCA_016930515.1 Promethearchaeota archaeon | reverse complement strand
CTTATTATTTTTTTTAATTTAATTTTAAAAATAAATTCTGATTTTTTAAACGAGCATAAATTTTGTTATATATTTTTAAACTAGAAGTTCTTCTCGATGTAGAACCATCAATTCTGCGTTTAACCAGCACAATTCATCCCGGTTGATTCCGGATTTGTGAATATCTTCAGCTAAAGCTTTAATTTCGGCTTCAGAGACATTTGAATATCCCTTTTGAATGCATAAACGGCGTTCAGCAAGGAGCCATGTCAGCTCATCAACGCTCAATTTATTTAATGAGATATAGTAAGCTTCTTTTTCAACTTGGTGCTTAAAATCATCTTGAGAAACATTATTTTCCTCATTAATGTTTGCGATAGCGGGTTCTTTTTTAATTTCATGAACATGCGTTCTATATTTCTCAATTTGGTTTAACCATTTTCTAATATTTAATTCGTTACTCATTAAATTTACCTCTTATTTAATAATAGTAGTCAATAGGATATTTTTGCGTAAAAAAATAATAAATTTAAAATTTTTAAATATTTTTACATAAAAAAGGAAATTTATTATTCCGAACAATTAATGAATGTTAATCATTTATAATTCTATGATGAAACTTTATTTATTTTAAATATTAAAAAAGGTAAAATTATGACTAAATATAAAGTTGCAATAGGACATTTCAAGGAAAAAATAAAATCAGTAGAAGAGGTTCTCAATCTTTCTCAAGCGTTTAATAGCTTAATGGGAGGTGAAAAAGTATTCTTAAAACCAAATATCGTCTACTGGGCAAAAGATCCCTCTTTTTCTAAATATGGCGTGGTAACAACATCAAGGGTCGTTGAAGATGTTATAATATATTTGAACAATTTAGGAGTAAAAGATATTACTATTGGAGAAGGTATTGTTACTACTAAAGTTAACGATTTTGAAACTACTCGTAATGCTTATGAATATTTAGGTTATAATAGGTTAAAAAAAAAATATGGAATCAATAGCATAAACATTTTTGAACGACCATTTAAAAAGATTGATTTAGGAGATAATATTGAGCTGATGTATAATCTCGATGCAATGGAAAGCGATTTAATCGTAAGCGTGCCAGTTTTAAAAACTCATTCTCAAACAAAAATTAGCTTGGCAATAAAAAATCTAAAAGGTCTTATCGATGTAAATTCAAGAAAGAAATGCCATAGTCCTGATTTAGAAAACGATTTGGAATTTTACATTTCTCATTTATCTGACAGCTTACCTCAGTGTGCTACCGTCATCGATGGAATCTATAGCAACGAAAGAGGACCAGGTCCAGATGGAAGAGCCCGAAGAAGCGATATCTTGGTAGCTTCCTCGGATATATTTTCGGCAGATAAAGTGGGTTCTAAAATTCTTGGTTTCGATCCGTCAGAAGTGAAATATTTGAATTATTACGCAAATAAACACCAAAGACCTGTCGATTTTTCTGATATTGATATTGTTGGGACAAATATTGAAGACGTTCAAATGACTCTGGAATATAAGTTTCCTTACACGGAAGATGGACTTTTGCCCCTTGCATACGCAAAGCAAGGCATTAAAGGAATTAGCTTCCGACAATACGATAATTCTTTATGTACTTATTGCACATCTCTTGTTAGTTCTGCCGTGCAGACCATTCCGTTAGCGTGGAATGGAGATCCTTTCGAAGATGTAGAATTTATCCTCGGAAAAAGAATGAACCCAACTCCTGGAAAGAAAAAAACCGTACTATTAGGGCAATGTATGGTTAACAAACACCGCAATAATCCCGACATTAACCAAGCAATTCCGATAAAAGGTTGTCCTGTAAAAATTGAGAATATAAAGAATGGTCTTTTAGAGGCAGGATTTGATATTAATCCAGAATTCTTCGACAATATTGATAGTATTCATGTCCTGACCGCAAGAGCCTATAGACATTATTATAAACAATTTAGCGAATATTTTTTCAATGACGAGATCCCCATTGACACGGTACCACCCATTGATACTGTTAACGCAAGTCGAATCGTCTTATACAAGGAAGATGACAAATTCAATAAAATTCATTTTGAAATCAAATTTTATGGAATCATCGGTGAAAAAGGATTAGACTTGGTAAAAGACATTATAATATCCGGACCTAATGGATATAAAATTCAAATCAAAAAGCAAAAGTTTGATTTTACGAATGCAAATGGTTTTATCGTTGACGGACTCAATAAAAATATCGTTAGATTCCTAGTACACGAAGAAAACAATGAATTATTAGATGGAAAATACGAATTTAAAGTCGAATATTTTGATGGACAAATAACAACTCGAGTTACCACATTAAATACTAATAAGAAATTTTTTAAAAAATACGATAAAATAAAAGAGAAATTATCTTTTACCTTTAATCCTAAGCTTATAACTAACGGACAGACTCGAATTATGGGAGATATTCGATGGGATACAATAAAAAAACACGGAGGTATAGATGCATATTACATTAATTATATCTCGGAAAGGAAAGGAAAATTCGTGGACTTGCATGACCTTATCTTTATGGATGATATTTTTTCAATGTCAATCGTGATGCCTTCCTACGGATTAAATAAACAACAAGCATTCTTCAACCCTCGTAAGAAACCGTTAAAGCCTGGAACGGAATATGCGTGGATGACAGAAATCTGCGATTCAAACGACTTCGAGAAAGTGAACTCTAGAATTTTTCAATCTACCCAATTTTTCAAGGTCTTGGAAGAAAATTAAAAATGTTTTTAATTGAAACCCCGAAACTCCCTTTTGTCTTTCGGTTCTTTTTTCATTGAAAAGAACCGGAACATGTTGGGAATGCCCGACTCTTCCATCCATTTCTTTTCTTCTTTTACTTCTTCTTCAGTTGATTCTTCTTGCTCGTCAGACACGATAAGTAGGAATGTGTTTTAATTAGAATAAAGTTGTAAGTAATATAAAAATGCTTTCAAAAAAGATATTTATATACCAATAATATAAGCAGCACTTGTTTTAATTTAGAATTGCCCCTTAATTTTTTTTTTCTATCGTATAAATTCTAAAAAAACTAAAAATTAACAAGCAAGATTATATCCACAAGATTAATAAAACCGTAATTTATTAAGGTAGTATAAAAAATCGCTGTTAATAGTTGTAGTTTAGTGTCCATGGATAGAAAAAAGCTTAGAGCATTACTTCAATGGTATAGACAGGAAGTAGGAGATGATTTTGTTGCTGTACTCGTTATAAACAGGGACGGCATGGGTTTTGATGTTCTAACAAAGAATCCACATAAATCAATCCAAGAGACTTTATTAGGTAATGTTAGCCTGCTCATAGACTTGATTCTCAAGAAAATCACGAGAGAATTCACATTAGGGTCTTTTGGCGTGGGAACATTTGATACGGAACAATATAGGTATATTTTTTGCGAAGCAGGTCCAGAATATGTGCTTGTTACTGTTCTTAATGCATTAGCCGAAGTAGATCCATATTTTCCATATGCTTACTTGGCTGCCGAAAAAGTAGCTCGCATATTTGATGGAAGACCCGTGAGTCCAGTAATTCCAAAACTTCACATCGGAGAAAAGGCTAATGTTATAAAAAGGAAACTTAACACGCTCCAACAAGTAAGGATTCATTCTGAATTATACGCTTATAAACTCGTATTAGGCGGAGATGGAGGAGTTGGAAAAACAAGTATGGTATATCGGTTCGTCGATAATGTGTTCAAATCGGATTATAAAGCAACGATCGGTACTGCCATAACGAAAAAGGAATGTCAATTCGAAGGATTAAAATCAAACGTGCGATTTATCATTTGGGATTTAGCAGGTCAAGTACAATTTAGAAGAGTCCGACAAGCTTATTTGGCAGACTCCGAAGCGGGGATCTTGGTTTTCGATCTAACAAGACGAAAGACTTTTGAGAACATAAAATCTTGGTATAAAGAACTCAAGGACAATTCGCCCCAAGATTTATTCTTGATCCTCGTAGGAAATAAGTGCGATCTTGAACTATCGAGAGAAGTTACGAGAGAGGAAGGAGAACAATTAGCGCAAGAACTAGGATTGACTTATTTGGAAACCTCCGCTAAAACTGGAGAAAATATTAACGACGCCTTTCGAATGCTTGCAATCCAACTTATCAATAGATTCGTTGAAACAGAATCTTTAGAAGAATACGAAGAAGAATCGTGGTTTAGGGGCGATAAAGAGAATATAAAAATCATTCCTAATATATGTGATGATCAAATTTCATTCCTTGAGAAATCTGAAAAAGTCGATCCAATTCCCTTAAATAAAGCCTGGCCTAAACTAGATTCGGACTTCACGCCTTGGTTTGAAAAAAACCTAGCATCATTAGAGAATATTTTAAACTTGAAATTAAATCCCGTGGACAAACGACAAGGTACGATATTGGCAAGAGACGAAGATTCCAATAGAGTTCTTATCGAAACGAATTACGGAAAAAGTAACGATAAAACTCTTGGCCAGATCCTTACGTTCGTTGTAAAGCACGACATTAAGAAAGTAATTTGGTTATGCGAAGACCCACTCGACGAACATATAAACGCAGTTAACGGTTTAAACGATAAGAAAACTCAAGACGCATTATATTATTTGATACAACTAAAATCATCGCTTCACAACAATGTTCCAGAGCTTAAGTTCAACATTTTATGCAAGCCAACGATTAAAGAACCAGAAATGATTGATATCCCAGAAAAAGAAGAGCCTGAAACACAAGAGGATTTAAAAATGGAAGAAGAAACCTTGGAGGCAAAACGAGCGAGATTTTGGGATTACTTGATAAATGACCTTTCAGATAGATTTCCCGAGCATTCATTTTTAAATCCGGAGAAAGGATCGTGGGCTTTAGTTCAAACCGCTAAAGAAGGCCTTTATTTTGGATACCGCATCAAGGAGCGATATTCTTCTATAGAATTATTATTTGACCATGCAAATCGATTGGTTAATAATGATAGATTCAAACAGTTAAAAGCAAAAAAAGACGTTATTTTTCCAGATTCGAACGATTTCGAATGGGATTATGACGAAATCCGTAGTTATCAAACGGTTCGCTATTCGATTGATGGCGGCTTAAACGATGAAGATAGGTGGGCAGAGATTCGGGCTAAAATGATCAACGCAATGATCATTCTTGTTAATAGCCTTAATCCTTATTTGGGCGGTCTTAGTCTTTAAATTAAAAATATTAAAACTCAAGAACAATTTAACTCTTATTTAGTGATAGGAAGGATTTTATCTTTCTTTTTGTTTCCTAATAAAATTTCTAAGTGCTTTAAATTTTAATATTCTTGCTAAACCTATTATTCAAAAGAAAATATATGAGTAAACTATATTTTATTAAGCTAAGATATATTATTTCTTTTTCTTTTTAGATTTCCATTTTTTTTCGCATTCTTCCGAGCAGAACACGT
>JAFGGO010000179.1 GCA_016930515.1 Promethearchaeota archaeon | reverse complement strand
TTTTAAGTCTTACATCGAGCTTTTTCTGATGCTTGAAGATCAAATCGACCAATCGCTTGCGGCTCATATCCAAGCTTTCTGCTAAAAGGTTGATGTCGATACTATCAAAGGTTTGAGAGAATTCTGAGAGAACCTTTATTTTTTCTTCAATATACACGTCTAAATTATCTATTTCAAGCTCCTTGCTCACATGTTCGGTGTCGATACCGTATTGTTCTTTTAGGATCTCGGAGTTAGTTTCCACCCATTTATCGACAATAAAACGGATTACTTCCGATTTCGATTTTTTTCGCTTTTCTGCCATCATGCCGATGATGGTTTCGTTAAAGATGTCTAGACTGACGGTCGTTCTTGGCATCTCGTTTGGTTTTGATGGCATGATCGGAGGATAAAATAGTAATTACTATGATCTAGATAATTTTTCGCACCTATTTAAATATATGCTTTTACGATCCATTTATGCATCACGAACGATGCATTTATATATCCCCGATGATACTATTATATTATCTAAGTATCACTTCAAAAAAATACTAAAAATTAACACCGATAAGGTCGATTATGTAAAATGATGGAAATTTTAATACCTCATCAAGAGAATATAAGCACGAAAAATAGAATTACCATTGACCTCATTAAAAATGGAGAGGAATTTCTCAAAAAATTTGACATCAACGAGGAGCTTGTTCTCGATGTGGTGTCGATGGTATATCGATATTTATCCGAAACGAGGAAGATACCCCATAACTTGTATAAATTTTTTATAGCAGGGTACTACATCGTATCTCGCCACCCAATCACCTTTCCTGCGCACCAAACTAAAATAGAGTTTTGCGAACAATTTGGAATTGAACAGAGTGCTCTAGACTATAGCGTGGAACGTCTTGTATCTACCTTGAATCTGACGAAGATACTTGACGATAGCAACTTCCCATATTATTTTGATCCAAAATGCGACATGGGATTCAAGCTCGCCAAAAACCACGTGCGAAAAAAAGTCGAGCAACAGGTCATGAATTTCTTGCTCAAGAACCAGAATTTTAACTCGCAAATGCTTGCAGAAAGTTTGGTAAGCGAGTTGGTTTACGATATGAATGTGTTTCCAGAAGAATTATTCCGCCAATATTACGAGCTAATATTCGAACTCGTGGAAGAGAATCTACAAGATCAACACTACAGGGAAGTTGTTCAGCTCCAAGAAAAATATTTTATTTAATTCAATTCTTTTCAATCATTTCTTTAATTCTTCTTCTATGGTCTTCGATCACGATTCAATCGAATCACTTTTATTATCTGATGCTTTTTATATTAGCTATGCTTTGAAAGTCATATAAGGTGACTTTTTTATATAATGTATTGTTCAAAATGTGGAAAAAAAACGAAATCAGAAAATGCAAGATTCTGTTCGTATTGTGGAACACCTATAAGAGAACCAGAAAATGTCACAAATCGTCCAGAATCCCAAACAAGCACGAATTCTACTTATAACGAAAATTATAAGTATTGGGATGACAGCCAATACGATATATCAGATGATGACGATGATTACGAAGAAGAAGATGAAGATTGGGATCAGGACTACGATGACGACGACGACGATTAACTTTAATAAATAACATGATATATTCAAAAAATTATTAGAAATTCACACTATATATTAAAAAATGATTCGATGTAGATATTGTGGAAAGGAGATGCCCGAAGATGCGAACTTCTGTCCCTATTGCACGAAAGAGAGATACGCACAACAAATAATTTTAAAAACAGATTCTTATCAATGCATTCATTGCGAGAAATAAATTCCACATGATGCGATATTTTGTTCTTATTGCTCTAAGCAAGTAATGATACTAACAGAAAAGGGTGCTATAAAACGAGAAAAAAAAATACTAAAAGAATACTCTCTTAATGATTGTATTTTTTGTTCTTGTGGTCATCACTTTTAATAGGAATAATCTTGACATATTTGGGAGCTGTCCTGATTTTTACCTTTATCTTGTTATGAGTCATGTTATTTATCATTGGTATCGTTTGCTTGGGAATAAAAATAGTGGTTAGGCTAATTTATGGAGACTCGAATGAGATAGGAGAATTTCTTTTAATCTTAATCGTCTATATTTTAATTACGGCTACTTTATTGATCTTTTTTGGCATACAAGTATGGGAAGGATCTCCTCAAGTAGGAATGACACTAGTTATCTTCGGTGTGATAATCATAGTCATCATAATTCTCATTTTTTTTTGGAGTGTTCTTGGAAGGATGTGGAGATTTTGATTGTAGTTGTTGACGATACAACTCATTTTTAAATTCAAATCGATATTGATTTATATTCGAGTTTCTCTTTGAATAAGAGTATATATTATTCATATAAAAGGATGCATTTATAACCGAGAGTTGTTTTTTTATACTTAAGGGTGCTTTTATCAACCTTACTTGAATTAAATCCTCTTCGGTGATGTGTCATTAGATGCGATTTTTGTGGAAACGAAAATCAAGAAAATACGAAATATTGCCTCTATTGTGGAAATAAGCTTATTATTTCTCAAAATAAAGAGATTCAAAACGAAAAAATCAACCCAATTATTCAAGAAAAACCGATTATTTCGTACTCAAAGGACAAGGATTTCACTTCAATTGCCTTAACGAATGAGCGAAGCGATAAAGAATCGAGATCGATTGGCATAAAAAAAACACTTAGATGCAATAATTGTGGTAGGGAACTTGCTTTAGGAGAAGATTATTGTTGGGATTGCGGTCGCATGATTGACGAAACGAATAAAAAAGTAGGAATTTCGAGAAAATACAGGGGAGGATCTCGTGTTATTTTTTTAGTACTATTTACTCTTTTATTATCAGTGGGAGGCATACTGCTAGTTGTGTTCGGAATACAAATATATGGAAATTCCGAACAAACTGGAACGACCATGACCACGATTGGAGGCATTCTCCTCGTTTTAGTCTTTTTATCGGTTTCTATACTAACTCGAGGCAATTGTTTTTACGCGTTTCTTTGCATGAGAGGATTTGACTGCGATGGAGACTGTGATTGCAGATAGAGAATCGTTAAAAAATTTAGATACAATCCTTAATCGTGACCAAGAATCAAATGTTGATTCAAAAATAAGAACTTGCCAAGCCTGCAAAAAGGAGATTTCTCAAGGGAAAGATTATTGTTGATATTGTGGAAAATCAGTTGAGGATTCGAAATCTTTTAATCATAAATTAATAAATTATGAAAATTTTTTCATTATACAAAATATTATTATGTTTATAGTTAGGGTGATGCTAATTATATTTGGCATAGTATCTTATGAGTATTTCGAAGTAACGGGCGTAACAACAATTATTATTGGAATTATTCTTTTAGTTCTTTTCTTTCTTGAAAATTTTATATTAACTGGAATTCTATTTTCACTTGATCCAGTATAAGATTGTTGCTGTAGAAATTAATAAAAATGATTGAAAATGATAAAACAAGTTAAAATG
>JAFGGO010000178.1 GCA_016930515.1 Promethearchaeota archaeon | reverse complement strand
TCGTTAATCACCCGTGCCATACTGCCAGTTCCTCGATTAAACCGACCGCCGGTTTAAGAATACAAGGCAATATCATAGCGGATATTTCAGGAAATGTCAATTATTTTGGATGCGATTTTTGTCGATTTAAGATGGTTTCCAGGCCCCACTTCTCCCTGCCCACCTCATGTCGTTGCGACCGCAGGGGCGCTAGCCCGACGCGGCAACCCCCAATTCACAAATCCACAGCGCCCCATCCATGTCATTCTGATACACGCAGCGTGGAAGAATCTCTGCGTCACCTTTTCGACCAACTTGCACTTAGTGTCGTTGCGGCCCGTAGGAGCACCAGCGACCGCGGCAACCTCCACCTCGCAAAAAGCAGGGCTGCTACCTGGTTGTATTTTCACCTTTTTTGGTATAAGATTGATGAGGAGGGAAATGGAGATATTTCACTGAGCAGCAATTAGGCGGAGTACTGTTGCATGATTAAATCTCTTTTGGATTAAATTTAGGATGTAATTCTTTGATAGTTTTGGGGTGATAAACAAAAGACGATTAACAATACCTGGTAAATAATACTAGGAATAGATAGACTCGAAAGATCAATTAATTAGATAATGGAAAATCCTGAAGTAATTTCCGCAAGAATTAACAAATTTAGATACGACTTAAAGAAAATACCCCCACGTGAAATTGTCAGGAAACATGTAATATGTGGGGATTGTTATAAACTTAATAACGATCTTTATTTCGAACTTAGAAATGAAATAGCAATCAACTTTGGTTTACATCTTAGCCAAGTGATCTTGGTTGGCTCCGCAAAACTGGGTTTCACTATAAAAATTGATCAAAGGTATAGAGAATTTTATGATGAGTCCGATTTTGATATTGCGATTATTAGCAACGAGTTTTTTGAAAAGGTCTGGGAATCTGTTTACGAATATAAAAATAACGCTGGTTATTGGGGAGGAGAAAATTCTTTCAAAAAATATTTATTCAAAGGTTGGATAAGACCAGATTTTTTACCTGTTTCTCCTACCTTTAAATTTGCCTCTGATTGGAATGATTTTTTTAGAAGTCTAACCAACTCTCGAAAATATGGGCCTTATAAAATTAGCGCTGGTCTTTATAAGTCCTGGAAATTTCTTGAAGATTATCAAATCAAAAACGTTACAGCGTGTTTATTAGAAGAAGAGGGTGAGTCCGCATGAATACTACTTCCACTAACAAAAAAATTCGTGATCTTATCGTTGACATTAGAAACAACAAACTGATTCCTGCCCCATATTTTCAAAGAAGATTGGTCTGGACAAACAAAAATAAAAGCGCACTTATAAAAACCATTCTCGATGGTTATCCTTTTCCTGAAATATTCATTGCGTCGGGAGATATAAATCTTGAAACGGGTGAAGGTTATAGCTTACTTGTGGATGGACAACAAAGAATTACAACAATAAATCAGTATTTCCTGAATTCTCCTGAATTAAAACTGACGAATGGTGTACCGCCTTATGAAAATCTTACCGTAGAACAAAAAGAGGCATTCCTACAATATATTGTAGTAGTTAGAGATTTAGGACATCCAAGCGATGAGGAGATTATCGAGGTGTTTACTAGAATAAATTCCACTAATTATTCTTTAAACGCGATGGAAATACAGAATGCTCGATATGATGGAGCAATCAAGAACTTTGCCGAAATAATTTCTCAAAGCAAATTCTTTGACACAAAAAGAATTTTTTCTGCGGCTGATATTCGGAGAATGAATGATTTAAAATTCACTCTCACTTTAATAATTACTATAATTTCAACTTATTTCCATAGAGATAACGAGTTAGAGAATTATTTAGCAATGTATAACGATGATTTTCCATATGAAAACCTTACGGAAGAACTAAGTTTTACATTTAATTTTGTAGACAAATGCCATTTCCCTGAGCGTTGTCGATGTTGGAACAAAGCAGATTTATTTACGTTGATTGTAGAATTACACAGAGTATTATTCAAGGATAAGATTTCTCTTTCCCAAGATATGGTTTCAAATAAACTTCAAGAATTTTATAAAAAAGTAGATGAAATAGATACTGACCAACCAAAAGAAGATGAGAGAATCTTCCATGAGTACCTTAAAGCCTCTCAACAGGCAACAAATGATAGAAGCAATCGAATAAAACGAGGATATACGATAAATGAACTTTTAGTTTCATGCCAAGAATCATAATTTATGCAGAACCCAAAAACTTGGAACCGATTATTCTGATAAATATCTTCAATTAAACAATAAATTAGGTTTGATGATGGCATTCAGAAGCAATATTGATGATTTATTACAAAGATTGAACAAAGAGCAATTAAATGAAGCAATAAAATTCAATTAAATATTAAAAGTCACCCATTTCGTCGGAAGTAAGAATAAAGGAGACCATATGATCCAATTGTCTTCTTCAGAACAGAATATTAAAAATATTACTCTATCCCTTATAAAAAAGCGTGAAGCTATAATTGATGCCATCGAAAAGGAAGTGCTACCTTCGAAAGACATCTCTGCTTTATTCACCACATCGGATTATAGTAAATGGTCGAAGTGGCGTTCTTTAATTTTTCGTTGCACGAATCCATTCATCTTATTTAGCCAAAACCTCCTATCTTCTGATCTGTCAAATTTTTTTATTTCCCTTTCATGGCTCCTTATTTGGGCATCTTGGGGAAAATGGATATCTGAAATATTTAAAGTTGTTTTTGATACTACTCGCAGTAGAAATGTATCTATTGCACTTCCTTGGTGGTCATATTTCTATTTAGCCATACTTGTTCTAAGCGTTTTTATGAGCATACCTATCTATATTCATACATTCCTGTTTATAAAACATAATAAAGGGAAGACACGTACATGTTGGGGTATTTTACAAGTGTCATTTTTAATTTTATTTTTTTATCTGATGAAAAAATGGTATCCCCAAACATTTCCATCTGTTTTAGCACAACCCAATAGGATGTATTTGTTTTTGATCACATTGATTTTATTTATATTTCCATTTTCAATTTATACTTGCTCAATAATTTTGATTGGGGTAAAAGTCATAATAAAATTTGTTAGTATTGCCCTACAAAACTTCATTTTTGCCAACAATCCCTATACTTCGGAACCTATAAAGGAAATCCTTTCATTAAGCTTCCAAGAGGAAACAACAAGTTGGGGGATTATCGATTTATCTGTAGAGGAATTAAAATCTATTCGGGAATGGTCAAGAGATAATTTAGAATCAACCGAGAGGAGACTTGCTCCTTCCTTTTGGTTTCTTACATTAATTGGGATATTCGCCAATACAAAACCCTTTGAAGATTGGGTTGGAGGATGGGTAAATTATTTTAATGTTCAACATAATATAATGGAAAATCGAGAATCAATATTTACACTTCCTCTAGAAACACTTATATTCTTCATTTCAATCATTGTTGTCATTCCTGTACTTTTGATAATTGTTGCTGCATATATTTTTATATTCCAAAACATTGTAACTCAAAGCCTCTTAATAGAGACTTGTACAGTTGCCTTGTTCTCCAAAACAGAACAAGTAAATAGTGAGAAGGATAACATTACACTACCCATCAGGAATAAGACGTGGTTCTTTAGACTCCTTAAAAACAATATCTTTGCAAAAATGCTAAAAACAATTTATCGAGATGACAGTAAGCGTCTAGATGGACAATAATCCATCAGATAATTGTGCTAAAACCTTTGAAACAATCCGTGAAACTTATAATCCGATCAGCCTCAATTTTGTACGGTTTCTTAGGTGCCCGAAAGAGTATCTCTGCACCTACTCATCCCCACAAATTGTGAGTTAGTTGCAGGATTGTGGAAAAACGCATCTTCCAAAAAGCCAGAGATATATTGGAATACAACCCATAAGATTTT
>JAFGGO010000177.1 GCA_016930515.1 Promethearchaeota archaeon | reverse complement strand
TTTGCTATTCAAATAATTATTTTTTTCCTTTTTTTCATAAATTAAATCTTCTAATTTATTTCTTTGCATAAATAAAGATCCAAATCGAATTGATTTCTTGATTTATGAATGTTATTTTAATATTTTAAGTGAGAATTAAAAAGAACTTCTAAAAAAGTTTAAAAATTGAATCCCTTATTTAATATATACCATAAATTTGTATCTTAAATTAAGGATATGTGATAAATAATGAAAAATATTTTTGATATCCCTAATATTATCTGCAGGGATAAGTTAGTTGGTCACGAAGGACCCGTTGAGACTGTATGTATTGACGAAAAAATAATAGTATCGGGTTCAAGAGATAAAACAATAAGAATTTGGGATAGAAACACCAAGGAATGCATAAAAAAATTATATGGACACGAAGATATCGTTAAAGGATTGGCCATTGACAAAAAATATCTCGTTTCTTGTAGCTTGGATAGAACTATTCGCGTTTGGGACCGTTCGGATTATTCGTGCAAGTATGTGCTTAGAGGACACGAAGCTGGAGTTGAATGCGTTGATTTATCTAAGGATTTAATTGCTTCTGGCTCTTCAGATACGACAATAAAACTGTGGAATGTAAACACGGGGGAGTTAATACGCACATTAGATGGACACTCTAGAATAGTGTCTTCCGTGAAAATACGAAAGAACTTGCTGTATTCTGGTTCTTGGGATCATTACATAAATACATGGAGTATCGCTTCGGGTGAAGTTCTATCGAGTTTCGAAGCGCACTTCGACGCAATCGATGCGATTGATGTTAATGCTGATTATATTGTAAGTTGCGATCAATCGCGACTAATCAGAATATGGGATAGAGATACTCACGAGCTCATCGACGAATTAAACAAGCATTATCGCATGGTCATGGATCTCGAGATTAAAGGCAATAGATTATATTCTTGTTCGCAAGACGCAACTATTTTGGTTTGGGATCTAGGCACCGGAATTCTTTTAAAAAGATTGGAGGGGCATGAAGATGCAATAATGAGTATTGCAATTGATGGAAATACATTAGTTTCTGCTTCAACTGATGGAATAATTAGATTATGGGATGATAATTCCACGCAAAGTGAAGCAGAGTTGGAAAAACACATTGACATAGTTTTAGGTCTCGCTACAAATGGGACAGAACTAGTGTCTGCTGGTACAGAACAAAAGATCTATGTGTGGGATTTCGAGAAGAGAGAACTGATTCGAGAAATTGATGTTGAAGCAAAGGGATGGATCTGGGGAATTGCACTTGAGAATGAAAAAGTAATGGTCTCGGGGGATGACGGGATATATCGAATATATAACGTGCGTACTGGCGAATTGATAAGAAGGCTCGAAAAACACGACGGAACAACATATCGTCCCAGCTTGAGAAATAATATTGCTTTAACTCCTTCGTTTGATAACCTCGTAAAAGTTTGGAATGTTGAAACGGGTGAATTAATTAAAAATCTAAAAGGTCATAATTTTGTTCCTTATACAACTGCTTTCGTTGACGATAAAAGAGTTGCTTCGAGTGGATCTGATGGCTATTTAAAAATTTGGGATATCGAAACAGGAAAGTGCCTTAAAACCTTTAAAGATCATACCAACGAAGTTTTTCACATTAGTACGGATGGAGATATTGTCGTGACCGCATCTGCAGACAAGACAATTCGAGTATACGATGTCAACAAAATGGAATGCATTAGAGTCTTGCTTGGACACGACGATCAAGTTTGGTCCATACAAGTTAAGAACGGGATTGTATTTTCTGGTTGTTTTGATTCGTCAATAAAAATCTGGGACATCACTCGAGGAGTTTGTCTTGAAACAATAAAAGCACATGATGGTGCAGTTAAAGATTTGTGCTTAATTGATAATTATCTAGTATCTGGGTCAAAAGATGGATTAATTAAAATATGGGATGTATCAAAGTACCTTCCAGAACAAACCGATCAACGAACAATTACAAGAATATCTGAAACAAACGATATTATTGTTTCATTACTCCAGATTGGTCGCGCTTACGAGCAAACCCCTAGAGAATTAGGAAATCCCGATATAACACGGATGATTTACGATTTAGAACCATTAGATTCAAACTTACCTAAAGATCTTCCCGTCATAAAAGTTCTAAAAGATCTTGCAGGGGAATGGCGAACGCTTGGCCATTTAGGTGTCGGTGTCTGGTACGATGAGATTGTAAAGTTGATTAAATCTAAGAAAATTGAATTAGATGAAGATGAAGTCCTTGAAAGCGTTATCCAAGAATATTCCCTTGGTTTATCTGAATCCGCACCGATGTATTGGTTTGGAGTGCTTCGATATCTAGGTTCTAATATTAAAAGTATTCTTCCAAATAGATGGAGCTATTCTATTGAGTTCTCGGGAGAAGGTCCTACACCCGTAAAGGGATTTAATTGGACGAAATTAAAGTTCCGTGATAACAAGGTTGAGCTTGCTGATAGAGAAGAAACGGCCTTAGTTTTTAAAATGACGCTTTCAAATGTAAACGAATGGCTCATGCCATTGATAAAATCCATTGAAATTCAAGTTAAAGACGATAGAGGAGATGTCGAATACATGTTGTTTAACAATTTTCTACCCGACCAAAATGAGGTTTGGTCGGCAATATCAATGTTTCAGATAAATGAGGGATATCGCAACGAACCCAATGCCATTATTGAATTAACAGATGTCATCGTTAATTTTAACGAATTATTATCTCCAGATTTCAGAGAACTTGAGATTTTAGATGAGATTACAGATTTGAAACAGGTTCAATCAAGCTTGAAAGACGATTTGGATAATTTAAGAGGAATCGTCGTAAAAATTTTAAAATCTACGTGCAACGAAGAATTAGACGAAAAAGAAAAGCTTTCAGAAGTAAAGAAACAGAAAGCCAAGTTATATCGGAGAAAGATTTCAAAAAGTGCGAAATTATCCACGCTTCCAAACTGTCAAAATTCAATAGAAGTTTTTAATTATTTCAAAAAAACCTTCAGAAAACCAGTTATAGACACGACTAAGATTAAAATCAAAGGAAATTTTAGCAAGTTCTTGGAACACATTGAACCAAAATTCATACTATTCACTGCTGCAACAAGCATTACGGGCGCCCTTATATCCATCATGTTATACATGTCTGCATTTTACCCCGAATTGAATTTATTGGGACAGTCGTTCGAAGTTATCGGTGTTTCTTTTTCAATAACACAAATTATTATTTATACGCTTATCTACGGGATTTTAATAATTCTATTATTATCAAGTACATATCTCTGGATGAGTTATTTCCGAAAGAGAAAGAAACTTAATATTTAATTTGATTATTTTAAAAATGTTTTAACCTCAATTTTTCTCTCTTTTTTCTGTTTTATGAGGAATAAAAATTTAGATATATAGAGTATCAAAAAATAAAATTATTTCATCAATAAAATGGCTTCAATCTCCGATTGAATGAGCCAGGAGAATTGCTTGATGGCCTTTATTCCAAGAATGGGGATGT
>JAFGGO010000176.1 GCA_016930515.1 Promethearchaeota archaeon | reverse complement strand
TAAATGGTTTTTAAAACAAAAAAAAAAAATGAAGAATTTAGTATGGGTGATAATATGGAAAAAGAAAAAACTAATACCCCAGATATAAATTCCGATTCTGAATATGTTATAGAATGTCAAAATGTTAATTTATGGTATAATGAGGCGCATACTCTAAAAGATATAAATATGAAATTTAAAAAAAATTGTGTCACTGCTATAATTGGACCCTCTGGATGTGGCAAGAGTACATTATTAAGATGTTTTAATCGAATGAACGATACCATTGATGCTTGTAAGATTGAAGGAAAAGTTTTATTCAATGGTAAAGACCTTTACGGTAAAACTGCGGATATTCGATTGAATAGGAAAAAGATTGGAATGATTTTTCAAAAACCAAATCCTTTTCCAATGTCTATTTACGATAATCTCACTTATGGTCCAAAAATACATCGAATTTACGAAAAAAAAATCTTAAACTCTATAACGGAAAATTGTCTCAGAAGAGCAGCATTATGGGAAGAGGTTGTTGACAGATTGAATGAAACGGCTATGGGTCTTTCGGGAGGACAACAACAAAGATTATGCATCGCAAGAGCCTTAGCGGTGGAACCTGAAATACTCTTGATGGACGAACCAACAGCTTCTCTCGATCCGATGGCGACTCAAAAAATTGAAGAACTTATTCTCGAGTTAAAAGAAAAATTCACCATCATCATTGTAACCCATAATATGCAACAAGCTGCCAGAATCAGCGATTATACGGGTTTTATGTATCTGGGAGAACTTATTGAATATGGAAAAACAGTTCAAATTTTTGAAACACCACGCGAAAAAATGACAGAAAATTACATAACAGGACGGTTTGGATAAATTTTTAAGGTGAATATAATTGGCGACAGAAAAAATGCACGATGATATAAGAGTTTTAAAAAAAGATGTTCTCTCAATGGGAAATTTAGCGCTTGAAATGTTAGGAGATTCTATGAATGCGTTAATTTCAAAAGATTTAAAACTTGCAAAATCAATTGAAAAGAGAAAATCTAAAATACGCGAATACGACGAGGATATCGAAAATAGAAGCCTTCATCTTCTAACTCTCTATCATCCAATGGCCAAGGATTTAAGGAGAGTTGCGACCATACTTAAAATCATAACCTATTTAACAAGAATCGGACGATATGGAAAAGATATTGCGAAAGTTGTAGAAGAATTAGCAAAAATTCCCTCACCCGAAGTTCCAGTGAATTTAAAACACATGTGGGAGCATGTACAGATAATGATAACAAAGGTACTGGTCGCTTTTGATAAAAGTCAAATTCAAGACATAAAAGACTTAGAAGCGAGAGATAACGAAGTAGACGAGCTTCGCTGGTCAATTTTTAGAGAATGCGTGGCAATTATGATGGAAAATCCTAAATTCATTACAACATACGCTCATTACCTGATGGTCGCTCGATATTTAGAACGTTGCGGCGATCACGCCTGTAAAATGGCGGAAAAAATACACTATATGGTCACTGGCGAACATGTGGAAATAAGTTAATTCCTTAATTTTTAATTTAGCTTTAAATAGATCCTAATTTTAAATTTAAAATTTTATTCTTTCTTATTAATTTAAGTGAATAATATTTATTTTATTTAATACGAACATCTTATATAGTTTAATTAACAATATTAAATGGCTTATCTGGAAAAAAGCTTAATTTGATATTAGTTAAATAACATTAATATATATAATAATACTTCAAACGGTCATTTTAAATGAAAATGTACTTTCGAAGGAGTTTAATTTGTGCCCTATTGATTTTAATGGTATTAGGATCAATTACGGGATTATCTGCTTTCAGTTTATCTTCACAGTATCGATCAAGGTTAGATTTATCAAGCTTGAGTGTTTCGGGAGTAGGTCTTATAGATGATTTTAACCCTCCTTTCATACCAGAATACGATTTTACTGAACTTAACGCCACTTGGTACCATCACGACATCGAAATGATAATCGTTTCCCCTAACATTCCTTCATTTATAAACGCTCTTGAACCATTGAAAGAGTGGAAAAACCAAAAAGGAGTTAAAACGATAATTCTCAATAATTGGTCGCTTTACGAGGGAAGGGATAAACCAGAAAAGATCCGAAACATGATCAAGGAGTTTTACGAAAGTTTTCACATTCGATGGGTATTGTTAGCCGGAGACGCGCAAGACAACTTGATTCCCATTCGATATGTTCACAACCCTGCTGAAAGAGATCACGGAATTGCGGACGAATCTTACGGCGATCCTATTTATAAACCAACTGATTATTATTACGCCGATCTTACGGGTACTTGGGACGAGGATGGAGACGGAATCTACGGAGAATCTTCTAAATACAACGCTTATGGTGTGGACGAGATCGATTGGATCCCAGAGGTATACGTGGGGCGCCTCCCTGCGGGAAATTCGATTGAATTAGGCCTCATGGTAAATAAAACCATCCAATACGAGGCAAATCCCGTTGTGGGCGAATGGATGAACAGGATGCTTCTCGCAGGGGTGATTTCTGATAGGGTTGGCACGGACCCTGACGACGAATACGGAGACGGTGAGGACGAGGCTCGTTTGACCGAGTATATCTGGAAGAATTACGTTGATCTCGAAATGAATTTCACTCACTTGTACCGAAATACTTCTTTCGATGTGACTACTCAAGTAAATTTTCCGGATAACGTGTCAGAAATCACGTCTAATTCTGATTTTGCTTCGGAATTTAACAGGGGCTACTCCACAGTCCTGTTCGCCGGTCATGGGAGACCTACAGCATACGATGGGGCAACGCTTAGTGGAATTTATACTAGTGCGCAGGCGGGATCAGCATCAAACGATTTCATGCCATCTTTAGTGTATGCCGACGCTTGTACCACGTCAATTTACGATTTGGATTCTCAAGATAATAACATTGGAGAAACCTTGATTAAGTTGGATTCTTCTGGCGCTATAGGCTATGTAGGCGGTCTTAGGGTAACCTATTATGTATTAGACGACCTCGACTTCGAAATTGCCAACAGGGCAAACGCCAAGTTGTTTTGGGAGGTGTTTTTCGAAGACTATAAATTTCAACAAGGAAGGACCTTATACGACTCTAAGGTTGCTTACATGACATCAGATGTGTTTACTCGAGGAGATACTTCCATGTATCAGCAATATCAGCGCAAGAACGTGCTCACTTATTGCTTGTTAGGTGACCCCGAGGTAGATATTCATACGGATACGCCTTCTTATGCTTCTAATCCCTTCCTAAAAAATGTTACCGAGGGACAGCTCGTTTCGATAACCATTCGCAACGATAGAGGAGAACTTGTTCCTTACGCTAGGGTTCACCTCACAACCGACGATGGAAAATATGGAACGGTTTACGCAGACGAAAACGGAGTTGCCATCTTCAGGGCGTACCCAAAATCTAACGAAATTTACAACGTGACCATCACGGGACACAATCTCGTGCCGTCCTATTTCTCATTCACAACGATTGCAGATAATGCAACTCCTGAAATTATCGATTTCACGTGCAATCATTTTTCTCTTTCAACATTTCAAGATTTATGCTTGAACGCAACCGCGATTGATAATGGATCAGGCATTGAAAGCGCCATGCTTTTAATAAATCGAAATGCTTACATTATATCCAAAAACGGGATTCTTGAAAATGCAACCTCGCACGAATTCGATCTCGGAAAATTAACTCCTGGTTCTTACCAATTCGTATTATTTACGCGGGATTACGCCAATAACACGATAATTTATACTCATGCCCTTGAGATTACCGTTCCGATCCCTATCGCTTATTATCTCGTTGGGGGCGTGATTATAGGAATTGCGTTGGTTTCTGGTTCTACCGTGGTTGTGGCGCGAAAACAAATAAAAAAAAGTACTTCGGCACAAAAATTTGATGGTAAATCAAGCCTGTAAATGGCAATATTCGATTTAATCCACTTCAACAATCCTATTTGTCTTTTTTCTTACAAGATTGTTTCAAATTCCAGCTCTTTCCCGTTTCTATCAAAACATTTTACATTCCACAGTTCGTACGGATGACCCACGATGAAGTTAAATCGCATTGATTTGAATATCCCATTTAAATCTTGATTAGAGGGATATGGATTCCCCGTTGGATGTGAATGTATCGTTCCTTGGAGCGTCAAATCGAGTGGAATCTTATGGGGAAAAAATACACCCGAAGTTTTTGAAGTGAGAGCGCCAGGTGGTAAAATAAATTCTGTTACGATGTCATTCTCAACTCGTAAAAGTCCCAAAAATTCTTCAGGATGATGCTCTCGACATAGAGCTAAAATACCTTGTAATAACTCGTTTTTAATAACGATTCCTTTTCTTGATAGCTTGATGAATATTTCTCTTATGACATTTACTACATTAGGGAAGTTCTTTGTCTTCCATGACCCTAAAGACGAAATGGCTTGATCCATTTTTCTGAATGTTTCTCCCGTTGAATTAATCAAGTGGAGTTTTGGTTTTTTTGGATAGTTCCTAAAATCGACCTCAATAAAGCTTTTTGACTGAATGGGTATTTTTAAGTGATAAATAGTGTTATCTATAGTTATTGCCTTTGGAAATTCCGCAAGAATTGCAAGATATTGATTTTCAATGAGATTTCGATCGTAATTCATATCTTAGGAGATAAGGTTTCAAAAAACTTTAATTTTATTAGATTAAAAATCTAAATTAAGTAGGATTAAACTACCTTTTATTAATTTTTAGATCTTTCAATAGTATCATATTTTTCTACAGAGTAATTCGCCTGTTCCTATTGGAACCACGACGGCATCGATTCGTATGTCTTGAAATGCCTTTTGTATCGTTGGTCGCAGCGCCTTTTCGTGACTTATTGCATTATCTGCGATTAAAATGCCTCCCTTGACTAACTTCGGGACGATCATATCATATAAATCGTAATATACTTCTTTTTCTGCATCTAAAAAGCAAAAACTAATATTATTATGCTCTGGGAGGAACTTACGAGCGTCTCCATGAACTAAATTGATTATTTTCTCCATGTTGGTCTTCTGAAATGTTTGTACTGCGATTTCAATTTTTTCTTCCAATAGTTCAAATGTGATTAGCGAATTACCTCTTTCCAAGCAAGCAAGACCAATCCATAGAGAAGAATACCCTGCACTGGTACCGATTTCGATAAATTTACCTTCTGGTGCGAGAGCTGCTTGAATGGCTAAAAATTTTCCAGTCTCAGAAGGTATTTGTCTTAAGCGTTTTAAAACGGGAGTTCCATTTATTCGATCAATTTGGTCTATTTCTTCGAGTTCTTTCATTCTATCAATTATTTCAGAAGGAATTTTTTCAAACATAGTATTCTTCTAATTATTCTAATCTTTTTTTAATATATTCGTTAATTTATTTATTATATTTATAATGAATGCTACATGTGCCCTCCTGCGAAACCATACACGGCCCAATGGGATTTACAGGAGTACAGGTCTTTCTAAACAAGCTACATTCACTAGGACTTAACTTCCCAATCATTACGAGATGGCAAGAACATCCAGGGGGGATGTCTTTTGATTTTTCGATCTTAATATCAAATTTTTTCTCAGCATCAAATTGTTCGAATTCTTTTCTTATTTGTAGACCCCCATCAAGAATCCTTCCGATACCCCTCCATGGAGAGGAAACGGGTTCAAATACCTCATCAATTATTTGTTGTGCGATTATATTTCCTTCGGTTTTAACAACGCGTGAATATTCATTTAGAGTTTCGTGCTTTTTATCGCGCTTTTGTTTTAAAAGCATTAATATGCTTAAAAGAACATCGTTGGGTTCAAAACCCGCAACAACATTTGGTACATGATAAGCATCTGAAAATATCTTAAACGGCTCTAATCCGATGATCGTTGCAACATGTCCGGGAGAGATAAAACCGTTGATATTCAGCTGTGACTGGCTAATAAGAAGCTCTAAAGCAGCGGGAATGAGCTTGTGGGCGCAAATGATCGAGAAGTTGGGAGGGGGGTCGTTTTTGAGTTCGAAACCTACCGTTGGAACGGTAGTTTCAAAACCAATCGCAAAAAAGACGACCTCCTTGCTTGGATTCTCTCGAGCTAACCTAACGGCGTCGTGTGGGCCGTAAGTTATTCGAATGTCTGCACCTTTAGCCTTGAGTTCGGCAAGCGAAATATTAGTTGCTGGCACCCGTATCATGTCGCCAAATGTGGCAATAATCATGTCCTTACGCTTACCAAGTTCAACCGCCTTGTCGATGTCAGCTGCGGGACAAATGCACACGGGACAGCCCGGTCCCGAAACTATCTCGACTTGTTTGGGTAAAATCGTTCTTAATCCATATTTTGAAATGGTGTGTTCGTGAGTTCCGCACACGTGCATGAACTTTACGGGTTTTCCAATCTCTTCAATGATTTGGTTTATTTCTTTTACGATCTTATCCGTAAATTCCTTGCTTCTTAAAAAATTAGTTCCAGGAACATTCATTTATTTTTCAATTTTAATCTTGATACTAAATATGCTTATTTTAAGCGTTTTATTAACAAATTCGAGGAATTGGTTCCCCTAAGGGAGTGTCAATGAAGCGGGTTCCACCAACTGAGGTTTTCAAAAATACTCGTCCAGGATTGTCAGCTTGGACCGTACCAATTATCCGTGCACCTCTTCCAATCGATGTTTCTTTTATTTTTTCGAGGATTTGTTCTGCTCGATTTGGATCGACGGAAAGTAATGCCCTCCCTTCGCTTGCAATGTTGTACGGATCGAGTCCTAGCATGTCGCAAATAGCATTTACCTGTTTTTTGATGGGTACTTCTACTTCTTCGATAAGGATGCTTGTATTTGATTTCCGTGCCCAATCGTTTAAAGCCGATGCTATACCTCCTCTTGTCGGATCTTTCATGGCGTGAATATCGTTATTAAGAATGAACCGCTTTATCGCCTCGTTAAGCTCGGTCAGGATTGAAACATCTGAGGTGAGATCCGTATTGATGTTTAATCCCTCCCTCGATGCCATTAACGCCGTACCATGATCACCAATTGAGCCTGTTATGATTATTTTATCCCCGATCTTGAGGTTTTTATCCTCAATTTTTACATTCTTGTTCTTGATACCGATTCCTGTGGTAGCCATGATAATTTCGTTTAAAGTACCACGAGGCATGACTTTAGAATCTCCCGCTATGATCGCCACACCTGCCTCTCGAGCGGTTTCGTTAAACGAATTTATGATTTTTTTCAGATTTTCGAAAGAAAAACCTTCCTCAATGATTACGATTGATGTTAAAGCGATAGGTTCGGCGCCCATCATGAGTAAATCGTTAACAGTGCCACACACGCTTAATTTGCCCAAGTCGCCACCTGGAAAGAAAAGCGGATATACGGTATGTCCATCAGCCGTAACTACAACCTCCTTATCGTAATCTTCCAGAGGTATGGTTGCGCCATCGTCTAGCTCCTCAACGCCGATTCCGTTTCTAATTCTCTTTTGTGCTATTCCACTCGTTATGAATTGAATGAGCTCTTCCTGTAAGACGCCACCAGCACCGTGAGCCAAGCGCACGATTTTTTCGCTCGCTTTTTTTTCTTCCATGAATATATCAAAGATGGGGAAATTAAAGATTTTTTCTTTGCTAATATTAATTTCTAGATGGATTTATTATAATTACCTTAATAGGAATTCTGTTGTTTTTTTAAAACAGAGTCAGAATCACTTAAATACTTATAATAGATCCTACTAACATTAAAATAATAAAATTTACATAGGTATATTTTATTTAATTCTTCATCACATAAATCTAGAATTGAAATTTCGCCATGTCTTTTTATAAAAATAAATTTTGTGCTCTTAGAAAAAGATTTATGCTCATTTTTTTTTTATTTAATATTCTCTTTTTATCACTTTCATTGAATTTATTGCCAAATAAAAAATTTTCTCACAAATTCTTAACAGAAAACTCAACTAAACTCTCCTACTATAATAATTCTGCTTCTCCAATATTTATCGACGATACTAATCCTTCCCGTGATTGGGCTTGGGCGGTGCTTCAACCGTGGTGTAACGGCTCGGGAACGGAAAGCGACCCATATGTAATCGAAAACCTGAAGATAAACGGGAATAACGCAAGTAGTTGCATTGAAATTATAAATTCCAACGCGCATTTTATCGTGAGAAACTGCACGCTTTACAATTCGAGCAGTGGTTCTTATCCGTATTACAACGGAGGAATTAAACTTATAAGTGTATCAAACGGTCAAATACTCAATAATACTTGCGTGAACAATACAGGTCAGGGAGTAGCCCTTGGCTTGTCAAATGATAATGAAATATCGAACAATATCTGTATTAACAATACAATGAGCGGTATTTATTTTTGCGATGATAGCGATTTCAATTACATTTCAGGAAACGAGATATGTTCCAATTCTTTATATGGCATTTTTCTCGATTACGAATGTGACGATAATATCATCGAATATAATAATATAAGTAATTTGGTAGATCAAACCCCTCAACAGATTGGAATTTATATTCGATATCAATGTATTCGAAATTATATAATTTACAATGATGTACACTCAATGTACTTTACCGGTATTTTATTGAATTACGATTGTAACAACAATACTATCGCTGTAAACGATGCTTGCGATAACCATATAGAGGGTATTAGGTTGGAAAGAAATTGTAATTATAATTCAATTTTTTACAATAATGTTAGCAACAAGTTCTCACTTTTACAAGATTACGGAATTTATGTTGAAGGATGTAGTGATAACACGATAACCGACAACCTAATTTATTTTAACGCGCTAGTAGGACTTATTCTCAATAATAGCGATAGAAATGTTATTTCAAATAATTTTTTCTATAAAAATACTAAAAACGCCGAAGATAATAAAACATCAACCTATTGGGATTATATGAATATTGGTAACTATTGGAACGATTATTCGGGAAGTTTCAATACTAATGGTATTGGCATGAGTCCATATTATATCTCTAATAGTTCCGACTTTATGGTAAATCAAGATAATTACCCTTTGATGGATTCCGTTCCAGAAGTGGATTACGCTTTTAATGTGTCGGAGGACAGGCTTGTGATAGATCAATGGTATATGTTAAATTACAATGGAAGTGGAGGTAATTCTCCGCTAACTTACGAGTGGTTCTATAACGATACTTATTTAGCGGATACACCATCGTTTGAGTTTCAATTTAAAATTTCAGGTTATTTCGATATTACTTTAATCGTTACCGATATCAACCATAATAGTTCAATTTTAACAAAACAAGTCCTCGTTCGTAATACTCAAATTAATGATATTCCTGAAACTCCAGAGACTCCAGATAGTCGCAGTGATCAAGATATTCCCTTGAAAATCGTGATTATCACATTGATAATTATTGGAATTGTATTGTTTTTATCGATAGGAATTTTCGTAATTAAAAGGAAAAAAACTTCTTTACTAAAATCCCCAGACTTTCCTGTTTTATTACATAAACAAGGATTAAAAACACCTAAATCTTCCATAAAAGCACTTCCTATATCAAACCAACCTGTTGTGAAAATAAAGGGAGAAATCGATAATATAGAATCCGAAGTTGGGGTTGAAAAACAAAAATTCATCTGCATTGTTCATAAAGGACCCATTATTGGTCCGAGTTATATTTGTCCCAACTGCGACGCACTTTATTGCTTAAATTGCGCTAACGCTCTAAAGGAAAAGAGTGAAAAATGCTGGACTTGTGGTAGCAATTTAATATAAATCAGAATGAAATATGGAAAAGCAAGTTTAAAATATAGCTTAAATCGAATATAGATAAATTATTCGTGAAATCTGTGTTTCACGAAGATATATTATATGAAAGTTATAATATTAAAAAAAAGTTTTATTAATATTCTTTACATCGATGTTCTCTTACGCTTGACGAGATAAACGAGACCGAAAATGGCTGTGGTTGTCAACCCTACGAGAGTAAAAAGTTCATATCCAGGAATTCCTCCCCCTTCTGTTCCTTTTCTCGTTGCAAGCACCTGAGAGTAAGATTCAAGCATGATAGTTTTGTCATTGTCTTCCAAATAGCTAGCGTTTGCGATCCTGTTGATTGAATATTGAGTTACCTGTTCTTGTCGACTAATTACAAAGTTATCGTAGTCTAATACACACGAACGCTTCACATCGTAAACCACGGATTCGTTGTAAATGGGATGATCCACATGCCAATAATAATATTCTTCTTGATATTCAACTTCTAAAGAGATCTTTTGCTCAGTGTCGTCAATTTCAAGCGAATAATCGAAAGCGCTTAGATTGCCTTTGGCGTATTCCAACTCTAATATAATTGAATATAACGATGCTGTATAATTTTCCCACGTTCCGGCAATTATAACGGAAGGACTATGTCCTGGTACGAAACCAAACTCAAAATCATAGCGTTCCACTAACCCGTCCTCGTCATCGTCGTCATAATCAAAAGAAAGTTCCAATGTTGAAGTATTTAAAATAACACCCGGATACCCTCCACTAGAAGATTGTGCATAATATTGCACCATTCCCGTGGTTTTGTTTACTAATGTGATATTTACATTAGTTTCTCCTGAATTGATCATTGAATAGGAATGAATTTCTCCCGTTCTTATGTTTTGACCTTTTGATGTTGAAGTTATTGTCGTGCCATATTCGTAATAATCTCCTTGTTGCAGGATATCAAGACCTTGATCTCCTAGGGCTGCGTGAACGATAGTAATTGAGGAGGAAAGCAAGAATATACCCACTAAACTTACGAAAACAATCATTAATATCGATTTTTTATTCATTTTATTTTTAACACCCTTTAAAATAATGTTTTTACTCATATGTGACAATCTAGCGGTAATCTCTTACGCTTGAATAAATAGACAAGGCCAAAAACAGCTATGATGGTCAATCCTAGCGTGGTAAAAAGATCGTATCCTGGAATTGCTCCCCCTTCTGCTCCTTTTCTCGTCGTAACACTTCTAGTATAACTGCTATATAAGATTGTTTCGTCGTTATCTTCCAAGTAGGTAGCGTTTGCTATCCTATTGATTGAATATTGCCCAATCCATTCTAATCCACTAAACACAAAATTATCGTATTCAAGTACATACGAACGTTTCACATCGTAGACCACCGATTCGTTATAAATGGAAGATGATGAATACCAATAGTAATATTCCTCTTGATATTCAACTTCTATAGTGATTTTTTGCACTATTTCGTCAACTTCAAGCGAGTAATCGAAAGCACTCAGATTACCTTTAGCGTATTCCAGATCTATAACGAAGGCGCTTGATAAACCAAAATAATTTTCCCACGTTCCAGCAATTACTTTATTATAATCGAAATCCAAGTGAAAATCATAACGCTCCACTAAACCGTCGTCGTCCTCGTCGTAATAACTTAAATCATATCCCAGCATGGAAGTATTTAAGACAACCTCAAAGTCCCCATCATAAGAATCTTGATTGTAATATTGTATCATTCCCATAGTCTTGTTTACTAATGTGATATTTAAAGAAATACTCTCAGACTCAATTATTGAGGACGAGGTAATTTCTCCAGTTTTATAGTTTTGACCTTTTGATGTTGAAGTTATAGTCGTAGTAAACTCGTAATAATCTCCTTGTTGCACGATGTCAAGCCCTTGATCTCCTGGGGCTGCAATAACAACAGGTACCGAAGAGGAAAGCAAGAATACATTCATCAAACTGATTAATCCAACTAATAATATCGTTTTTTTATTCATTGAGATTTCAACTTATAAGATAAATGATTATTGTATTGATTAGATTAAGTTAATTTCTATTGATCTCTCAAAAGCATATAAAGGTTTGCCATCTTGTTATTTTAAAAAAAGGAAGAAGAATTATTCACGCAACTTTTTTTATGATATCTTATAAGCTATATCTCACAAATACCAGTCTATTGGATGAAATTAAAAATATCATTTTTTTATTATTAGATGTAATTTCACAATTAGATTAGTTATTTAGAGTAAATATTCTTTAATTAAAGTTAATACTATTGATGGAAAAAGAAAGAGAAAATCAAGAAATTTTGACAATTTGAAAGTAATGAGATAACTTATTCACGAATCACGATTGTATGATCAACTATTAAATAGTATTCTCGATTGAAGGGTAAATTTATAAAAGATCATTATCACCAAGTAAAAAATTAAAAAAAATGATTAAAATAGATTTTTTTCTTTCTAATGTATTTTAGATCGACATTCTCTTGCGTTTGAAAATAATAGCAACACCAATTATTGAAACGGCGCTAATAGTTAATAAAGCGTACAGCTCGTATCCAGGAATTCCCCCCCCTTCGGATGTTGTTGGTCCCGTGTATGTTCGTGAGGAAGAGCTTATTGTGATTATTTCGTTCTCGTCTTCTATATATTCCTGGTTTACGATGGTATTAAGCGATTTTTGTTCGGTCGCTTCCCTACTGCTCAAGACAAAGTTGTTATAGTCCATTGAATATGTCTCTTTCATGTCGTATATCACGGATCCTAGAGTGCCCGATGAAAATATATCCTCCATCTGATATTCAAGGGTTAAGCTTACTTTTTGCCCATTAGCGTTCACGTTCAACGAGTAATCGAACGAACTCACGTCTGCTTTTGCGTCTTCTAAATCTTGTTGGAGATCTTCAATGTTTTCTGTCCAATTTTCCCAGGATCCAGCGATTATAGACCAGGAGTCTGCTAAAAACGTGAAACTTTCCATCAGGTTATCGTTATCATCATCGTCATAGATCAATGCATAGCCCCATTTAGTCGTGTTATATGCAGTAGCTATACCACTAATAGCATTGGTCCTTATTCTATATCTTATCCGTCCCTCTGTCGCGTTTACCTCGGTAATGTTTAAAGAATGGGCAGATCTTGAAGTATCACTAGATGTACTTTCAAGCGTTTCTGAACCCCCCCAATATCGCCTGGTTCGCGATGAATCCGAGGAAACGGTTTCAAAATAGTATATCGATCCTTCTGTTATCACATCGACGCCTTGATCGCCAGGTGCCGCTTGCACGGTGGTAATAGAAGATGCTATAAAAAGTACACTAATTAATACGATTAAACTCATTGAAATTGTTCTTTTTTTATTCATTATTGTTCTCATCTTAACATTGTATTGTTAAATTTTATTGATTTTCATTTATTGTAGTTATTTGTATTTAAAGTTTTTCAACCCGCATTCCAAGATTTATACAAGAATCTTAATTGAAATCAAAAATGGAACCACATTTCTCTTGACTCCTTGAATTAGTTTTAGATTGCTTTTTCAATAATTAGAAATTTCAAAATATTATTAAAAAAATTAGAGTTTGTTCTTACATTATTATTTTAAAAACTTATTGCGCTTAATGACATAAATAACACAAACGATCGAGAGGGTGTTTATTGCAAAAAGAGCGTGGATCTCGTATTCAGGGGCCCCTCCTCCTTCTGTGCTACCAATTATTGTTGGTATATAGTTTGAAAAAGAGATGCTTCAAATGCTTGATTTTGCGTGAAGGGAAATTCCGTGATCCATATGATAGTTAATATAATTACTATTATAAAACTGGTTAAATAGCCCAGTTTAAGAATTTTATCTGAGATTTTTATTCTTGAGCGCTCTTTTTAATAAATTTATATAAATATGGTATAAAAGGACTTATATAAAAACTTTTATTCCACAGAAAAATCACGAAAACTTTGAAAAGTTAAATGTTTTTATGGGATTTTCTGTTTTTTTTCCAAAAAAAGAAGAATGATTTGCTCCTTTTGTTCTTATTTTTTATTATCAGTAGATTTATAATAATTGTTGGAGATAGAATATTAACTTAAAACATCCAATTTAATATAGAAATTTGCTAGAACAATTAAAGAAAAAAACACACATTCAAATCAAACATTATATCGATTATGATAAAACCAATCATATTATATACGATAATCTTTATTTAGAAGATTTTGATGTGGTTATTAAATCACCTATTGTGAGGAATAAAAAAGCTTCTACTATTACCAACTATTCTATAATTATTTCAAGATTTATTCTAGCAAATAGCGTGTTCTTAATCTCATACGATTAATTTTTAGAATTCATCATTACTTTATGATCGAAAAATTTAACTTATTTTACAGAGTATTCTAATTAGCGTTCTTTGGCACGATTTTCGCATTGAAATAATATAGTGCTTGATAATAGTTAATACGGGTGGTTTTTGACGATTAAAATGGTTTCCGTTATACATCTTGCGAGCGGTATAACGCTTTTTTCAGCTGTTTACGAGCAGTTTTGCGAGCAAATCGAAGAGGGTAAGGAATTAGTAGGTTGCTTTGTTCAAGCAATAGATTTATTTTCTAAAAATATTGGTCAAGATGGCGTGAGAACTATCGAAATGAGCAACTTGAAGGTACTAATTTTCGAAAAAAATCCGATTTTAGTATCCTTTATTATAGAAATTGACGATGACGCTTCCTTATACAAGAAAAAATTAGATATTGCGCTCCATACCTTCTTGAAAAATTACCAAGTTCAATTAATCAATGCCTACAATACCACTTCTTTATTTGAAGGATTTTATGAAGATTTAAACGTCATTTTAGAGGTTTCTGATGAGGATATATTACGAGCGTGTCCAGAATGTGAACATAGTGAACATTGTGAATGCATCTATTCAATGATGAGTAGAGATTTAAAACCTCTCAATTAGTGTGAAAGTACATTCATTAAATCAACCTCATATTTTTTAATATTTTCAACAATTTTACAGAGATGTAAAAATATATATATAGGAATGTGATTTTTTTTTATTTGTATTAATTAAATCCAATTAAATAGAATCTAATTCGTTTTTTAAAACCATAAAAAGAGCTAAATTCATGTTTCCATATCAGTTGGAAGACGATCCACCATGGTTTTCAAAATTCCTCGTTAATTTCTCGCATTTTTTGGTACGCGTGACTTTCAAGAAAAAACAGCTTTCGAAAATTGCAATTAAAAACATTAATGATTCTCGAGCAGAAATCGTGTTTTTAGATCTTTCTAAAAAAAAAAAGAACACCTTGAAATATACCTACTTTACGCTAGAATTAGGATTGATTGGATTTAAAGGGATGATATTTTACATCTATAATCCATCGAACAACAAAATACGATTTGATATTTTCAAGCATTCAAATGATCGGGTTCACGCCCTTAATAACTTATATGCTGAACAAAGTTGGGAGGATGGTTTTAAAGTAGATTTTATATTTGTACCTTTTGGTAAATTTGAAAACACTAATAAATTAATGTTCTCCTTTACGGGAGAAGATTATAATGTTTCTCCAAAAGTATATTATTGGACCTCCTCTCGACTTTATAAGAACTTGAGATCGATTATAACCGTTAATAAATATCTTGAATTAAAACCTACCATTAAACAAGGCACTGAAAATCGTTATTATTCGATTGGATCTTGGTTTTCAGGAAATCTTAAGGAAATGGTTAAGAACTTGGTTAATAATATCGCTGGTCTTGATGGGCGCGAGGATATTGATTTAGAGGGATACGAAATGAAATCTCTCATATCGAAGGCGAACGATTTTTTGCTGAGAATTCCCGAATTTTCTTCTGCGTACGAGCATCTTTTAAAAGAATTGAAAAGCCTCAAGGAAAGGGTTGAATTTCTGTCTAAAAACGCTATATGTTCCTCCTTAGACGATATTATTGATTATTATTCTCCTTGAATCTTTCAAGACATTATATCTAATCATTAATTTTAATTGGATTCGAATTTTATTTTATTTATTGAAATAATTTTTAACTAAAGTAACATGTGCCTTGCAATTCCCGGAAAAATTCTCAAAATAAATCAGGAGAAGAAAACTGCATTGGTTGATTTTGATGGTATCAAGCAGGAAGTCGTTATTGCGCTCATTCAAGATCCTGAAATTGGAAAATATGTCATCATACATGCTGGTTACGCAATTGAACAAATGAACGAGCAAGAAGCCCTTGAAGCAATCGACCAATGGAAGGAGATTGCAGATGAACAAGATTTAGATCTTGCCGATGTGATATAAAAAGACACTTCTTTTGAAATCATAATCCTCGATTATTCCAAATCACATCTTATTATATAATTGAGATTAGATAAATTGACCGGTCTCTTATTCAATCAATATAATGTCTTTAGAGATCGAATAATTCTTTTTTCAACCTTTTTAATTTAGAATAAAGATCTTTAATGGATTCCACGGCTTTTGAGTTTGGACAGTAATCTAACGGAGATGATCCGCTCAAGTCTGCTTCTCCAATGCTGGAATCAAAAGGAATGGAGTGAAAAAGGGGAACATCCCAATCTCGAATTCGATTGTTAACTATCCTTAATTGATCGTTGCTGTTAACCTTATTTGCGATCAAGTAGATATTAACAATCCCCAATTTCTTTGATAAGTCAATGATCTTCTTACAAAGATCCAGAGATTTTTGTGAAGGTTCAGTAATTACCAGCATTACATCAATTCCCTTGGCCGTGCCTCTTCCTAAGTGTTCAAGTCCCGCTTCGAAATCGACCACAACAACCTCGTCGCGCTTTACAAAAAGATTATATAAGAGCGTTCGTATTAAGGCGTTCTGAGGACAGAGACATCCCGTTGCTGGTTCTTCGATGCTTCCAAGGACCAAAAGCTGTAAACCATCGGGTCCTTCGACCTTGTACTTGTCAGGAATGTCTGATACTTCTGGCGTGATATTGTACACTCCAGAAGGCGCTCCCGGAACGCTCACTCGCTCGTTTACGAGATTCTTCATTTCTGATATGGGCACGAGCGTTTCCTTGATTTTAGGATCTATACCTAGAGTATAACTCAAATTCATGGCCGAATCATTATCTATAGCTAATACTTTAAAACCGTCCTTAGCAAACAATCGAGCTAGAGACCCCGCAATCGAGGTTTTTCCGACACCTCCCTTTCCAGAAACGGCTATTTTCATAGTATGTTTATAATGAGGGGAAACAACTTAAATCTTCTACTTTAGAAATATAAAAGCTAGAAACGAATTACAATACGAAAATAATCTGGGGGGTTTCATTAAAAATACAATAAAATACTGTTTCATTAAAATTGGATGTCTATTATGACATGTTCTCCAAGATCGCTGATTCTTTTATTAGGCACGATGTATTCCGTGAGTCCTCTTTTTCCATCGGTGGTATAAGTATATCCATCTCCAGAAAAGAGCTCTCTAAGATGTACCGTAAAGTAAAGAAAAGCTCTCGCTGCGATTAGTGTATTAGGACTCTCAAGATATCGTTCATGGGTCATGAATCGTGGATCGGTCTTACCGATTTTATCAATCTTGCTAAAATCAAACCCCGCTTCTTCTTCAATCCTCTCAAAGCTCGTGCTTTTCAAATCGTCAATTTGATCCTTTATTTTATTAGATATGTTTGGGTATGTTTTTGATACTAAATTAATTACATTATCCCATGTGGCGATAATAGCTTCTCCACCCTCTTTAAACACGACGAGCTTGAATTCATTTCCTTCGTTTAATTTTCTCTGGATGTATTCTTTTTCATATCCTATTTCTACGAGCATATCGTAGGATTCTTTCCCTAATAATTTTTGCAAGCCATCGGGACCCATTAGCATGACGAGCTTGCGATCTGGATCGTCCGTGAGAGTTTCAAAATCATCAGGGTTAACTCCCCGTATGATTCTTCCGCAAAGACTATCTACCCTTACAATCTGTTTTTTTGTGAAGAATTCCCGATATTCAAATAAGTCCATCATTTCTCACAAGTTTTTTTTTTATAATCTTTTTTTTATCAACGATCATCAACACCCATATTTTGCATACGATGTGCTATTTTTTTCATCTCTTCGAATAGTTTCATATTCTCTTCTTGATCGATCGTTTCTGCTTGTAGATCGTTTAGTCGCTTTAGTTCCAAGTGTAATTTAACGAATTCATCTGGAGCATCAATTTGATACTTGTAGCTTCTTTTTCCGTCTTTCAATAAACTTACAAATACCCACTTTTTCGCCCTCTGCGAATAATTCCATCGTCCTGGCGTGAAAGTTCTTCTCAAGTTATAACCCGTAAATTAATTGTAAAATTGATGTAAATATATAAAAAAGTATAGCAATATAAATTTTGTAATTTTATCGTTTTGATAACGCTTTTTGAGCAGTTTCTCTGACATCAATGTCTGAGTCGTTTGATAATTCTTCTAGCAGTTCTTTAGCATCTTCGGAATTTATAGTCGAGAGAGCTTTTACTAATTGAAATCGCGTCGTCCAGTTTGCATCATGGGTTAATTCTGAAAAAATTGAAAGAACATTCTGGTGATTTATCTTTGTCAAGGTAACTATTGCGTTTTTTGTCGTCTCGTAGTTATTATTAATTTTTATATT
>JAFGGO010000175.1 GCA_016930515.1 Promethearchaeota archaeon | reverse complement strand
TACAACCCGAAATAGTATTATTACTAGAGTATTCATATAATGTTATGCCATTTCCATAGTTCCCAGAACAATTATTATTTATGATCCGTCCATTTGAAGTGTTATAAAGACAAATTCCCGCATCGAAATATGGGTAGGATCCACTGGACGAATTAAATAATGTACAATTTCTTATCACGAAATAAGCATTAGAATTTCGAATTTCAATACAGGATCCTAAACGATTTCCATTAATCGTCAAATTTTCAATGATGTAGGGATGGGTTGAATTTCCATAACCACTACACCACTCTTGACTTACTGCCCAGCCCCAATGGTTAACACCTGAATCGTTGATTAGAATTGGATTTGTAAATGTCCAAAAATCTGAACTTTTCAACTCTTCAGCAGTTCTTTTCTTAGGAAGATCAGTCTCTGATATCTCAACAACTTGGATCATTATCATTGTAAGGAACAACACTCCAAAAAAGACTATTTTTAATTTCTTTTTATGTAGAATCCCATAGTAATATCCTATTTTCTTACTACTTGTTTTTTTATATTTATACATGGTTTTTTTTTTGAATTTTTTATTTTGTTGGTTGATTTAAAAAAGTTTTTGAAATCAATATTATTTTTAAAATAATTAGGACGATATATAAAGGGTCATGGACCATTTTTGAAATCAGTTTTTCCAAAAATAATAGAAAAACTAAATAATTCATCCGGAATTACGAAAAAATAAACTATATAATTTGGTTTATTCAATTTGGCCAATTATATAATCTTTATATTTTCATTGAGTCTTTTTGAAGCATTATTTAATAAAAAAATGAATGATTTGAGTTGAAACCAATTATTTGAAGGGAAGTAAATTGATACTCTCGATTCTTGAACTACCTAAATATATGGTGTAAAGTTGTAAATATTTAGGATTGATAACTAATTAATATAAATAAATAAAAAAAAGAAATGGAAAAAAAAAATCACATTATCATATATTCAATTGAAAACTGATAATCGGCAATACTATAAAAGAATCCGAAGGAATCTGATGGATGGTAGCCATTTATTTCAAAATAATCGTTCCCATCGCTATAGACGATAATCGATCCAGAAAACCATTCTCCCGTAGTAGTAGGATCAATGACATATCCCAAAGTTTTGTATACATCTCCATTTTTACAAGCATATAAATGATAACTCGAACCAATTATCAAATCAACTAACAATGCGTTGAGATTAAACTTGTAATAACCTTCTTTCACTAAAGTAAAACGAGTGTTATTATTACTAAACGAGAGATATCGAGTATCATTATATGTGTTCACATTCGGATAACTGGTCCATAGAACCTGAAGAAGCCAATCAGACTCGTTATGTGAAGGCTGAACTATATTTCTGGTGAAATAATCCCAGGAACCTACTAAAATTGAACCAGTGTTTCTCGAGGGAGGAGAGATTATTTCGTTCTTCACGATTAGATATCCACCCAAACCTAAACCAGCAATAGCTAATATCCCGATTAAAATTAATCCTGTATTTTTATCGCTCATGTTTATTTTTTCCTATTAACTTTGTTATTAGTATAATGAAAATATCAATGTAGTATAAAAAATATCTCTAACGAATTTTTTCTTGAGAGAAAATATAAATTAAATGGTTTTAATTTTATTTTATCATTCATTTGGGATTTTAAATTTCTGATTAAAAGTATTAACCAAGTTGAGCATTACATATATTAGAAAAAATAAACATGAATGATTCATAAAATTTCTTCATCAGATTTAGATAATGAATATTTTTCCCTGAAATCAATGAATATCAAATCAATTTAATATCTATAACAAAAACTTACATGATCCTAAGCAGAACCATGCTTGCTCTATATTACCATTATTCTATTATAATCTAATATGTATAAGAATGATTCTCAATTTTAAGAAAAAAGTAAATTCTTGGAGATATAATTTAATATTGAAAAATTTGGACATTTAGAGATTTCTCCGTTTTTTTACAACATAAAAAACCGTAGATAATACCGTTCCTACGATGCCAACAACAAGCATCGTTATAGAAACACCCAATCCCGCCCCAAAGGATACAGAAGCGGCGGTTTTAGCGTTGACTAAACTTGCTCTTTGATTACTCAGCGTATCGTTATCATACAATACTTTCAAATACCAACCATTGAAATTACACGACCAGCTCGCATCCAATGTCAGGTTGGCGCTTGATCCATATTCGCTGCTTTTCCACGACTTATCAATCTGTGGATCGACAACTCGTACGCCATTAGGTAGATAATACGAATTCCGGGAATAAGAAGTTTGTGCGAGAGTAATTGGCGTCGTCATCTCATTAATGTTTACATTTATCAAGAGAGAAACGGTAAAGGGAGTACTCCATCTATCTATTGCATCGTCGCAAAAGACTTTTAATTCAAATCTTCCAGTTTGGGGCAAGAAGACGAAAGAAGCCAAATCGAGCGATCCAGACGAATTACTTGGACTGAAACTATATAACTCGCGATCGTTGTCAAAATCTCTCAAATTATCCCTGGCTTTGACCATATTAATCGGAAACTGGACTATCGTGAGGCTCATAAAAATTATCCCAGTTATCAAAAGGATTATAAAAAACGGTATTAAGAAAAAAAATAATTTTTTATTCATTATTCCTTCAATATATTGTTATTATAAATTTTAAAGAATAATTTATTTCAATAATATTTAAATCAATTTGGTAAAGAATTGAAACATACATGCAAAAAAATATTAAAATAGCGTTTTCGATAATCATTGTCACCTTACTATTAGGTTCTATCGTTTTCGCCCTTATAAATCTTCAAGATGGAATTAACAATCATATACTTGATAAAAACGATGGAGTTCAAGACGATAACGAAGAGAACGATTGGAGCACATGGCCAAATACTAGCAACACTGGCTTAACTGATCCTTCTTTACTTACAATCGAGCTAGATCCAATTACGATAACAATTCACAATCAAATAATAGAAAACCTGGATTTGAGAAACCAGCTCACCATACGCGCCAATAACATCACGGTTCGGAACTGCAGGATCTGGGGCTTGGAAAATGTGGCTTGCATCTACATAAACGCAGGCACGGGAATTAAAATCGAACATTGCGAATTAGGAAAAGACGCACCATGTGGCGTTAAAGGCGTGACCGCGCTTGCCAGAGATAGTTTTGGAGCAGGTGAATTTATCGAATTTTCAGTTCGCTATTGTTATTTCCATCATTTAGACGATGGCATTTTTATCGGACAGACGACAGTATACTCAAACGCATCCCATAAAGCCGTGATTGAACACAATTACATCACGGATATCATTGCCACGGAAGGTTCGCACAACGACGGCATTCAATGCCAAGGTCCCGTGAGTTCCCTATTAATCCAGCACAATAACATTCAAAATCCTAATCAGCAAACATCTACCATCAGCTTTTTTTCCAGTTGGGGCGCTATTAATAACGTAACCGTAAATCATAACCTTCTTAACGGCGGACAGTATACGCTATATACGAGGATTAATCCATTCCCAACGACCAATATAAGCATAACCAATAATTATTTTGGGAGAGATTACATATCTTGGTTGTGGTCTACGGACATATCCTGCGATACAAGCGGTAATGTTTGGTACGATACGGGAGAAAGCGTGAGCTGCCACCCAGAATCTGGCGGTTTAGATTAATATAAATGCACGGAACTTTTTATAAAAGTGTATTATTGGATTGTTTTATCTCAATAGAAAACAGAATATGGAATAAAAATAAAAAAATAATATAAAAAAGATTAAAGGGTGGCTTTTCCAAGCATTACGGGCTTATCGGTTCGCACTTGAACGATGTATCCATCTTCACTCCTCCATCCTTCGATGGTGAGATCCTCTCCTGGATATACCACGTTCGTGAAGCGGGCGTTGAGTCCTTTAAAAAGAGAGACGTCTCCTTTGCAGAGTTCGTTTACAATTGCTCTCGTTGCGTATCCATATGTACAGAGTCCGTGAAGTATTGGTTTCTCTTGCCCTGCTTTTTTCGCTAACTCTGGATCGATATGAAGAGGGTTTGGATCACCGTTAAGCCGATATAAAACGGCTTGATTTTCGGTCGTTCCATAGGTAACGGAAAAGTCAGGATCAACTCCTTCTGGAGGAGGGTCAATCTCGTTTTTTGGTCCAGGTTCTCCTCCAAAGCCACCTTCACCTCGGTAAAAGAAGCCATATGTGGCATCGTAAATGTGTTCTCCGCTTTCGAGATGTCCCGAGGATTTCATGACGATCAAAGCGCCTTTTCCCTTGTCGTAAATGCCAGTAATTTCGGTTTCTCTTTGAATTGTCGCTTGAGGCGGAAATGGTTGATATAAATCGATGGCCATCTCACCGTGTAGGATTTTAGAGAATTTAACCCATCTTGGAATGATAAGAGCGCTTTGCGCAGCTATTGTGGCAAAACTAGGAAATACATTGATTCCTCCAGGATTTCCTTCGTAAACGAAGGGTAAGTCTTCTGCCCCTGCTCCAATTCCAACGGCGTAAAGAGCTACATCTTTCCAATTATATTTAAAGTCTCCCTTTTTTTTCTTTTTTCCGACATCCTTTAAATTTACGCTCGACATGATCAAAACTCCTTAGTTGCACTTAAAGATAGGAACAATTCATTCCCTATCTAAATACGCCATAAAGTCGTAGATCCAGTCTCGTGGTTTTGCTCCGAGTTTCGTAGAACCGATTACTTTGACGTCTCCCGAGAAGAACGCAGCGCTCATGTTTGGATCGCCTCTCAAGAGATTAACTTGAACCGATGGAACCCAATCCATCCAAATTTTGTGTTTGCATCCTTCAAGAAATTCGCAATTCATATCGTGTTCTCCCTCGTATTCGACGAAATTTAAATTATCGGGATCTACTCGAAGAATATATTTCATATTCTTTCCACGAATTTCTATAAAATATCCGATCGTTCCAAACTCTTCGATGTCCATTTGGATGTTTTCCCAAAGATCCATTTTCATGTCGTCTTCGGTCTCGTCCCTTGATTGATGGATGGCCCCAAATAAGGCTCGAAAGAAAAGAGTTGAATCATTTTCTACATCAAGAGAATTATTATCAAATTTTTCAAGATAAGGATCAATCGCGGCGATATAATCTTCTTTTGTATATGTTTTTGTAATGTTCATATTTTTTATTCACCTTTTTTTCTTCAAAATGTGTTTAATCTAATTTTATTATATATTCATGTTTTCCATGATCACGGCCACGCCCTGGCCACTTCCGCAGCATAAATTCGCAAGACCGTATTTTGCTTTCTTTTCAACGAGGATTCGAGCAAGAGTACCTGGTAATCTTACACCACTCGCGCCCAACGGATGTCCTATAGCAATTGCACCTCCCTTGACATTAACTTTTTCAGGAGGGATGTTAAAATGCTTCATGCAATTAAGCGTGACAATGGCAAACGCCTCGTTAATCTCCCAGAAATCGATATCATCTGCTTTCATTCCAGCCTTTTCGAGAGCCATTTCTGTTGCGGGTACGGGCCCCCTACCCATTACGCTTGGATCAACGCCCGCCCAACCCATCGAGATTAATTTAACCATGGGTTTCATTCCGTGAGACTCCATCGACTCTTCGTTCATCAGCAAGCACGTTGCAGCACCAGCGTTAAGCGGAGAAGAATTTCCGGCTGTAATTTGACCTCTCGTCGAATTAAAGAATTCTCTGTATTCCCTTCTATCAAGAACGGGATTTTTATAACCACCCTTAAACCCGGGATCGCTTACGGCGCTTAAAGAAGCGACTTTTTCGTAAGTAGTTCCTTCTCTGATGGATAAATCGCGATCCACGAGCATTTTCTCTCTTGAATCGCCTTCCTTATGTGCCATGACAGGAAGTAATTCGTCTTTAAAATATCCTTCCTTGAGAGCTTTTGCAGCTAGTTCGTGGCTTCGTACGCCCCATCGATCCATTTCTTCTCGAGTAAAGGGTCTATCAGATTTGACTTCTTCTTCAAGAAGCTTTTGGGCCGTTTGTACCATTTGCAAGGAAGTTGTAATGTCAACATCGTGCCTATACCATGGATTTGGCGTTCCATTAAAGGATTCCATTACCAAATATACAGGTGGGATCCAATGCTTTTGAAGCTCAAATTGCATCGGTTCCTTGTACATGTGCTCCATGCCCGATACCAAAATCGTGTCTGCGTATCCCAACATTATTTCCATCATTCCGTGGTGCATTGCCGCCATTGCCGATCCACATTGCCTGTCAAATACCACGCTAGGCACGGTATACGGCATATTGCCTGCGAACAAAGCGTTTCTACCAGCATAAGCCCAATTAGACCCAATAGGTAGTGAACATCCGAGTAAGAACTCTGATATTTCATTTTTCTCAACTTTACCTTTTAATCGTTCTTCAAACATGTTTCGAAGCGTGAATGCTACTAACTGTTCTCCTCTGAGTTCTGAAAAGGCAGAACCGTTTCTGTTTCCAGGACGCGAACGAGAAAAGGGAGTTCTTATATAATCAACCATGTATACATCTTTTATATTCATGTCTTTCACTGTTTTTTTAGATTTTTTTATAATTTCATTTTCTTGTCTAATTATGAGAATTATATGTATAATCCTCCATCGATCGTGAGTACTTGCCCAGTTATCCAATCGGACAAGTAACTTGCCAAGAATAACACGACCCATGCATTGTGATGAGGTTCTCCAGCCCTTCCGTTTCTTACGAATGGTGTTGCTGCTAAAGCAGTGTTTCGAACGCCTTCAGGCACTCCTAGTTCATCGTTTGGATCCTCTTTCAATGCTGTCATCCTAGTGTGCGTAAATCCAGGTGCAACCACATTAATATTAATGCGTTCTAGACAAAGTTCTCTCGCACACGCTTTTGAATAGCCAATTATTCCTCCCTTGGCTAAGGCATAGTTTGTCTGTCCCACATTACCAGAGACTCCTGATGTAGACGAGAAATTAATGATTTTCTTAAACGCATCTTTTGAATGCTTTGTTTCGTCTAGAAAATGGGGAATTATGGCTTTTGTTGTGTTATAAGTACCCTTAATTGCTAAATCAATGATAAATCTCAATAATTTATCGCTCATTTTATGAATTAGAGCGTCTCGAGATGTTCCTGCGTTATTTACAACGATATCAATTTTACCAAAGGTGTCAATGGCTTCATCTACCATGTTTTGAACGGCTTTTTGATCCATTACATCGCAAGGACAAGCAATTGCTTTTACATCGTCAGAGCATTCTTGATTAATGAGACTAGCCAAATTATGACAGGGATCGGGATTTCTTCCATTAATGACAACTTTCGCACCGTGTTCAACAAACACTTCGGCGATTGATCTTCCAATACCGTCGCTACTACCAGTTATAAGCGCGACTTTTCCGTTTAAAAGTCCAGGAATCATTTTTATTCCGTTATTAGAAATATGAGCATTAATAACCTTTGATTTATCCGTTTTTTTTTCTAATTTTTGCATTAACATTTACCTCTTTTTTATTTTCGTGAATTTTATTATTAACATTCGAGTTTAAGCCATAAACCTTGGTCTACATTGATTATTTGACCAGTAATGTGCGATGCGTCTTCTGATGCCAAGAAAGTAATAGCCGGAGCAACATTTTCTAACGACATTGGTCTGTTTGCCATCTCCGTTTGGGTGGCGATATAAGCAGATACCACTCGATCTTTCGGTCCTTGCATTTTTCTTTCTGAGATAGGCCCTATGGCTATTGAGTTCACATTTGCGTATCTACTAAATTCACGAGCCAAGGCTTTTGTAAAAGCAACGAGTGAGCCATTGAAAGCAGAATATAAAGAACCTACCGAGATACCAGCTTTTCCAAAAACGCTAGAAATCATGATAACTTTGGCCATTTCTCCTGTTTCTTCTTTTTGTTTCTTGAATTGATTGCGAACAGCAGCCGTTAGGTGAAATAGAGGCCAAACAATCTTATCTCGAAGTTCTTCGTATAATTCTTCGCTCGAATCTTCAATTCTAGCTCGAGCGTAATGATCGAAATTTGTTACCAAGATGTCTATTTTCCCGTGTTCTTCTACTATTTTATTTATCATGTCCAAGGCAGGAAAATCCAACCATTCTACTTCGATTTTATCTCTTCCCCTATCGTCAACATAAGGATGTTCTTCGTATTCTCGTTCTCTGAAAAGATCGCAATGTACTGCTTGAACATTATTTCCAAGCGCTTTTGCGCATTCAAGAGAAATTTTTTCGTTTAAATCAAGAACGAAAACTTTTGCACCTTCAGAGGATAAGTTCCTTGCAATTGCTCCACCAAGGCCTATAATAAACTTTCCTCTAGCGATTTTACCCAAGTTTCCTCCAACTAGAGCAATTTTTCCTTCAAACCTTTTCAATAATTACACCATTTTTTTATTTTAATATTTATTTTATGAAAGTTCCTTTCTTACAGGCGATCTTGTCGTCATGAGAATTCATCCTTTAACATATCGCTTGTAACGAAAATTGTTCGGATTTACGCACGTAATATTACTATTCGTGGAGTAAAGAGCCGTTATATTGTTAGCAACCAATGTTTAAAACTATTTAAAGGTTTTCGTTTAACCATTTTTTTAAAAAATAACCCATTCTTTTATTCTATTTTAATTTTAT
>JAFGGO010000174.1 GCA_016930515.1 Promethearchaeota archaeon | reverse complement strand
TTCTTTTGTTTGTTTCATGTTCGCCTCCGCCTTTATAATCGGCATGGATGAAGCTGGGACGAAACGGTGCGAAATAATCGCTTACTAGTCAATTGTTATCTATCTTTTTATACCATAAAGGTTTATCTTGTCAAGGGGAATCTGCGATTGTCTGGGGTTGTCAAAAATATATTGCAGATAAATTGCAGGTCGACCTGGTGGGTGAAAGCCACTATGTCTTTATCCGTTCTATTATTTTTAACATCAATTTTTCAAATTTATCATTTGTTGAAATTTGACATGTCCAAATCACAATCACTTTCCAATTTTGTTTCTTTAAAGTTGCATAAACTTTTTTATCTCGAGTTTTATTTTTTTGTATTTTCGATTTCCAGAAATTTTTCCGTGTTTCCGGTAACTTTCCTTTTTTACAATAATGTCCATGCCAGAAACAACCGTTTATAAAAATAATAGTCCGATATTTAGGTAGGACAATATCGGGTTTCCCAGAATATCGTTTATCATTTTTTCTATAGCGAAATCCTTTTAAAAATAAATATTTCCTCACTCTTATTTCCGGTTTTGTATCTTTTCCGGTTATTCTAGACATTATTTGACTGCGTTTATCACGACTAAAAATATCAGGCATCTTGTTAATAGATATATTTTATAATGTGTTTGGCTTGAATTTTACTAAACAAAGGAGGAAGTGCGTTACCGATTATTAATGCAAGCGATTTTTTGTTGATGTTTGTGGAAAAGCGATAATTCCGTGGGAAGGTTTGCAGTAATGCCGCTTCTCTTGCAGTGATGCATCTATTTTCTTCTGGATGTAAAAATCGGCCTTTGGATGGATTTAAGCATCCTCCTGTTATTGTCGAAGAAACCGAATCCCATGATAGTCTTCCATACACATCATTAAATCCGATATTAGATTTCATATGACATTTTAACCATAATTCCTTCGGCAAATCTTTCCTGCTCCCACCATTTTTAGGAATTAAGGAAATTAAAGATTTGATTCTTTCCGTATGTGATGCATATATTTTATGTATCGGATCACAAGTGACATTAACACTTTCCAACGATCCTATAACATCTCTTACGGTTTTAATTTTTTTTAATCCAGGGGCTATTTTTATCTCCCTTTTTTTTGAACCGATTACAACAAGTCGTTTTCTCCTTTGGGGTACACCATAGTCAGCCACATCGATAATTTTTTTATTTATAATATATCCTATATTATTCATTTCATGAATAAAATCTTGAAAGAGCTTAAAATCCAATAATCCGGGAACATTTTCTAGCATAAAGATCCAAGGTTTTAACCCGATGACAAATCTTTTGTATTCTAAAATGAGGTTATTTCTTTCGTCTTCTACGGGATCTTTCTTATTCAATCTTCTGATAGATGAAAAACCTTGACAAGGGGGACAGCCTGCAATCAAATGCAATGTTTTCCCTTTTAAAATAATTTTGATTTCATCAATATTAACTTTTCTAATATCTTTTTCAAAAAGGATTGTTTTTTTATGATTTAATTTATATATCGTAGCGGCATCATGATTGTTTTCTATTCCTACAAGAATTCGGAATCCGGCTTTTTGTAGACCTTCCGATAATCCCCCACAACCTGAGAATATATCGATTGCATTAAGAATTTTCTTCATTAAACAATTCCTTTACTTGTTTAGTGAGTCTTTTTCTAATTTCATCAGGATAATCGGGGCAACCATATCCCTTTAGTGATGAAAAAATATGATCTATCACCGATCCTAAAAACGGTTCACTTAATGTAGTAATTCTTTGTCCCTTGAGATGTGATAATAATAGAGGTTTATCTCGTTGTTTAATTTCTGTAATATCCTTATAATCCTGCGGCATATCAATAAATTTAAATGATAATTCCTTTGGAAAAAGAAAGTAATATTTATATTCCTTATCAATTTCTATATATGGAAATAAAAGAGGAGAAGCTGATAAATTAGTAGGTGAATTAGATATAGATGTTATAGATTCAATGTTCTTTAATTTTTTTAACTTAAACGAATTTTTATATGAATCGACGATTTTGGTTCTACAAGTATTTAAATCATAGAGTTTTACGTAATTCAATATTCCTCGTGTTTTAGTCCAAAATCTAAATAATTCACAGTCAGGTGTGATTATTATAAATAATTCATCTGCGATTTTTAATATGTCACCTTTCCGTATATAATCATCTTTAGGTTTGTAATATAGTCTATAATTCCATAAATCGCAGTAAATTCGCGATTTGTCTATAGTTGAATATTTTTGTTGTGCTTCAATATCTTGGGTTTCAGTATCGGATTCGGATGATTTTTCAATTGATTTATCCATTTCAAAATTTACACTGCTTAGATTATTTTTAAATTTTTCTCCAATGAATTCAATTAACTCGTTGATATTATCTTTTTGGATATGCAATATTTCATGGATATTATCCATAGTAAAATTAGATAACTTGGATAATATAGATTCAATAGAACCTGCCGCTTCTTTTTTAATTTTATTTCCGAAAAAAAATGAAAAGTACTGTGATTTATCTTCTATCTGCTTATATAATTCATTATGACTATCAGTCATTTGTTTTTTTATAATAAAACAACGTTCCTTAAAATCATTAAAATCTTCACTATCTATTATTGTTGAAACTTCATCTTTTTTATCGGCTTTTGTAAAAACACCAACCAGACTGTTTGATTCTGTCAATATTTTTAATAAATTGTCTTTTGAATCATCAGTTTGTCCGCTAATATCCCAATCAAAAATGATTATTTCCGGATAAAAAAAAGTACTATCTTCTATGTGATTAAAGAAAAAACTATGCGAAGTAAATCCTGTCAAAATAAAATCTTTATCGAATATTGCTTTCACAAAATTTAATAGATCTGTATCTTTCCATTTTTTTTCATCTTTAAGAAGATGTTTAAAATTACTATAATTTATAATTTTTTTATCATCCATAAAATCTAAATATTCATTTATTGGAATATCATCATCCAAAATGCAAAGACTATATTTCATTATACCTCCTTATATTCAGGTGTTTTTGAGAAATCAAGTGTAAATTGTGCCCCCGGTAGTTCGACTCTATCTTTTTGAGGTGTTTCATAGATTCTCGATTTCATTCCGTTTAGATATGTTTTACATATATATAAGCCTAATCCGCTAGGTGGGATTCTCAAACTATAACCTGGTTGAAATAAATAAGGTCTGATAATCTCATCTATGTCACTTCCGCTATCGGCAAAAATCATAGTTCTATATTTTTTATTTAATACAATTGAAATTTTTTTATTAAACGTATTCGCTGATTCAATCCAATATATACTGTTATCAAAAAGATTAGCTAATACTTGGTTTAATGCGCGATATCTACCGTAGATTTGAAAACCCTCTTCAGGATTAACAACTTCAAATGAAATTTCCAAAGATTTCATCCTTCGACGAAAAATGTCTTTTGCAAAGTATATTGATTTTAAGAGTTTAAATTCCATTCTATTTTCATTTCTGATGGAACGTAAAGGACCCAATCTTTTCAATTCCGTTCTTAATGAATCTGAGATAGACTTTAAGTCTTCTATTTTCAATTTATCACTTTGACCGCTTTTTATTAATTCAATTATACCATGATAAAAGTTCGAAGTTAATTTATTTATCTCATGTAATGAAATTGCAACTGCTATTCCGAATCCTGCTTGTTCCACAAACTGTACCTGTACTTCTTCCATCATTTTAAGACTTTTTTGTAAATTTTTCATTGAATCGCTTAAATTAACAATTTGTTTTTTACGATCTTCAAGTTTATCCCATAATTCATTAAAAAACGAATACGGATCGTCTTTAAACGGATAAGTACTGGAAGCAAAATTATTAAGTAATTTTGTGTTAGTTTTCACTACATTATTCAAAATTGAACTATCTGAAATAATTCCTTTTGTTAATTTGGATAATTCGTCACGTTTGCTGATAAATCTAGGTAACAATATGGTATCAATAACGTTTCTAACCAATATTGCCAAATCTTTATATGCTTGATTATTTATAAACCCCTCTCGATTGGTTTTATCTATTAAAAGATGATTGTTCTCTTGTTCGATCTCTATGTGACCTATCATTTCCCGATATGATAATCTAAATCCTTGTTTAATGTGTGCTTGAGTTAGACCTAACCAGTCTCTTTCAGAACCTAGCTTGGCATCACATATAAGGATATTATCTCGATATACGGATATTCCTCCAAATTCTTCAAGATATTCTGTTAAATCTTTATAATTCGGTAAGTCAATCCATTCTTTAGTTCTATACCACGTTGAAACGGAAATGAAAAATGGACCGCATTTAGGATCTCTTTTACTTCCATTTGATTCTGTCCAATAATGACGATCACGGATATCTAATTTTCGTAGATCAATATTTTTATCGGTCCATTTCTCCGAAGGTAATTTTTCTTCAGGATGTTGGAATTTTAATTCCGATACTTCGGCTATTCCTTTGCGATTAACGAGTACAATCAATTCGAAATTCGGTTCCGATTCTTGATAAATTTGTTTTTTAGGTAAATCGGGATATTGAGGACATTCTAATACTACATTAAAAACATCATACTTGTTTTTTTTATGTATTGACTTTGAAGGAGAATTTAAGTTTAAAATAGTTCTATTTAATTCTTCTATACTTTGTTCATCCCATTCGAATCCCTTTCTCCCACCATATATTAATAATCTGGTCCACGAATCGGTTTTTTGATAGTTTCGTAACGGTTTTGCACGATTAAGGCTGATTCCTATACTATCCAAATCAACGAATTTATCGGAAATAATATCAAATTTATCCCAGTCTATTTTTAATACCAATTCATAATCATTCTCTTTTGTTTTTGTTCGTAACTCTAAAAACCGACCAAGACGATGTGTGGCAAATCTACCTACTCCTTTTTCTCCAAGAGGGATCCGTTTACCGTATTCTTTTTTTAATTTTTTGACGATTGCATCATAACTTCCCAAATTTCCACTTTTTAAGGCTTTTTCTCTTTCAATTCTTAACTTTTCTTTTATACGAGTTTTTATTGTCGAGGCCGGCCTTAACCATCCGTTCTCAATAATATTCTTATCCATTCCTACGCCATCATCCTCAATTAGGATTACTGGTCCGGGTGAATATCCGGAGAATTCATATTCATCTCGATTTAGAATATTCATAGACGGGATATTTTCTATTCTAATTCTACAATAACTTGATTGTGCATCTATGGAATTTTTTATTAATTCGAGAATCCCCACTTTTTCGGAACTTATGAGTTGTTCTCCCAAAACTTTTATAAGATGTGCATCGGATTTGATATTTAAGATAACTCCGCCATCTAGGCATATTTCATCTAAAATCTTTTTCGGTATTTTTCTAACTGCATTCTGAGGATTATAATTCTCGCTTTGTGCTTCGATGATCTTATCGTTTTCATCCTTAAAAAAAACAGGATTGGCAAAGGGTTTATATTCCGCGATTTCTATGAAATAATATCCGGACTCTCTCTTATCTTCAAAAGGTGTATTCATTATTTTACCATATCCGAAATATTCACCTTTCCCATTATTTTTCTGAGGTTCATAATACACAAATTCTACAGGTAAATTAGAAAAATTATTTAAATAGTTCTTTTTTGGACTTCCTGGAAAGTGATAAAACTTGCCAATAAAATCATTATATTTGCTATCGTTTCTGTATTGTGTTAAGACCAAAGATTCCATATAAATCAAATCCTTATACTATATTTAATATAAACACTAGTATCAAGTAAAGATCAAAGTTCAATATAAATTATAATTTTAATAATTTTACGAACTTTCATATTACTTATCCTTTCTCGTAAATACTGTCAGGTAATAGCCTAATTTCCTTCTGCTTTTCCGATTCTTTTCTCGAACTCATCAACTATATATTTCATATTTTTATCTTTATCACTTATTTTTTTTCTAAAAACATATTTCCCGATTATCCATAAACCCATGTCCAGCGATTTAACTGTCAAACTTCGATCATTCAAATATTCTAATATAGACTTAATGATAGCAATAAAGATTGGATATCTATGTAATTTATCGTGAGTAAGTGAATTATTCCATCCATAGTGTTTATTCCACCGGTAAATTAAATCAGAAACCAGATTATCCCAGATAGGAAAATGATCCGGATTATGAAAACTGCAATATTTTGTGGCAAAGGAATAAAAATCCCTGTCCTTTTTTGATTTGGTTTCTATACCATGACCGCAACGAATCAGATCAATAGCTTCAGGTCTTCCTGCCTGAAGTAATGAATCCAATTCCTTTATCGTACTGACATGTTCGGCTACTTTGAAGGTATCAAGAATACCGGTTGCATATAGATCGTTAAGAACACATACTTTTACTAAAATATCCGGGAAATGGGTATTCTTTGG
>JAFGGO010000173.1 GCA_016930515.1 Promethearchaeota archaeon | reverse complement strand
TATTTTATAATAATTATTATTTTCCAGACTGCCACCATGTCCTTAAAATACCCATTGCTAGGGCAAAAAATTTAACCCAAAAAAAAAAAATAAAAATTGAAAAATTTGACATAACAAGATATCTCTACCTACTTCAGTACTAACTCTAAATACATAAAAATCTTTTTGTTAGAAATGGATCTAAATCCTCTTTTTTTTGTTATGCCATAACAAATGATTTTTACTAATTCTATACATAAAGGAGACTCAAATCAATTAACACATTATTGCTATTTAACACGATTTATTATATTGAGTGAATTTGCATGTTCTGTTTCGTTCACCGAATCCAGCTTATAATAATGACAGATACAAATATATGTACGAATTTTCATGTATTATTATGAAAAAACGTCCAAATAACAAGTGATGCAAAATACAACCATTTTTTTTCAACCTCTAGAGTTTAATATCTTTTAAATTTGGGCGTTTTTTCGTTCTTTTTTTTTTGTAAAAAAAATTCGTTAAAAAAAGGATTTCAATTCAGAGAATAATATTCCACACAAAAAATAATGATCCTCTAATTTTTTAGTATTTAAATTCGCAGGTAGTAGTTTTGCATAAAAAAGTCTGAATAAATTATAAATAATTGATCACTATTGGGATTAAATAGATGAGAGTTATAAAAAAGGAATTTAAAACCGCTTTAAACAAGTATAAATACCCAGACTCGTGGTTCTGGGCTCGTTATTCCATTAACCCATATTCGGGTTGCCAGCACGCTTGTACATATTGCGACGCAAGGAGCGAAAGGTATTACTTGAACGATTTTGAGAACGAAATCGTCGTAAAAATTGATATTGATAAGAAATTAAGCGTTAAACTAAAACGAGCTCGTAAATTACTCCCTGATGTCGTGGGACCCGGAGGCGTGAGCGACGCCTATCAGCCTATCGAGCAAGAAATTGAAAACACGAGAAGAATATTAAAAGTACTATCTAAGTTCAAGTTCCCCGTAAACATCGCTACGAAATCGAGTTTAATAACGAGAGATATAGATATTTTAAAAAACATTGCGAAAGATTCTTGGTGCACCGTTGGTTTTTCCATAACTACCACGAATGAGGATTTAGCTAGATTTTTAGAGCCTTATTCCTCTGCTCCATTAGATCGCCTTGAAGCAATGAAATCGATCAAGAAGAGAGCCCCCGAGATTCAGGTAGGAACCTATTTTATGCCTATCATTCCCTTTTTAGAAGATTCAGACGAAAATTTAGAATCAGTTGTGAAAAAATCAAAGGAATCGGGAGCAGATTTCGTGTTATTTTCACCAGGTCTCACGCTTAGAGATTCACAAAAGGCGTATTTTTTTGAAAAATTAAAAAAAAGCGAACATTCCAAGATCGTCAAACCCCTTCTCAAATTGTGTGATGATTCTATTATGTTAGGGAACTATTTAAAAGAGATAAATAGCAAAATGCTAGAACTATGTAATAAATATTCGCTTGGAATAAGGCTTAAACGTTGGATACCGAACGATTATCGAAAATGGAATTACATAATCTCTCAAATGTTATTAAACAAGTATTATAAGGATTCTTTAACTGGCAAGGTAAATAAATCCCTATTATGGGCAGGGTTATATTTAAACAACTTGGAAGAGTCGATTATTGACATTAGAGCAAGAACTACACTTCTCCAGATAAGAGGTTTTAATACCTCCGTTGCTAGTTTGATTGAAAGGTACTTGGATCGCAAAAATATCGAAAGGAAAAGTGCCTTGGATAATTTCTTATAACCGTAAATATTATCAATGGCGTTCAATTTTTTCATTAAACGAAAAGAACCCGTTTTGAACTAAAACAAAATCGAACTTATGTTAAAAGTTGAAAAATACCTTACTTTGCTTAAGAACTCTCTTGAAAAAAGCGCTCCCGCCCTCGAAGAAAAAGATAAAGAACGTTTTTATAAAATAATTAATTCTGATAATCCAAAATTTTCGAGCTACGGTTTAAAAGTTCCCGAGATAGAAAAAATAGCGAGAGAGTTTCAAAAAAACCATCAATTATCTTTTGAGGAAGCTATTGAAGTTTTTAAAGAATTAATCGGTTCAAACGTGCACGATGAGAAATTTGTGGGTCTTTTCCTTCTAAAGAGATTTAATAAGGAATTTACGGCCTCAACCATAGAGCTTTTCCACGATACCTATATCAAGTATTGCGATACTTGGGCGCTCTGCGATAGTACGGTGATCCGAGTGATTGGTCCCTTTTTAGGCAAAAAAGGAAACGAAAAATTAGCTCGAAAAACGGTTGAAATGTGGTCAGAATCTGAGAATTTCTGGATAAGAAGGGCATCACTCGTCATACTTATAAAACTAATACTCATAAAAAAATCATTTGAAGAAAAGTGGGTTTTTGCAATAATAGAAAAAATGCTTTACTCGTCCGAAGATTACATCCAAAAAGGCGTTGGGTGGCTTCTAAAAACTTGTTCAAACTACGATCCTGATGTGGTTTTTAAGTATCTAATGAACAATAAGGCTACCTTACCAAGATTGATCCTGCGTTACGCAAGTGAGAAAATGTCTAGAGAAAAAAGGAACGAAATATAAAAAAAAAATAATAACAAAGTTCAGTTTGAAAAATGAAATCTCAAGTACACATATTCAAGAAAAGACAAAGCGAAAATGATATAGATTTTGTTTATAACGCTCTTAAGACGTTTAATGCGATTGATTATCTATCGGGAAATGAAAAAAAGATATTGATCAAACCTAATTGGGTTTGCGATGATTTATCTAGCTCGGGGAATGTTACCTCAACGGACACATTAGAAGGTGTCGTGAAATATCTGATAAACAATGGAAAAACGGATCCTAGTGCTATTTTTATCGGTGACGGGGGTCAAGACAAATATACTAGACGAGCAATGGAACTAAATGATGTTTTTAGACTAGAAGATTACGGCATATCGGTGATCGATCTTAATAATGACGAGAGAGTAGAAGATGTCAAAATTCCTAATCCTCTCGCTTTATGCTCTGTAAACCTTTCAAAAATTGCTTGGGAGGCAGACTGTATCATTTCAATTCCATCCTTAAAAACACACTCAATAGCGGGCACCACGCTTTCAATGAAAAATCTCATGGGAACTATTATGCCCAAGGGTATAATGCACTCGAGATTACACGAAAAAATTGCGGATCTTACATCTTTATTCAGAGCAAAGATGAAATTTCAATTGATAGACGCGATCGTGGGTTCTGATGGCTTCGAAATTGGAGGTAATCCCGTGAGAATGGATTTAATCGTTGTGGGAAGCGATCCAGTCGCAGTAGATTCCGTTGGAAGTGCTATTATTGGGCGCAACCCAAAGTACTTGAAGATTGCAGGAAAAAAGGGACTTGGAACTGCAGATATAAACGAAATTAATGTTAATGGTGCACAGATAAATGAAGTATATCGCAAGTTTTGCTAATGTTTTATAGTAAATAAATCGACTATAACATCTTTTCTTTAAAATCACTTGTAAAAGGTCATTCATAACAAATTACGAATATATAAATGTATAAAATTTTATTATTATGGAAGTGTGTTTTCGAAAAACATATCAATTGCGTTCTAAGGTAAGTCTTTGATTAAACGAGACATTTAAAGGATAAAATTCGGGTAAAAATAATGGAACACATTGCTTTCGACCAAAAATACTACGACTTGCTTCTTTCATACATTAGAAACGAGACCTGCCTTAACTTCCAGTATTATCGCAAAAATTTTATTGAAAAGCGCATTAAATCTCGAATGATAAGAACTTCATGCAATACATTTGAACAATACTACGGCTATATTACTTCTCACCAAGGAGAAGTTGTGAAATTTTTAGAGGGCTTTACAATTAATTACACATTTTTCTTCCGAGATTATGACGTCTTCGAACATTTCCAAGATATTTTTCTTGATGGATTAAACGCAAATAAAGGCGATATAAAAAGCGAGATTAGACCAAATCCACAAAAATTATCAAAGTTCCGTTCAAAAGAAAATTACGCAAAAAATCAAGTGAAAATGTCAAGTATTTCAAGCAAGCCAGACTCCAGTTATATAGATATTTTCATATTCCTCGATAGGCTTTCTTTCTACCAGAAACTTTCCCGTGCAAAAAGCGATAAAAACACCATCAGAATCTGGTCTTGTCCATGTGCCACGGGGGAAGAACCATATTCCATAGCCATGATTCTCGATAACCTCGATAAGCAACACCATAATTTTCAAAATTACGAGATAGTTGCCTCAGACATTTCAAAAGAAGCCATTGAAAAAGCAAAGCGAGGGTTATATTACGATGATTCCATGAAAGAAATATCGGATTATTTTGAAGAAAAATATTTTAAAAAAAAAATCAGCTACTTTGGGTACGAAAATTACATCAGCGACGAAATTAAAAAGAAAGTCGAGTTCATACGGGAGGACGTAACAGAAGGACACAAAAAAAAACAGAAATACGACATAATATTTTGCCGCTATTTGCTAATCTATTTCAATCGAGAGAATCGAGCGCGATTTCTAAAAATCATCGAAGACCATCTTGAAGATAACGGCATTTTAATATTAGGGAAAACAGAAACATTGTTCAAGTCTCACGGAACGCTCACTCAAATTGATTCGAGAAACCACATTTATATTAAATCTCGATCGCAAATATTTTAAAATTAAAGAACAGTTGAACAATAGCAGAATTGACGGAAATTAATATTAGGATTAGCGAACAGTCGTTTCAAACCCTCATTGGGTTGCTCAAGGAGAAAACAGGACTCAATTTGGATTATTATAGGAGAACGTTTATCCTACGCAGGCTCAAGGCGAGGATGATTCGAAAGAAATTTAGCGACCTTAAAGAATATAATTCGTTTTTACTTTCAAACCAAGAAGAATTAAAAAAATTTAAGGACGGATTTACCATAAAATACACGTATTTTTTCAGAGATTGGGACGTGTACGCAACTTTTCAAAATATTTTGCTTAAATGTTTGAATGTAGAAGACATAAAGAAATATATCGAAGAATTGAGACCTGCATGCAACAATATTGACAAATTAAGGAAGAAAAGAAAAGAAATGATCGAGAAAGAGATCGTGAACGCCCCCTCCTTATTTAACAACCTAAAAAAATTATCAATTTATCAATTAATTTCCAATTCTAGAAAAGTAAAAAAACCACTAACAATTTGGTCCTGTGCGTGTGCTACTGGAGAAGAACCTTATTCCTTAGCAATGTTATTAGATAATCTTGCTAGAACTTTTCCAATCATCAATAATAATTATCAAATAGTTGCTTCGGATATTGATAAGTTGGCCATATCAGATGCTAAAAATGGAATTTATTCAACAGAAAAACTAAGAAATGTTCCAAATATATACGAACAAAGATACTTTACTCAAACTAGAAGATCATTTGAAATGTTACATGCTATTTCCTCTGAAATTAAAGATAAGGTCACTTTTCTTAACGAAGACATCACCAAGATCCATAATTATCCTTGGAAATTTGATATCATCTTTTGCAGGAATCTTTTAATCTATTTTGACATTCAAAACCGAAAAAAATTCATTCGGACCATTGAAAAACAGTTAAAGGAAGGGGGATTATTGTTTTTAGGAAAAACCGAAACGATATTCCAAGAGGGAACCAGTTTAGAAATAATCGATCCTATTCACCACATCTACATCAAGAAGAACTGAAATGTTCCTCGTTTTCTTCCAATATTAATAAATACTTGATTGACTAATGTAACAATAAAACCATTTTAGGTGGTATAAAAAACATGTTTATGAAAATCAGGGATAAGTTTAATGCCGAGTTTCACATGATTTTTAATAAGAGCCATATCTTTTATACGGTGGTCTTTTTAATAATCGCTGCAATTCTTGGATTATGTAGCTTTAGTGTTGATAACAGGACTGTAGGAGATATTTCTTTATTCATAGCAACAATGTTCTTTTTAGCTTTTTTTACGCTCATGATCTTAGGTATTCCCTCAGCAACCCAAAATTTCTTATTTTCGACCGAAAAAATTATTAATTTGAGGAAGTTTGGTTTTTTTGTTTTCTCGCTCATTTTAGGACTTATACTAACTTGGATTTATTGGGCAGTTAGCGACAGCATTCCGATTGAGTTTTTAAGAAGGGAAAATTTATTACCCATAGCCGTAATCATTATTTTTCTTGGATGGAACATGATCCAAATATTCTTCATAAAGACGATTTTTGAAAACGTTGCATTAAAGGTAGATAATAAACTTCTCAATAATAACGATGTTTCTTCAATAAGTAAAAGTACGAGTTTTATATTTTTAGTGATAGCCTTAATCATCCCAGTCCTCATGCAGATTGCTACATTTATCGGATATTGGGAAAAATTCGATCCAAATCAAACTGGAAATCAAGATCTATTTTATTGGTTTGTTGGTTGGAATGTTCTGATGTTTGGCGTGATAGTTTTAGTATCATGGAGACTTATCTATCTTTTTTATTTAAGCCGAAAGAACGAAACTTATAATGTTTTTTCATCGATATTTTATATATTTATTTGGCTTATTATATGGTTCAGGTCGTTTAGCTTTATCAATTCTCTCAAAGGAGTCGTTACTATAAGCTCCTCGGATGTAGAGGTTTTTGAAATAATTATTGATATTCTTCTCATGATCCTGACAGCAATAATGGTCCTAAGGGGTTTAGGCGGAAAAATATATAAATTACGAGTGTTTAACGAAAGTAACCTTCCTTTCTTTTTGTTTGCCTTTGTACTGTTCTATCTCGAAGGACAGGTTGTTTTAATAACTGGATCAGGGGTTATCGCTAGTGCTTTTTCAAATAGAACGAATATAAGTATGTACAACAATTTTATTCTTTTGATCGTAACGATCATCTTTTATTGGTGGTACTCAAGATATGTTCTCGAAAAGCATAATTTGATTGTCAAGCATTCGTTCAAGCACGAGGAAGTCATCCAAATCGTTTCCGATTTCAAGGAATATTTGGGACAACGAGGTAAGCTAAATTTAAACGCAGTAAGTGAGACTGACATGGAAACATTTTACCGTATAAAAAAATTAATCGCAAAACCCGAGGAGACAGAACAAGAGGTTGAAGAAGAAATAACCGAAGAAAAACAAGATGTTGACAACCCAATCACCGAAGAGTGATCCAACTCAATAAAAGAAAAAATCGTTAAATTTTAAATCCTTTTTTTAATTTAATTATTCATACACATAATTTATTTTTTAAGAAATATAATTCATTCAAACGGTCGACCTTAACATGTCCAATTACCCAAAATACGATAAATACGATAAATACAAACAAAAAAAGAAATTAAGCCGCAGTGAAAGGATCAGAGCGTTCATTCAGAACACCAAGCGGGTCTTGAAGGTTGCTACAAAACCAAGTAGAAAAGAATTCATGACCGTTTTAAAGATATGCATGATAGGAATTGTCTTATTAGGTGCAGTAAGCTATGTTTTACAATTGATTTTTTCACAAGTTATTGGAGAAGGAATCTTTGGTTGGTAGGTGTTAATCTCTAGTTCCTACTGATTTCTCAAATTCGTGGAAGATATATGAAAGTCACGATTAATTATTCAGAAAACATGCATTTTATCGCCAAGGCGAGAAATTTTAACAACATTCACATTGACGAACCCGAATCATTTCACGGAACGGGATTAGGACCAAGTCCTGTCGAATACACCCTCATAGGAATAGGGGGTTGCTTGGGTTCGACGTTTTCTTATTGCTTAAGCAAGAAAGGTATTGAAATCAGCGATTTGAAAGTGATAGTGGACGGTAAAATGAAACACGAAGAACCCGATGGAAGGTTAAGACTTATAAAAATCGAAGCAGAATTACAACTTACGACTAAAAATAATGAAAATATTAAACATATCGACGAATGCTCCAACACTTTTTTAGAATATTGCATTGTATCAAACTCCATCGCACGAGGCGTTCCAATCGATGTTAATGTCGTTAAAAACGAGTTACTAAAAAAAAAAAAGGATTAAAAATAAAAAATGGATATTCCATCGGGAATTTTTAAATCTTCTTCCTTGTTCTTACAAGCCACGAATTTCAGCTTCATCTTTAGACATAATGAGAGCAAGCGAGAGGACAAAATACCGTCAATAATTAAAAAAGACAAGTTCTTATGATCTCCAATACTACTAAAAAGCTCTCCTACTGGCATCTCAAATAATTTTTCACCTTTCTTGCTAAATCCACTCCCTTGACCAGGTTCGATGGTTTTAATAGCTTCAAATATAAAGGTTGGATCCTTGATTTTAAGCTTGTCTAGCACCCTTTTAAGGGCAGCATCCTTCCCCTTGTATTCTTTGGAGGATTTAACCTTATTTTCGCTTTCCGATGCGTTTTTAGCAGATTTTTTATTTTGAAGGGCTTTTATCATTTGCTTTCGAGTTAATTCTTCAACCTCAAACCCTTCTGGAGCTCTCGCTACAAAATCAATTTTGGCAACTTGAAGGAGTTCATTTAAAATTATAGTACCTCCTCGGTCTCCGTCTAAGAAAGCAGTTACGGTTTCTTTATTTTTAGTAAGTTCTATAATCGATTTAGGGACTTGAGTTCCTTGTACAGCTACGGTATTTTTCACGCCAATTCGTAATAAATTAAGTACATCAGCCCGGCCTTCCACAATGATGAGTTCGGAGTCTTCATCAACTTCAGGACCTGCAGGTAGCTGTTCTGGCCCCCAAGCAGTTATTTCTCCAAGTTTTATGTCAGTGTCAATTTGCTCCTCTATTTCGCTAGATTCTAGCGATTTAGTGTCCCATTCCTTTAGAAGTTCTGCAGCTCTTTCGATAATTTTTTTTCTTTTCGTTTGGCGAACATCTCTAATTTCTACAAGTTTAATTTCTGCTTCGCAAGGACCCACTCGAGATACGGTTTCGACAGTTGCTGCAAGCAATGCCGTTTCCCTACGCGTTAGACTTGAAGGGACCTTGATGATTCCTTCAGATACGCCTTCTTTCGAAATATTCTCAACTTCTATTCTTCCAATTCGTCCCGATTTCTGTAGATCTCTTAGGTCCAAATCTAAAAGTAATCCTTCAGTTTGACCGAAGATGGCTCCAACAATGTCCGATTTCTCAACGACACCTTTTATCTTGAATTTAGCATCAATGATATATTTAGTTGTAAAATCTGTTTGATTTGTCACATTTATCACTCTTTTTGATTTTTAATTATTCAAGATATCAATAAATTCAACTTATTGAATTTTTTCAGCAAATTACTTGCGTTACTGACATTTCAAATTTATACTAAAGAAAAATTTCCTAAAATTATTGAAATTGTTTCAAGTAATTCGCTGAAAATCTTTTTCTAAATTACGAGAATTACTGATATTTCTATTATTTTAAATGACAATAATTTTTATTATTGTGAATGATGATGATTTGATTTTTTTTTAATTTGTGATAATTTATTATGATAATTCTTAATTCTTGAAGTTGTTAATAATTTGAATAAAATATTGATTATTCTTGAATAACTTTTCCTATGAATACCGTCAATCGCGATTGACGATACATATATATAGTAATAATCCATTTTATAAAACTTTTGCTTTATGAATAGTGCCTTCATAATTCCCTCGTTTTTCACACTTTTTACTTAAAAAGTAGAAAATAAAAAAGAGTGTGGATTTTGAACTATTAATGTCGGGCAATTCAATCGTTAAGAACAAATACTTATAACTAATCATGGACAATATTAAATATAATATTAAAAATAGGTGATTTATATTAGAGTACGCGCTTGTTTAAAATGCAGGGAATATGTTGAGATCGAAGTTGATGACATTTCCACGAAGAATAGAATTTACATGTTCGAAGGACAACACAGGGGTCACGCCCTAATCACTTGCGACCTTAGCGAAGTGGAGTCCTACACGAAGGTTACACCCCAATTATTAGAGGCTCCGATGTAATATCGTTGTTTTTATTAATTACATTTTATTTTAAATAATTCCCTTTCGATTAATTTTTAAAATTACTTTAAAAGTATAATTTTAACTAGGCTGATTTGATAAATAATTTCGTTAGATTAGATTAATTTTTATTAGTTCAAAGATATTTCAATTTAACACTCATTATAGAAAAAAAGGCTCATGATTGAACGAATACTTGTTCTCGGAGGCAAAGGTGGAGTAGGAAAAAGCACGATTAGTGCGGCAACAGCAGTAGCACTTTCAGACGCCCTTCCCAACAAGAAAATATTGCTCATTTCATTTGACATGGCGCATAATTTATCAGATCTGTTTAAAATAGAAATAGGAGAAGAACTTACTCAATTGACCGACAATCTTTGGGGTATAGAACCCGATCCTAACCTTTACGCAGAGGAATATACCAGAGAATTTAGCGAAAAATTACGGGCATTGATGAAAAAAATGCCTTTAGTAGGTAATTTGCCACAAATTAAAGAATTTATCGATAAGACATTTACCGCTGACTCGATACCACTTGCTCTCAAGAATAGCATGTTTTTCCAAAAGATTCTTGATGCTGAGGACCTAACAGGTGGAATACGATTTGATTTGATAGTTGCCGATTTCCCACCCACTGGAAATATGATTGCGCTATTCGAGATTCCAGAGGACCAAGTGAAGGTTATTCTCAAGTATTCCTTAAATTTCTTTAATTCCATAAAAGGCGCCCTGAAGGGATTGAGAAAGACAATGATCAAGATAATGAATCCATTCACGCATGACGATGGTTCTCGAAAGCAACTTTCGGAAGAAGTCTATAGGATGCTCCAAGAACTTGATGCAAGAGGCGACCGTATAACACAATTGATTCATAGTGTAGGATCATTGCGGTTAGTCACAATAGCAGAAAAGCCAAGTTTTGAGGAGATAAAGCGAGCAAGGGAACTTTCGAAAAAATACATAACCCTTGATGCCATTCACGCAAACATGCTCATTCCAAGAAAAAACGCAAAAAAATGCGATTTTTGTGGAAAAATTCGAGAAACTCAACAAAAATACATGCAAGAAATCCATGATGAGTTTAGTGCGTTAAAAATTTGGGAGTCGAACAAGCTCGTTGAAGAACCAATAGGTTTGAATGGTTTAAGAGCGTTCGCCCGCGAAGTTTATGGGGATATTAATGCTGATGATATTCTATTTCCAAAAAATTAATTACCTCGTATGGCTTCATTTTTTAACTTATTACTTTTGGTTTCTTTTAGTATATAAATAAAAAGTATATATTATCACACGAATTAACATTTTATAATAAAAATTACATAAGCAAAGGCGAATACAATTAAGGACAAGTTTGAATTAGTTGGAACGAAGGTTCCCGAGTTTGAACTTCCTAACTCTCAAGGAGAACATGTGAACATACGAAACCTAGAAAATAAAAACAATGTAATCGTCGTACTTTTCAGGGACATTCATTGACCATATTGCCGATGGCACGCCGCAGAACTGAGAAAGGACTTGGAAAAAATACACGAGTTGGATGGATATTTATATCCCATCCTTACAGATAACGAAAGTAATGCAATCAAAATGGAACAAAAATACGCAAGGACTTATCCAATTTTTTATGACGAAACGAAAAAAGTAACCAAATCCTTGAAACAAGAAACGAAGATATCAAAGTTAGGACGATTGCCCGGAATGTTAATAGTAGATAAAAAAGGAATCGTTCAATACGCATATTACGGAGATAGCATGAAAGACATACCAAATAACGCAGATATATTGGAAGTTTTAACAAAGATTAACAAAAATAACTAATAATTTGGTAAGAATAGAGCAAAAAATTTAATAATGCCTTATTTTATGGGCTAGCCACGCCTAACCAAAAAAATCTTTTTTTCAAGGAAACAAATTTTAGATTCCAATTAGTTTATCATATATTTTCTCTATAGGCGTATGATTTTAGCTATAATTCACTATTACATACAAAATATTAGGATTTTTTATATTGTATGGGAGCTAAGAATAAACCGCTTAAATTGATGGAGTTTTCGCGATTAGTCACAAAACGGGCATGCCTCAAATGTAGGAATCCCATCGATCATTATCGTTATAATTGTCCTAATTGTAACGGTTTTTATTGCCAGTATTGCGCCGAAACCTTGAAAAGAAAGAAAATGACCTGCATATACTGTAAAGAACCTATTAAAGACGAATTTAACCTTAACCAAGTAGAAGAGCGAATCGAAACGCTAGTCTCCTAATCGCATTTGAAATTAGTTGTGAATCCCGTCGAAAGAAAATATTATAGCGAGAGAAAGACCTGCCTTTTATGCAAGAATAAAGTATCAGGATTTATTTATAAATGCAAATGCGGTTCTTATTATTGCGATTATTGCGTTCGAGCTTTTGAACAAATTCAATGCGAATGTTTAGGGTGCGAAAGACTTATCAAAAAGTATCTCGTAAATACTGATTGAAATTTATCAAACTAATTTAATATAAGTACATTAGAAAAAATAAGATAATAAAAAATTGAAATAGGGGAAAGGATTAAGTTCCTTCTTCGTAGCCATGAATGTATTTGTATTGTTCTTCAGTGAGTTCGTCAATATCAATTCCCATTGATTGGAGCTTCAATATACCGACCAAATCATCAATATCAACGGGAACATCAATCATTCCCGGCTTCAAACTATCCTTATTCTTGACTATATATTCGGACATTAAGGCTTGTAAGGCGAACGACATATCCATAACCTCGCTCGGGTGTCCTTCGGACAATACTAAATTTGCGAGTCTGCCTTTTGCTAACAAGTAGATCCTTCGACCGTCTGGAAAGATGAGCTCCTCCACATCAGAACGAATTGGCTTGATTTCTTTGGCGTGTTCATATAATTCTTTCGTTGGGATCTCTATATCGAAATGCCCCAAGTTCCCAAGAATGACGCCGTCTTTTAGGAGGGCAAACATCTCTTTCGTGGGTGCAATGACATGCTTGCATCCTGTTGCGGTTAATATGATATCGGCATCAGGTAGAGCTTTTGCAATGGGCATTACTTGGAAGCCAGCAAATCTTGCTTGAAGGGCTTTTATAGGATCAATTTCTGTAACTATAACATTTGCCCCTAAACCACGAGCTCTTAGTGCCATTCCCGAAGAACAATGCCCATATCCAGCGATTACGCAGTTTTTTCCAGCGAAAAGTACGTGCATTCCATAAATGGCAGAGATGATTCCTTGACCAGTTCCCAACTCGTTATCGAATTGATTTTTACAGCGAGCGTCGTTCACAGGAAAGAGCGGGACTTTTAATTGCCCAAGCTTATCCATTGCTTTAAATCTCTTCACTCCCGTAGTAGTTTCTTCTTGACAGGCTAGGATAGTTCCCGAAGATATCAATTCTGGGAATTCTTTATGAGCTGTCACTATCATATCTGCACCATCATCGATTAAAATGTTAGGTTTTGCCTTCAAGCACTCTCTAATGCACCAATAAAATTCATCGTCAGTATTACCGTGCCACGCAAAAGTATGAATGCCCTCTTGAACTAAAGCAGCAGTTACATCGTCCTGAGTTGAAAGGGGATTGCTACCACATAAATACACTTCAGCACCTCCCGCCTTTAGAGTTCTCGCTAAGTTTGCGGTTTCTTTCGTGACATGAAGGCATCCCGCAATTGTAATACCTTTAAGCGGCTTTTCTTTAGTAAACCTATCCCGAATCATTTTCGCAACGACAGGCATTTTATTTTCTGCTACATATAAAGATTCTTTACCTTTATCTGCCAGACTTTCATCAGCAATTTTGTAATTTACCAAGTTAATTCACATTATATTTTTTAATTATAGTAAATTTAAGTAAATATTTAAATATGATTTTACTTAAATAGTAAGAATCGTACTCAATTATTGATCATTTGAGTAAATTATAATGTCAATAACAAATTTATTTCAAAAAAAGATTTTTAACATAGTCGAAAGTCTTAATTCTAATTTCAAACCTTCAATTTCTGAGATTTGCAGGAATTTGAATATATCCAGGCAGACATTAAAGAAAGATCTCATTACCTTGAAGTTCAATGGTATTATTAAAAATTTCACGATTAATATTCATCCTAACATCCAACCTAATCTTAAATATGTGATATTGGAAATAAAAACAAACCCAAACGAACCTGGACTTGTAAAAAATATGTTAAAAATCCCCCAGCTCATACTCCTTGACGGCATTTTCGGTGAATTTTCGTTAATCGCATTATTTGTGTTCAAAGACTCAGAGGAATTTAATGATATCTTGGCAAAAATCGATAATATCATGGCTAATTCCTATTTTAAAAAATACAAAATAACGGAAGTCATTAGAGTGTTTAAAACAAACGGAATCATGCTTTCAAAATCCACACTGAATAAAATAGACCTCGACGAAACCGATCGATTAATTCTTAATTCATTAAAAAAAGACCAAGGTATAAAGTTAATATCAACCCATAAGATGTCAAAATTACTCAAGTTGAAAAATAATGTGGAAATCTCTCAATCAACGATTTATAATAGGATAAAACGACTCGAAGAATCGGATGTTATTCTAAATTATAGCATGAATTTTTGCCCTAGAAAGATTGGATTCAATGGAAAATATATCGTTCGTGTTAAGCCGAAGGACCCCTCAAGATACAAGAATCTAGCACTCCGATTAGAGCAAGATTCGCATATAACTGATCTTTTCCGAATTGGAGAGCAATATGGTTTGTTCGCTATCGTTAGGGTTCGAGCAATTGAAGACTACGGAAATTTCATCAAAAATTTATATAAAGAGGATATTGAAGATACATTCACGAATTTTATTCTAGACGAGCTCATTTCCCATACAAATTATGTACTTGATTAAAATAAGTACGATTTTTTACTATTAATTAATTCATAATTGTTAAATACCCAAACAATTCCTAAAAATATTTATTTTAAAACCCCATTATTTATCCAATAACTAATCATGTTAAAAGGAACTTTCAAATAATGTGCGATGAAAACGAGGATTTAATTCACGAAATAAATGTTGCTGCATATTTTCTTTCCGAGGAGGGTCACCCTTACGACACCTTATGCTGGTTTTTAGCAGAACGACAACTCCAAATGGAAAAACTAGGAGCATACATACCAGAAGAAAATATAAAACAAAAAGCAGCTCAAATATACTTCGAGCAATGTCCCTACGACATTTTAGTATGGAGAGTAGCAGAATTGGATATTTTATATCAACGTGTTTATGGATATGATGATAATGATGAATAATTAATCTCAAAAATAACACATTCCAAAAAAAGTGCAATATATATAAATCTTAAAAACATGTTTTAATAACTAATACAGATTCGAAATAAAATCAAGGGGGAGTTTTAATATTAAGGAGAACTTATTTGACGCATTAATCGAGAACTCTCCAGATGCCATCGCTATTACAAATATAAAGGGAGAATTTATTGAATATTCAGATTCTTTTCTGAAACTCTTTGGATACGACGCAAACGATGACGATCTCTTGATAGGAATTGATGGGTTCGAATTCGTATTTCTTAAAGAAAAAAACGCAGCTCGAGAAGACTATAAAAAGTTAATGGAAGAAGGTTATTTAGAAAAGAAGGAAAGGACATTAATTAAAAAAGATGGTACTGTTTTCGTCTCCGAGATTAATTTAAGCGTGGTAAAAGACCAATCTAAGCACCCAGAATACATCATAGCGATAATTAGAGATGTTTCAGATAGAAAGGATCTTGAAAAAGCCTCGATCGAAAAAGACGAGCTGTTAAAAAAATCCGAAGAACGATTCCGAACAATTATAAATAGTTTAATAGATATCATCATGGAAATAGACTCACAGGGAAAGATAACATTTGTGAGTTCCCAAGTAAAAGATATTCTTGGATACGACCAAGTCGAATTAATCGGTGAAATCGGTTTTGATATTATCCATCCATCAAATTTAGAGGAAGCCAAGAAAAAAGTGAGTGAAACATTAGAATTGAGCAAGCCTTTTGATTACATATTAAAAGTAAGGCATAAAAAGGGACATTATATCTCAATTCACGCTCATGGAACCCTCATTAATGTCGATGGCGAACCCAGAATTCTTGGAGTTTTAACGGACAACACCGAAAAAGAGAAATCAGAAGCAAAACTGCTTGAATCGGAAAGAAATTATAGAACTTTATACGAAACAGCTCAAGTAGGCTTTTGGACATCTAATGTCGGAAACGGAAAAATAATTCGAGCCAACGATAAGACAGCCTCAATGTTTGGTTTGGCTCGAGCTAACGACATTATTGGTACTAAAATATCTGATTATTTTTCAAAGGAGTTAATTGCCCAATTTAACGATCTTCTGAATGAATTTAAATTAGTAAACAATCTTGAAGCAGAATTGAAAAATGTTAATGGAATAAAGAAATTCGTATCCATTACTGCTCAATTAGTGGAAAGAGACGATATCGATGGCTCTTCAATCGAAGGAGTCATAATAGATATTGATGAACTCAAAAAGGTCGAGCACGCCTTAAAGGAATCTCAAGAAATGTTTCAACTCGTGCTAAATAATATACCTCAATTTATTTTTTGGAAAAATAAAGAGGCGAAATATTTAGGTTGCAACGAGAATTTTGCGCGCGTGGCAGGTGTACAAGATCCAGGCAAAATTAAAGGAAAAAACGATAGCGATTTAGCTTGGCAAGAAGAGGAAGCGGAATTTTTTCACGAAACTGACGCACTCGTAATGGAATCTGATACTCCAGAATATCATATCATTGAACAACAACTTCAAGCGGACGGTAAGCATGCGTGGCTTGATACAAATAAGATACCCCTCCACGATTCAGAAGGACATGTCGTGGGCCTACTGGGCACTTACGAAGATATTACTGAACGTGTTCAGGCAGAAATTGCCTTAAAACAATCTGAAGCACAATATAAGGAAGCCTATAACAACGCAAATCTATTAAAAGATCTCTTTTCTCACGATATAAATAACATTCTCCAAAGCATTCAAACTGCTAACGAGATTTACGCAATGGAGGTTAAAAAGCAAGGTAAGATTGAATTAGACGATATCATCGATATTATCAGGATCCAGATCAATCGGGGTGCAAAACTTGTTAATAACATTAGAAAACTATCCCAACTCGAAGAGATCGAGCAAGAGCTCTACCCAGTTGATGTGAAAAAATATATAGAAATCTCAATAAAAAATGTTAAAAGTATGTTCGTTAATAAAAAAATAGTATTTCAAGTAAAATCCTCCTTGAACGATGCTAAAGTTAAAGCAAACGAAATGCTTGGAGACGTGTTCGAAAATATTCTGGTTAATGCCATCATGTATAACGAAAACTCCATTGTTACCTTAAAAACGACTATTTCCAGAGAAAAGATTGAAAACAAGAAATATATAAGGATCTCCTTCAAGGACAATGGCATAGGTATCGAAGATAATAGAAAAGAGGCCATATTTCAAAGGATATACAACAAAAACAAGACAATCAGTGGAGTAGGTCTTGGCTTGTCTCTAGTGAAAAAAATTATTGAATCTTATATGGGTAAAATATGGATTGAAGACGTCATGCCTGGAACACCTTCAAAGGGAAGTAATTTCATTATCCTTCTTCCCGAAGCTTTTTTAATCCTAAAATTTTAGTATAGGAATAAGTTCTAAAACGAAAAATTAGAATCAAGATTATTACGCTTTTATTCGTTCGAATAGCAAGCAAACGCCAATAAATTTTCTCAAACACAAAGTTTTAACCTTTTGAATCGTTATATTCACTTATTAATTTGTAAATAGTTCGTGGATATGACTTTTTCTTTTGAAGTTTTACTTGAAAAAATTGGTTTCTCAAGAATGGGACGGGTAGGTTTTTCCAATTCAGCTAATAAACGCTTTAAAACGCCTATTATTGCTTTTCCCTTAATTAATACCATATTGGAATCGAAAGAACAGTATTTTCAAGATTTAGGAGAAGAATCGTTAATCATTATTTCAGAACCATCCCTAATAAGTTCTGAACTTATATGGTCAAATAACAACTTGAACTCTTGCTTATTTTATTATCCTGGAACGACGAAGGTTTTTATAGATATCTTTAAAGAAAATTTTAATTTATTTGAAAGTAAAAATATTCTTGCGATAATTCCGTTTAATAATCCCACCACAGCCATGAATAGAACTTTTGCCTTGAAAGAAATTAGGAATCAATTAAAAATAATTCAAAATTTCCTCAATGAATACCCCCACATGAAATTCGGTATAACGATTAGATTATTTGAATTTGAAGATTTATTCGACGAATATATCGAACTTATTACTTTTAATAAAAACATTGTTCTGCTAAATTTTTCAGACATTTTTGACGATCTTGTCCAATATCGTTCTATTGTAAAAGTATTACTTAGTTTAAAGTCAAGATTTGATAGAAATTTAGCGATCATGGCATCTGGTAAATTCCTTCCAAAACATTATCCTTTTTTGATATATCTAGGAATTGACATTATAAATGACTCTTATTCGATGCTCAAAGGAGCGGATTACTTCTACGACACGACCGAACACTTGGTACCCTTTAATAAAATTCGATACTTGCCTTGCTCATGTAAGATGTGTAATAAATTGAAATATCTCATGGATCAAAAAAACACATTAGATAAAGCAATTTTCATTGGGTTACATAATCTCCACAAAGCGGACGAAGTTATTAAAAAGATCAGACAATATTTATTAATGGAGGATTTTCGTACTTATGTAGAGAAGTGTTGTTTAAACGACTTAAATCTAGTATCTGCTTTAAAGATTATTGATAAGGAATATTATAGTGATTTTAGGAACGAAACACCCATTACACAAGATGTTAGAAAGGTGAAAGTCCTTGGTCCCTGCTCGTACGAACGTCCCGATTTCGTCAAGTTTCGGGAAAATGTATTAAATTATTTCGAACCCGAACCTTATACAAGACTTATAGTATTATTACCCTGTTCTGCGAAAAAACCCTATTCAGAATCAAAGTCGCATCGCCACTTTTTAAAAGTATTAAAAAAATATTCTAAATTTCATTTTATTCAAGAAATTATTCTAACCTCACCATTAGGAGCTATTCCAAGGCAGCTTGAAAGAATTTATCCCGCCAATTGCTACGACATATCGGTCACGGGATATTGGGATGAGGAGGAATTGCAGATTGCCTCTCGAATGCTCGTCAACCTTATTAAAAAGTATAATACTACAATTCCAGTGATTTGCCATTTAGATGGTCAATATTTGGAAATCATTTCGCGAGTCCAAGCACTTGTGAACAACCCAATCATCTTTACTCATACGACAGGGGGTACGACATCAAGAGAGGCCCTACTTTCCCTTGAAAATACAGTCACGAGCGTATTTAAAGAACTAAGCGATAACGATGACATATTTAAAAATATTTCCTTAATATCAGATTATTGGACACGATCTCTCGTTAAAATAATAGATTATCAATTTGGAACTGGTACTGGAAAAAAAGTATGCAAGAATGGTATTAAAACAAGAATTAATCGAGCCAACACTCAATTAGAACTGATAGATGACATTACCAGGGAGAAGATAGGAACTTTAAACCATAAAACAGGTCAATTATTACTAACTCTCAAAGGTGCTGAAAGATTGATGCCTGATGTCCCAAACGCTCTAGTTTTTAATGGAAATAAAGTTACCGGTACAACATTATTTCGACCAGGAATAATCGAATTCGCCGATAACATCGCTCCAGAAATAAATATCATAGTTTTAAACAACAGCAAGGATAAAATTATTGGCGTCGGTACATCGCTCGTAAGCGTTAATTATTTAATTAATTCAAAAAACGGGAGGGTTGCAAAAATATATGAAAAAGCACGATAATCACGAATGTCAACTGACAGAAAAAATTCTCAACTTTCGGCTTAAAGCCTTACGAAAGAGAAAAGTTCATTCAAAAGAACAACTTTCCAAACCCGTTTCCTTTTGGATAAGGGAAGATCGCCTCCATGATGGCCCAGGAAAGGAGTTAACAATCATTCTGCGTACGAGTGGTTGTAGATGGGCTTTAGGCGAATACGGAGGGTGTTCAATGTGTGGTTATATTCAAGACGCGAGTACTATGGAACTCTCGGAATTCGATTTGATCAAGCAATTTGATTACGCTTTGGAAAGTAAGGCGGAAGAGATAGAAAGAGATTCGTCCGATTATGTGATCAAAATATTTAATTCAGGTAGTTTTTTTGACGAATTGGAGATCAATCCTCTAGTGAGAAAACACATCTATAAACGCATTGCGGAGAGCGATAAGTTTAAAGAAGTCGTTGTAGAATCAAGGGTAGAATTCGTGAATGCTGAAATACTTAAGGAAATCCGCGAATGTTTAAATGACAAGCGAGTTGAAATTGCAATTGGCCTGGAAACTGCTAATGATCACGTGAGAAACGCATATATTAATAAAGGCTTGCTCTTAGAAGACTTCAAGCAAATTATCTTGATGTGTAAACGATTTAAAATAGGAATAAAGGCATATCTACTTTTCAAGCCACCTTTTTTAACCGAACAAAGCGCAATTGACGATTGCGTTGATTCGATTAGAACCTGCATCGATTTAGGGGTTAATACTATTTCCATAAATCCTGTAAACATACAAGTGGGATCCTTACTAGAACAATTGTGGAAACAAAAAAAATATCGCCCTCCTTGGTTTTATTCTCTTTTTTCATGCCTAAAAAAAGCTCTAACTGCTGAGGATTTGAAAAAAACATTGATAGTGTCGGACCCTTCGGGAGCTGGATCTCAAAGGGGTATTCATAACTGCACTAATAGAGAGTGCAACAGTAATATGATTGATTTATTAAAAAAATTCGTTTCAACTCAAGATATTAGTGTGCTTGCTAATGACTATCATCAATGTAAATGTTCGTTTTCCTACGAAACGCAAAAAAATTGCCATTAATTTTTCTTTATAAAATAATCACAGGATATGTGTTCGCCTGAGTATATGATTTTCTACAATAATATCATTGATTTCTAGAGCAATAATGCTCATAAAAACGCTTTTAAAGCGTGTAAACATGGAAAATAATTACCTTTAAATTGAATATAGGTTTATAAGGAAATAACATATAAAAAATGATTGTGGGATACCTTCGAGCCTTGAAAAACTGGATTAAATTAGACTTGTTTTATCTCGGAAAGTCAAGAAAACATCTTATTTTTCGAATGAAAAAATGGAATCGCGACCTCGAAAAAATCTTTAAAAAACCGATTTACGATGAGAATTACGACGAAATTGGTCGTATTAAAGACATTTTTGGACCGGTCGATCTTCCGTTTATTTCGATTAGCACGAATAAATCACTGGAATTTGACCCCAATCTAAGCGTATATGCCAAAATATCTTAACGATTACAACAACCTGAAGGTGTGCAATTCATTTCGAGCTGGAAAGAATTAAAAATGTTCACGAAGGAACAGCCTGTTGAGGGAAAAACTTGTTCTGAATGCGGAAAACATATATTTTTCGACGAAAATAGGGGACATACGGTTTGCGAGGAGTGTGGTCTCGTTCATTCCGAAAAACACATCGATCGAGGTCCAGAATGGCGTGCTTTCGATTCCGATCAAAAAAAAAAGAGAACTCGGACGGGAGCTCCCATGACTTACATGATCCACGACAAGGGCCTGAGTACCATGATTGATTGGAAAAACAAGGATATTTTCGGCAAGGAAATCCCGGCAAAATTGCGAGGTCAAATTTATCGGCTTCGAAAATGGCAGAGTAGGATTCGCGTCTCGGATGCAACGGAAAGAAACTTGACATTCGCCCTGAGCGAACTCGATAGGATGGCGTCCAATCTCGACTTGCAAAAAAACTTGCGCGAAAGCGCCGCAAAAATCTATAGGGACGCCGTAGAAAGACACCTCATTCGAGGTAGAAGCATCGAAGGAGTTGCCGCAGCAAGCTTGTACGCAGCGTGCAGGAGGTTTCAAGTTCCTCGTACCTTAAACGAGATTGCTGAAGTTGCTCGAGTTGATAAGAAAGAGATCAGCAGGTCTTTCAGGTTTATTTCAATGGAACTACTCTTGAATCTGAATCCAACCAAGGCTTCTGATTTCTTACCTCGATTCATATCCGAGCTTCGTTTAAGTCCCGAGTGCCAAAAAGTAGCAAAAAAAATTATAAACGAATCTGAAAGAAGGGGGTTAACATCTGGAAGAGCTCCGGTGGGTCTTTGTGCCGCAGCTATTTATGCCGCCTCAATGCTCATAAGGGAGCGGAGAACACAGAAAGAGATTGCTCAAGCAGCAGGTGTCACGGAAGTGACTGTACGCAATCGCCTTTCCGAACTTGTTGAAAGCTTGAACTTATCAATATCCCTCAAAAAAAAGAGAGATTAATTGCTTTTTCCATATTTTGTTTTTTCATTAATAATCATATAAATATTACTTGAATGACATTCAGGTTTATCATTCAAAACGATTTTTTTATTCAAAAGAAACTATCGTAATATCAATAGTGTTAATCGTGGTTAAATTACTTAGCGAAAGTGAAGTTGATTATTTTTTACATGACATATCGAAAAAACTTTCGGACCAATTTTACGCTGGCGTGATTTGTGATAAAGACGGTTTTATTTTGTCTTCAAAAATTCCAAAAAACGACCCTAATAAATTTTTGGAAAATGAATTAGCCTTGATGGCAATTTCGAATAGAAAAAACAAGGTTTTCAATCCGAACCATATAAAATTAATCATGGATCTCAACAAGGAAAAAACAATTAAATTGCTGCTCTTGTTAAAAAAGAAGAATATTTCCAAAACAGAATATAAAAACAAAAAACTAGATGAGATTTTATCGCTTCAGACACTTTTTTAATTGAAATTTGTATTCTCTATTGGGGATAACATATATCAATTATGGCTAAATTTATTTGAACGAATTTTTTTAATTTTTAATGTATAAGAATTTATGTGTGTAATTTCAAGCTTCTGCAATAAAACGCCAAATGCGATCCTAAAGAAGTGAAAAGTGCGAGTGATGAAAGTGAGATATTCTCAAGACGAACAAATTTTAAAAAAAATACTCAACACGATTATAAATAGCACGGCTGGTTTAAAACACGCACTCATCATCGACGAGACGGGTATTACGATACTTAACGAATCAAAGTTCCATTTTATCGACAATGATACCTCGGTTGAAAAGATTGGTGCAATTGGAGGGGCAGTATTTGTTGCAGGAGAAGAACAAGGGCAAATTCTGGGATATGGAGGCATTCGCGTTCAGATTACTGAATACCAAGATGGAATGATATTTGCGGCAAAGATTGGTAGTGGTGTGTTATGCATTGCAACCGATTCAAATGTTCAAATAGGGTTCATACGCGCCCTTTTAAAGAAATGGGCACCACAAATCGCAAAAATCTTAACTGCATATTTAAAGGACGATAAGACGAGTTCGAGCGATAAATTGAAAGAATTACTCTCTTCTGACCTCACATTTTAAGAACAATCAATGTATATTAATGATTATTAATTTCTGATTGAAATCAGCGTGCGCTGTTGCCTGAGACACTAACACGATTTTTTCATGCGAAGGAGATTCCTTACCATCAAAAACGTTCTCTCGTGTCAGGCGCTAACTCGCACGCCTTTTGGGAAATAATCATATCTGCAATTGGGAATTCTGACTCTGACCTCATCGCTTTGGTTCCCACCGTTGCTTGGTAAAGAGCCCATATGTATTGCAGGGGAAGTATTGATTATTGGAACTCCGAATGTTTGCATTTGTTTGCACTTTTAATCATCCAAGTGTCCTAAAAGTCCTCGATAATGCAATTATTTCGTCATCGCTTTCCCAATAAATAGGTATCGCGACAAGCAATTAAAGATTAGCCTTTTTTTTCCATACGGTCGATGAGCCCATCCAAGCAATCAAATAAGATATTTTTTATCCCCTCATAATACACATCGATTTCGATATCATCTTCCCTGAAATCATCGTGCTTGTAGAAGGCCTTGAAGATGTTTGGCGTGGAAATAATTTTATGTGAAGCATCTATTAAGAACGACCAGGTCAAGCGAGAATCATACTCGATCTTCATGATAAGAGAGAGCATGGCCATTTCGACTTTTCCTCGTGCCCACTCTGAAGGTATTTCGAAATATAGGTTCAGAATCCTTCGCTTTCGGTTGATCAGGACGATTTCAAAAAATGTCTCGTTTATATCAAGGTCAAAGAATTTCATAAGCTTGTTGATGATGTCCTGCTCCAGTTGAACCTCAGGAAAAGATAGGTAAATGTTGGGACCTTTGATCCTATGAAAATAAGAGAGAACCAAATGCATTTTATATGAATTCGTTCAATTTTTTCTTGACTTGAAATTTAAAAAAATAGAAAAAGTGGTCCTATAAATTTTTTTGTAAAAAGGAGAGCTTTATTTTCGGCCATATTTCTCAAACACTTGAACGCCAACAAAAAAGATCGCAACGCCCATTAACGCGACAATTACAAAATCCGCCCATATACGAAATTCTAGCATTGGAGTACCGTTAAAAATTAAGGTTATTGCGTCAGTAACATAATAGCTAGGGAGTATGACGCTAATTACTTTCGTGGCGTCGTTTAATGGCACGAAAGTTCCGAAAAACATTTGGGGTAAGATAAAAAGAAATGCAAATGCCGTTGCGGTTCCTGCGTTCTTTGAAATTGATGCAGTGATGAGACCAAATCCAACGGAACAAATGGAAAGCAAGCCCATGAGGAAAAACACCATTATAAATCCATCAACACCAGTTTCAGCTTGAAATCCCAATATTAAAGAAAGCACTAGGATAATAGCCATTTGAATGAGGGAGATAAATATATTTGCGAAACCCTGACTTAAAACGAATTCGCCTGAAGTGGTTGGGGTGAGAGAAATTCGTTTTAATAGACCTGTTTCTCGACTTTCTGTAAACGATTGAGCGACGAGCATGGTGATGAATATAGTTCCAAAAGCATACAAGCCAGGAACCATGACATCAAATTGGGACATTCCTTCAATTCCGCTCGGAGTTTGATTGAACGCCAAGTAAAACGCAATGACCAACATTATTGGAAATAGAAGGAGCATGAAAAGATAAACTGGATCTCTAACAAACTTTTTTATTTCTACAATAACAAATGGTTTAATCCTTTTCAGTTTCAGCGTGTTACATCCCCTCCACTATCCTTCGACCCGTGATTTTCATGAATACTTCTTCGAGGTTCTTGCTATCGTGTTTGCCTATTAATTCTCTTGGAGTACCCAAATCAATAAGTTCTCCATAATCCACAATCGCCACCCGATCACAAAGAGATTCGGCTTCTTCCATATAATGCGTTGTTAAAACGATTGTTTTACCTTGCTCTTTTAAAGATATTATGACATCCCAAGTTGATCTACGCACTCGTGGATCCATTCCCACGGTGGGCTCGTCAAGAAATAAGATATCGGGATCGTGAATGATTGCCAGAATGAGATTTAATTGTCGTAGCATTCCTCCACTGAATTCTTTAACCTTTCGACCACTCGCCCTTAAAAGTCCAAAAAGTTCTAGGAACTTATTAGTTCTATTGGTCAATTCTTTCTTTTCCATCAAGTATGTAGAACCAAAGAGCTCAATATTTTCTCGAGCGTTAAGAAATTTATATACAGACACTTCTTGTGGACAGACACCTATAAATTTCTTGATATCGTAGGATTTTTCCTGTACATTCAAGCCACCAACCTTAGCAACACCACTCGTTGGAATGATTAGTCCACAGAGCATTCCAATTGTTGTAGTCTTACCTGCTCCATTTGGACCTAACAGCCCAAAAAGTTCTCCTTTCTTTACATCAAACGAGATGTCGTTAACTGCGTTGATATCTTCAAAGTATTTTTTTCCAGCGTAAGTTTTTTTAAGGTTTTTAACTTCAATAATGTACGAATCATTCATTGTATTATTATCTTTACATAAATTATCTAATATTAATATACAATCCTTTAATTTAAAATAAATCATAGTCCAATAGTTGGTTACTTTGAGCACGATATTCATTATCAAATCAGATACGATTAATTTAGAGAAATATACGATCAAGGACCTTCCAGGATCTTCGGGACGATTAGATGTCATCGCAAGGTGCGTTTTAGCGGCATTAATTCGTGACGATTCTTTTATAGAAGACACTCAAATATGGACATTTTTAGGGAATTATGGAGCGTTTATCTTTGATACAAACAAGTTGGATTATCAAACTTTTCCTAAGAACGAGTTAAAACTCGCAAAAGCGATGGTTGAATTAATTCAACGAAACTCTCCAGATTCTTTACGAAATGTTCCGATAAAGATCGCAACAATTATTGATATTATTAATGAATTGATGCAAAAAAAATATACCATTTACATATTAGAAGAGAGAGGTAAAGATTTTTTAAGGGAACTCCAATTTATTCCATCCATAAAGCGAGCTTTCGTGATTGGAAACCAATCAGGAGATTTCGTAAGTTCAGAGGAAATATGCCGCTTTAATCTATCAAATTTAAGTTTTGGTCCAAAATCCTATTTAGCAAGTAGCATCATTCGCCTCATTCAAATTTACTTGGAAAGGAAAAAATAAATTTTTTATTTAAGGTAGTACTTTCTATGTTATTGTTTTTAAAGCACCTATCTGTAAAAGGCCTCATAAATGAACAGTGAGAACATTTTACCTGCAAAAAGAGAACGCCAGAACGGTTTTGTTGAAAAACTCGTGAACGGTCCCGTGGAATTTTTAATTAAAAAAAGAATAAAGCCAAATACTCTTTCTTATCTTGGTTTCTTATGTTCAATTGGGGCCGCGTGTTTTATCGCCCTTGGTTTTACTCGTTCACATATTTTTTTCGCTTGGGTAGCTCCTTTATTGCTAGCATTTTCCGGTATCTTTGATATCCTGGATGGCTCTTTAGCAAGAAAATCAGGAAGGGCATCGAAAGCTGGGGCCTTTTTAGATTCAAACTTAGATAGAATATCAGATGCTACTCTCGTCTTAGGTTTAATTTATGGTAATCTCGTGAATTATGCGTTTGGATTCCTTTTATTATTCATTACTATCATGATTTCTTACATTCGTTCACGAGCCGAAAACGAGGGTCTCAACATGAAGGGCGTGGGTTGGATGGAACGAGCTGAAAGAATGATTTTTTTATGGATAATATTGATTGTTGAGAGCTGGATATATTTTCTATCCGAATATCTCACAGGAACGGCGATTACCTGGTTCTTTACCACAATGATTCTAGTTTATTCGGGATTATTAATTATTACTATAGGTCAGCGCATTTTTTTTGTATTTAATAGCCTTAACAAGGAGAATGGAAGCGTTCAAGACGATTAAATCAAAAACGGATTCGATCCACATCGTAGACGGTCGTTTGGAGGAAATGACAAAATATTTAAATTTTGCTTAATTTTCCAACTCAAGTACAGGATTGTTTCGGTAAATCAAAGAAAAGGAGGTAGGACATGCCAAAGAAGAGAAAAAGTGGTGGAAAAACAGGAAGTAGTAAGGGCAACTACAACAAGGTACAATGCTCTAAATGCGGCAGGTTTGTTGCTCGAAGCAAGGCAAAAGCGGTAACGCGTCGAACTTCATTAGTCGACGCTAGAATGTACGGAGAACTCAAAAAGTCTGGCACGATAATACTCGGCGCACAGACAAAAAAATATTACTGCATTAGTTGTGCCGTCCACGGACATCAAATCGCTCAACGAGATAAAAACTTAAGAAAGGGTTAAGTATTTCTCAAATTTATTGCTAGATACTCGAAACATGTTAACGGGGTCATTTTTCGGCATCGAGTACGGCAATTACTATCTTTTTGTAAGATTTATTTAGCTTCCTCATAAATTTAATTGCTTAAAAAATGAAGGAAGCGTATAGACTATCTCACATTCGTCCTTTTTCGTGATCTCTATAATAGCTCTGATCAGATAAACATCCTTTGAAACATCATCAGGTTTATAAATCTTAACGCGAGCCGTTGGTTTGATCTTTAGCGAATAATTTTCCGCGATGCCTTGGATGGACATATCCGTTTTGCACTTCACCCCCAAGAGACCTAATTCGTAATGAGAGACTATAAATAACATTTCATCGCTATTTTCCTTTGATTTTTCGAAGTGAACCACTTCCAAATAATCCTTCTTGAGTTCTTTCGGTAATTTACTGTAAGGAATAATTTTTTTCTTACCCGATATATACTCAAATGGCGTGTAGAATAACACATTAAAGCTGGCAATCTTCTTTATTTGATCGTTATATTTCTCCACATCCTTAACATTATAAGCCTTATCCAAGAGAACATCTAATTTTTCTCCTGCATCCGTGGTAGAGTATCCTTCAAGAACGGTTGCAATATAAGCTCGTTTTAATTTATTAATTAAATTTTCACTTTTATGTTCCATCTCGTTGAAGTCTATCGAGATTTCGAGGGCTTGATTATATAAATTTGCAGCAATTTGAGAATGACCAAGAGCTAGAAAATAGTCTCCCAATTCGCTAAATACTACAATTGCATCTTGATGATTGTTTTCCAAATCCATGTTAGATATTTCTTCCATGATGCTCATTGCCGCGTCTTTTTCTTCGCCCCCAATATAAATCGAGATAGCCTTACCAATCACACTTTTGAGTTTTAATCTTTCATCTCCATAAATTTCTGCTAATTCTTCTGTAAAATTGTATTGTTTTATGGCAGAATTGTAAAGACCATGAAAGAGAAATATCAATGCTTTAATGTAATTGAGCGTTAAACATGTGGCGTGATTGTGAATGATTGTTGAAAACAATGCCGCGCGCTCGAGAGATTCAATTGCGTTGCTGATTCTCCCCAATGACACGAGAATAAAAGCTCGCAAGAATTCCATCTTGCTTATTTCTTGACAGATGAGTTGTTGGATTATATCGTAATTTTTAACGCTTTTTAATTGTCCCGACGCAAGTTGGAGCAAGGAAACTAAAAATCCATTTCCTTTTTTTAACAATTTTACAGCATTCACCGAATCGTTCTTAATTATAGCTTCTCGAGCTTTAATTACATATTCTCGTGATATTTTCAAATTTGCTAAAAAATTAAGAATATCTGCTATCTTTTCTTCCTTGCTCGCAGGAAGTTCTTGATTATCAATATATTTTTCACAAATATCTATTTCTTCTGAATATCTCGAGGCACCAACCTCGAATTTTATAGCACTCTCTTCTATATCTGTATCTGAACTTATGATGCTATTTTTTGTAACGGTTATTGCTCTTTCCATTAACCATTGTATCTTTGCCTCAGCAGGATATATTTTCGAACGCTCTACTAAGTAATGGAGCGTGTAATCTAAACTTCTTTTCCATAAATTTTTAAAATAATTTCTCATTGCTGGCTTAGATGCTGTCTGCTGAATTTTTAGAATGAAACTCGAGAGGGATAATATGTTTAATTTCGTTTTAAGCAATAAGCTAGCGTTTTTTACCAATTTGAAATCGTCAGTAACGAGGTGTGTTTGAATGCCATCGTTCTTATTTATTAACCTTTCAGCAATAACTAGTAATGATAAATCGGGATCCTGAGCGGGAAATCTGATGTTATGTTCGCTGAGTGTAGATTTTATCTCTCGAACTTCCGAATCCTCCACGAGCTCAACATTCACTATTGCTTGGAACCTATTCTTATAATTTTCAGCGGCTTTAATCTCGTTAAATACGACTTCAGATATAAAATAATCCAAGTGGAGTTCTTCTCCCGCTTCTTTCAGGTTTTTTAAAAGATTTCTCGATTGGATCGCCCGAGCCATAATAAAAAAATTGGCATCAAAGATAATTCGTTCAGTTTTTACCATAAAATTCAACTAAAAAGAAATGATTGAATAAAAAATAATAGTTGTTTAAAATAAAGGTTTTCAAACTTTAAAAAATTCGCGAGCGCAAATATAATTCTCATTTAGACAATCTTGTACGATTCGTCCTGTTCCTTAGGAGGTTTTCCTTTTTGAGGATATACTCGGTTTCGATATTTTTTATTTTTCAAAAGAACTACACCATACTCCTTTTCTTCTTCTTCATTCTCTTTTTTATTATGTTTTTTTTTATTTGTCATATTTCACTCTCCAAAGAACAGTTAGGATTATAAAAGAACACGCCAATAAAATCTTTATTTACGAAAATTCATAACATAAAATAAAGAATTTGAATAGTTACTAGTGATGATCAACGAAGATCATACGATTATTGGGTACATCTGGAAGTGGTAAAACGCATTTTATCGTGAGAGCAATTAGACTAATAAAAGAAAAACTAAATTTAGAAGCAGCAGTTATCAAGAATATTCACGATCACGAGGTTGATACACCAGGAAAGGATTCGCATGAATTTTCAGAAGCAGGTGCCTCGTATTCAGTAATTAGAAATAGAAAGAACGAAAATTGTATATTTTTAAAACAACCTGTTCCGCTAGAAGACTTAATCGATTGGCTTTCTCGAGGTCCTCTTAAAATTGATGTTTTATTTATCGAAGGATTCAGGAATTTAGCTCATCCAAGCGTATTATGCGCGCGGTCTCCAGAAGAAATAAAAGATCAAATAAATGAACATGTTAAGATGATATCAGGCTTGATATCCAACGAATTTCAAGAAAATTTTAAATCATTTGGCGTTCCAGTGATCAAGATCGAGGATAATTTCGAATTATTCGTAAAAATTTTTGAATTAAGACCCAACAAGGAATATTAACCTTAAGAAGGAATATATTCTTAAACTCTCAAGAAAAATTGAATACTTTGGAAATTTCGTCCTTTTCTGAATATTCTAATGGTACAATCTTTCCTTGTTCATCCTTAATTTTCAAACCATTTTTTTTATTTGAGAAAACGCCAATTTTTTCCGCATTAATTTTGTTTTTCAAGAGAAATTTTATCATTTCTTCAGAATCTTCTTCTTTTATTGCAATTAATAAGGATCCAGACGATATGGTATTTTTTGGGTCGATCTCAAATATCTTGCTTAATTCGAGCGGTTCAGGCAGAACATTTATTTTTGCAGCTTCAATCTCCACTCCGGTGTTGGAAGCCAAGGCCATTTCTGCTATACCACACATCAAGCCTCCTTCAGTAGGATCGTGCATTGCAGATATAGAATAATTCGTACTCACCAGGAGCGCTTCTTTGGCAACGCTTATTCCGGGATTAAATAAGTATTCCTTACATTTTTCAACGAATTCCTCAGTACATCCTATTTTTTTTAAATAAGCTCCTTTTTCCCGAGCAATGATTGATGTCCCTTCAATAAAAACCCCCTTTGTGAGCACGAGCGCGTCCCCAGGTTTTGCTCCCGAACTTAGTACTAACGATTCTTTTTCAACTTCTCCGAGTAAAGAACCCACTATAATGGGCCTGTCAAGACCAGCAGTTATTTCTGTATGTCCTCCTACAACTGAAATGCCCATTTGATAACATGTATCGCTTATATCCTTAAAGATGGATTCAATTAACTCTTCCGAAGCGGTTTTCTCTGGAAGTAAAATGGTGGATTGAAACCATAAAGGTCTTGCTCCAGTGCATACTATGTCGTTTACATTGATATTAACGGAGTAATATCCGATCCGTTCCGTTGCGAAAGTTATTGGATCTGTTTTTGAAACAAGATATTTATCTCCCATATCGATAACTGCAGCGTCTTCGCCAATCTTTGAACCCATAATCACTCGAGAATTTTTTGAAGTACTTGCGTGTTTTAACAGCAGTTTTTCTAAAAATTCGTGATTTAACTTTCCAGGCGTGAATTTTTTCTCATTTCGGGGCATTTCCTAAATTGCAGTAGTGTAATATGATTTTTAGGTTTTATCTAAAGTAGGTAAATTTTATTGTTCCCTTTTTGAACTATTTTAAACTGAAAATAATGATATGGGAAAAGCAAATAATATTACATTTCTTAAGTAATATTTTTGGTTAAATTATTATATCAATGTTGAGATCTATATCATACATCAAAAATAAATTACATACTCGAGCATAAGAATATGGCTTTTGGAAAAAGTTTTATATTAAGTTTAGTTACTGTTATTGCAGTTGGATTTTTTGGCTTCCTCCTCAGCATGATAATTGGTGAACAAATAGATCAAATCGTAGACAATTTATCCGATTTATCTGACCTATCCATCGCCTTATTTGGTCCCGTAATAACCTTTCCCTATGCTATCGTCTTTGGACTAACGAATTCCTTAGCCGAGCCCATTACGGCGGGTATTATAGTACAATCCATATTTTACATCGTGGCGTGCTTACTTGCTGCCGTGGTTGCGGGAAAGCTTGGTGAGAACAAACAGGAAGCCTTTGGTAGTTGGTTCTTGACGGCGATGATTTGTGCAGGGGTTGCCTTGACCTTAACGCTCATAGAAGGCGTATACGAATCTTTATTGACCTGGACAATCGTATCCATCATCATCGCAGGCATAGTAAACGGATTTTTGTATGGAGCCGTTGCTCTATTGTTGAACAAGGCAGAGTTTTATTAAATTGCCAAGGTGATGTGCCTTATTGGCATTACTCTCTTTTTTTTATTAATTTTTCCCTTGATAAATTCAATTAATTATTGTTTCTAACATCAAATTATCGAATTGCATCATTACAATTGCTGAAAAAAAATAAATTTTTAATTGTAATTTAGATTTTTCTAAACATTAGAATAATTATTAATTAAATGTGAAAAAATTGGGAAAACGAGCAAGTCCATTGGATATTTATGCGCTTCTTGACAAATCAAACTGTAAGGATTGTGGTTACGACACTTGCATGGCGTTTGCTACCGACTTATTGGAAAGAAAGATCGGCCTGGCCGATTGCACTCACTTGAATCAAGACCCCAAGCAAGCGAAGAAACTCGCCAAGTTAAAAGAATTGACGATGCCACCTCAACGACCCGTTGTTATTGGAGTTGGTGATCGAAAATGTACGGTAGGAGGCGAAGAAGTGCTGATGAGACATCAATTGACCTATTACAACCCAACGGGAATTTTTATCGAAGTCCCAGACGATATGGGAATGGAATTGGATGATACGGTAAAATACTTGAACGATGTCAAGATCGAGAGGATGGGAGACATTCTCAGAATCAACGGTATTGCCTTGCGATGCGTCTCTGGAAGTGCTGACACCTTTAAGGCCGCCGCTAAGAAAATCACGGGAATGTCCAACCTGCCGATAATGTTATGCAGCTTAAATGCAGATAACCTCCTCGCCGCTGCTGGCGAAATAAAGGATAACAAACCGCTATTATACGCAGCCACCAAGGACAATTGGGAAAAAGTAGGTTCTTTTGCTGCCCAAAACAACTTGGCCGTCGCCGCTACATCCTCTAATTTAGACGAATTAGCATCCTTGAGTGCCAGCCTTAAAAAGATGGGCGTAAAGGAAATCATATTGGATCCAGGGACTTATTTTGGACCTGGAAACCTTGCAGCCACCTACGACAACATCATGAAATTAAGAACGTCAGCAATCGAAAACGATGATGTGAACGCAGGTTGGCCTGTCATGGGCGTGCCCGCGGCTTATTGGTCGCAAGTAAATATCGATGGCGATAAAGATCTCTGGAAGCACCAATACCAAGAGGTCATTATGGGCGCTATAATGGTGTCGATCGATACTTCACTCTTGATCCTTCACACGGGACAAAAAAAGGACGAGATATGGGCCCTCATGGCGTTGCTTACCTTAGGGCAAAGCATTTTTGCCGATCCAAGAATATATCCCGCAGTCGATCCTGGTTGCTACAAGATTGGAGAACCTGGAGACATGTCCCCCATCTTCGTTACGAGCAACTATAGGATGACCAAGATCCCCGTGGAACAAGATCTCCAAGGTGCAAACATAGATTGTTGGTTGCTTGTGGTTGATTCTGAAGGAATAGGAATCGAAAGTGCAGTTGCAGGAGGTCAGTTTAACGCCACCGCCATTTCCGAAGCAGCAAGCGAATTTAAAGCCTTCGATAATGTTAAACACAGAATTCTCATCTTACCAGGCATGGCTGCCCGATTGAGCGGAGCCTTGGAGGACGAAGCGAATTGTTACGTGGTAGTTGGTCCTCGCGATAGTTCGGGCATTCCAAAATTCGTGGAAGATTTGTGGACTCCTGAGAAGTACATGAAAGAATTTAACGAGCGCGGAGATTAAGCGTTTTTTTTATTTTTATTTCTTTTTTTATATAATCTGTTTCACATGCTTCATGATAAGGCTAAATTTAATACTACAATGTTATTAACCACTGTTATTATTAATAATATTGTTAAAAAACAACAGGAAGCCATTATTACCTTTAGAAGCGAAAGCCTTCTCGCCTTAAATACGTAATAATTCAACAAAGAAAGCCCAAGTATTGGAATAAAAGAGATAAAGTAAAGCAGAGCAATTTGATCTAATAAAACTACGACAAGAGCGTTTGATTCTCTGGCAAGTCCAGTTGAGAGACCAATAAAAGTTGTTATAATATCGAAAATTTTTAAAACGATTAAAATAAAAACGATTTTTAAATTTAAATAGTAATAATTTTTAAATTTTATTTTTGTTTCTTGTAAATCTAAGTTCTTGTAATTCAAAATAAATTGAAGAAAATTAGAACGATTAGTATGATGTTGCGAAATTAGTGTTATTGATAAATGATTAATAGTATTATTTTCCTGTTTCAAAACAAATCATCTTATATCTTGATAGGAATAAGACAAAAATCATAGTATTTATAATTATAATTTTTTTTACTATTTTGTGTTATTATTACATTATAGAAATTTAGTTTAAATACTTAGAAATAGAAATAATAAAAAAAATAAAAAAAAGGATTTATACTTCTTCGCCTCTCTGAAAGGCCTCGTAGTCTTTTAAATCCTTACGACTGAGCTTTAAAAGTTTTGTTTCTGGTAATTCCTTTCTAAACTCGTACTTCTTTGGAACTTTATACGGTGCCAGATTTTTTCTACAGAATTCCTGGATTTCCATTAAAAGCTCATCGCTCTCGTTGTATTCGGTTTTCAATACGATAAATGCCTTAACAGTATCACTTCCAGGATTATCAGGATTTGGAAGACCAATTACGCCTGCTTTATCCACTGCATCGTGCTCAATAAGGAGGTTTTCAACTTCTTGAGGATACACTTTAAAGCCACTGACATTAATCATGTCTTTCTTCCTATCAACGATAAATACATAGCCATCCTCGTCCATTCTCGCAATATCTCCTGTAAGAATCCACCCGCCTTCTTTCATTTGTTCAGCGGTCTCTGCCGGCTTGTTCCAATAACCCTTCATCACGCACTTACCTCTCAACATGATTTCACCAGTCTCGCCTAAAGGGACGATTTTGGTGTAATCATCAACATCGACGAGTTTGAATTCCATGTTTGGTACTACCAATCCAACCGAATTTGGTTTTCTCACGCCATCAACGGGATTTGAAATACCAGCAGCAGAAGTTTCTGACATTCCATACCCTTCTATTATTTTAGATCCCGTAACTTCTTCAAATTCCTCCATGACCTCGTGAGGCATGGGTGCCGCTCCCGATTCGCATAACTTCAAGGATTTAAATCGCCTTACATAATCCTTAAAATCCTCCCTTTCAAGCAATTGCATGTAAATTCGAGGCACGCCCGGTAGATGTGTGGGGTGAGTCTCTTTAATTACTTCAAAGAAAGAGATCTGATCTCTTGGATCAGGATTTAGAGCGACGCACCCCGCAACATTAACGAAATTATTCAAGCAAACGGTCGTGCCGTATATATGAGATAACGGGAGTTGCGTTAACACGGTTTCTTTTCCAGGTACCGAATAGGGTTTACCCCACACATGAATCCCAATAGCAGCACTTAATAAGTTATAATGCGTAAGCATAGCACCTTTTGGCAATCCCGTAGTACCGCCCGTGTACTGGAGAACGGCAATATCCTCTTTTGCGTTTGTATCGAATTTGGGAGGATTTGGTTTCGTCTTTTTTAGAAGGTTTAAAAGTTGCATCGTTCCTGCGATTTCAGGAGGATTCTTGTTAGCATTTGGAGCGAAATCGAACACGTTAGAAATGATTACATGTCGAAGGCTAGTAGAATCCTTGATATTGTTTATTTTATCGAGTTCAGCATCGTGAGCGATAAGGATCTCTGCTGCTGAATCGTTCAATTGATACATTAGCTCGTGTTCCGTGTAAAGCGTGTTACACGGGCTAACAATAGCTCCCGCTCTTAATATGCCGTAAAATGCTATGACATACTGGGGAAAGTTGGGCATCATAAGACCAATTCTATCGCCTTTCTGTACGCCTAAATCTGCAAGAGCCGTTGCGAGCCTATCAACATTGTCCTTGAGCTTTTTATAGGGCATTCGTTGCTTTAGAAAATAAATTGCGGGTCTTTTACCGAAATTTTCCGCAGCCTTATCAACCAGCTCATAGAGGTTCTTTTCAGGAATATCTATTTCAGCAGGGATACCTTCATCGTAGTTTTTTACCCAAAACTTTGATGCGTATGGATTATCAACAGTTTCGTTCATATTTTTTCTTACCCATTTCTATTTTTATAATTTAATTTTATAGAATATAAAATAAAATATAACAAGTAAAATAAATTAAGAAGAAAAAAAAAAGTTATGATTGAATTTCTTTAATTTGTTCGAGCGAAAATTCTGCTTGTGCAGAAACATGATCAGCCTTGTCGTATAATAATTCTTCTAAAGCAGAAATTACTTGAGGTGTGCCCTCACCGATCCTTCCTAAAGCTTCAGATGCCCTCCATCGAACATCTGCCTTGTGATCTTGACATAACTCTACCAGATTAGGAACAGCATTTATGGATTCCTTTCCAAGGTTTCCTAAAGATAAGGCTGCTGATCGCCTGACAATATCCTTGTTATCTAATAATTTTTCAGAAAGTACATTAATAGCCAATGTGGAGTCCTTTCCAATTTTACCAAGAGTTCTACAAAGCTCAACTCTCACAGTCGTTTTACCTGCTTCTGTTAGAGCAGCTTTAACAGAGGACCACATTCTCCTCCAAGCAAAACCAACTTTTTTCCCAAAGGTCATTTTTCCAGCAGGTTTTTTTGCTACTAAAATTCTGGTTGACAAGACATTGAGTTCTCCGAGGGTTTTTACGATATCAGGTATTATATCTTTTAAAGATACCTTGATACCGCCGATATAAGAAATTATCACTGCGCGTTTTTTATTACTAGATTTAGTTAAAGCCCATAATAATTTTGGAATCGAGAGAATCCCAATATTACAGAGCGAATCAATGCTTTTCACTCTTAAGACCTCCTTTCTGTGTATTAAGAATGGAGCGAGAGAATCTATTGCATCGTTGCTTTGGGGTTTGATTTCTCCGATTGCTTCTATTACGGCTTTTCTTACAAGAAATTTCTTACTTTTTAATGCGTCCAATAATTGTGGTACAGCTCTTTCTCCAAAAGATATTAGGGCATCTATTATTTTTGCACGAACCCTCCAATCAGAATCCTCAAATCGGAAAATTAATCTTCCAATTGTATCATAATCCGTGGAATTAATAAGTCCAAGCGAGGTTGCCGTTGACGCTCTAACTCTCCAATTATTGTCTGATAAACTCGTTGCTAAACCTTCAAGTACTTGTGTTGAAGAGGATTTGATCTTCCCTAAGGCTTCCGCAGCCTCTTTACGTACTTCTTCCACGGGATCATTTAATGCACTTAATAGGGTTGACAATGCCATATCAGAAGCATATCCAATGTTTCCAAGAGAGACTGCAACTTCTCTGCGGATTGCTGCTTGTTTATGCGTCATGTGCTTGCATAAACCCGAAACAGCCGATTCCGCAATATTACCCATAGATCCAATTGATTTTATCGTTTCCCTGCAAATTCCAAAATCGTTATCTTCCAAACACGCCGTTAATTTTGCGAGCGCAGACGAAGCTTGGGCTCCTAACTTTCCTAAAATCAAGATTGCGTTAAATCGCACGGATCTTATTGTGCTATCCAATTGCGTTATTACTTCTCCTATAACGGTTGAATCGTTTTCGATTCTTTGCATGATAAGATCCAATCTTGCGTCTCGTAACAAGTTTTCTAATGGTGCCGACATTTTTTTCACCTCGTTAAATCCCCAAGTATGCTTTTTTAATTCGTGGTTCCCTTGAAAGTTGCTCGGGAGTACCTCTCATTTCAACCTTTCCCTCTTCAAGCACGCAAATCATATCTGCGTGTTTCATTGTCAAGGCAGCGTCTTGTTCGATAAGTAATGTCGTTGTACCCATTGCTTTCACCCGTTCAATTGCGTCAAAAATTTCGAACTTGATCTTTGGTGCTAATCCTAAGGAAGGCTCGTCCAATAACAATAATTTAGGTCTTGGCATTATCGCGCGACCAATTGCTACCATCTGCTGTTCTCCACCACTCATTTTTCCTGCTTGTTGTTTTTTTCGTTCTTTAAGCCTGGGGAACATATCATAGACAAGTTCTAACTGCTCGTGTTTTGCACTTCGATCTTTAAGCGTATAGGCTCCCATCATTAGGTTTTCCAAAACGGTCATATCAGGAAACAATCTTCTTCTTTCGGGGCATTGCGTAATACCAAGTTTCGTTATTTTATGAGCTTTCATCCCATCAATTCTCTTTCCCTGAAATATCACCTTTCCTCTATCGGGTTCTTCCAAACCAGATATTATCTTGAGAAGAGTTGATTTTCCCGCACCGTTCGGTCCAATCACGGCGGTTAATTTTCCCTCCTCAACTTCTAAATTTACTTCTTCGAGAGATTTTGCCTTACCATAATAATGAAACACTCGTTTTACTTCAAGAAGAATATCGCCACTTTTTTTCATACTCATTGTTTTATACACTACTCCTTATTTTTTGATAATAATTATTAATTCTTCTTTTCTTCAATAAATGTCTCACCTTTACCCAAGTATGCTTCTCTAACAAATTTGTGATTTGCAACATCTGCCGGATGCCCTTCAGCAATAAGCTTTCCTCTATGCATTGCAATTACTCTCGGAACGAGAGTCATTAATTCTCGCAAGACATGTCCAGTCATAAAGACCGTAACACCATCATTGTTAAGTCTTACAATTAGTTCCTTGAGACTATCTTTTTCTTCTTGAGAAAGCCCACTAAATGGTTCGTCAAGAAGTAATACTTCAGGATTACTTCCTAAGGCTTTTCCTATCTCCAATTTTCGTAGGTCTCCGTGTGGTAATATGATCGGAGGTATCCTTGCTTTATCGATCAATCCGACATCGGTCAAGATAAGACTAGCTTGTTCCTGTACTCCTACTTCTTTCGCCGCCTTCTTGCCTCGCTTTGAAAGGCACGATACAGAGACATTATCTAACAAGGAGAGATATTTAAAGGATCTAACCAATTGAAAGGTCCGAGTAAGCCCCAAATTTACCACTTTATATGGTTTTTTACTAGTAATGTTGATTCCATCGTAATAAATCGATCCCGACGATGGTTTTTCGAAGCAGGAAATCATGCTAAATAATGTCGTTTTTCCCGCACCGTTTGGTCCAATTAAACCAACCATTTCTCCTCGTTGAATTTCAAAACTTACATCGTTAACCGCTGTGAGACCACCAAATTTTTTCGTAATATTTTTTACTTCTATAATTTTTCCCATTTCTTTTTCGCACCTTTTCGTTTAGTTTCCTTTGATTAATTCATAAGCTAATCTGAGTTTTTCGATGGCCGGGTTGAGAATTCCGTTAGGAGCCCATCTTATTATAATCACCAAAAGGATGGCAAATATTAATACTGACCCTACTGCCAAGACATCAGATACAAATGGAATCTCTGTTATTCCTGGTAGGTAGTTGATTCCATATGTGAAAATCGCATCTATAATTTGATATAGAAAAGCACCCAATACAGCACCAGAAATAGAGCTCAAACCACCAACAGCAGCAAACATTATTGGAAAAAAGGAAAACTTAGTCCCGAAATTCTCGGGCTTAACGCTACCGACATGCATCACCCAAAGACCACCAGCAAGTCCCGCAAATAAGGCGGATATTGCAAAGATGATTATCTTATATTTTGATAAGTTTATTCCAGAAGCTTCCGCACCTACATTGTCGTCTCGAATAGCTTTTAAAACGGTTCCAAATTTAGACTCTGCTAGTATTTTCATTATTGCAATGGAAGCAATCATAATTATATAGTATGTGAAGTATACTAACATGACACTATCGAACAAGTGCTCGACGGCAGGAAACCCAGCGGTTCCTTTAAAGATATCTTTTATTATAGGTTCAGATTCAGCGAATAACCTGTATAAAACAATACTTAACGCTAAGAGAGTTAATGCCAAGTAAGGCCCTTTTAATCTCAAGCACACAGCTCCAATCAATAGACCAAATAGTACAGCAACGAGAATCCCAAGTATTAAAGAGAAAACCGAACTGAATCCCCAAGAAACTACACCGTATGCAAGTATGTAGCCCGATAATCCGAAGAAAACGGCTTGTCCGAAGCTAAATAATCCAGTAATTCCCGCAAGAAGGTCCCAGCTTGCACCTAGAATTGCATATAACATAGCTAATATGAATATGTCAAGATAGGTATATAATTCACCTTCAGTAGAGGTCATGGCTTGCACGATTAATGGATAAACGATGAAAATTATTAAACATAATATTGTCAGTCCTCCCTTAAACGATAAAATCTTAGTTTTTGCATTACTTGCGTTTTTTGATAGCATAGAGAAAGTTCTTTTTATTCTACTCAATTTTTCAAACACCATTTGATTCTTTTTGTATTATTTTATTCTTAATCCTCCTTTTCTCCAAAAAGACCTTGTGGTCTCAATAGAAGGATGATTATTATAACGACAGTTGGAACAAAGGAAGATAGAAAATCAAATTGTGGTACAGCCTTTTCGTAAATTTTTGTTGCAAAGGACAAAACAAAAGCTCCAACCACGCTACCCGGTAAGCTACCCAACCCACCAATAACTACTATAGCAAAGGCAAGTATCAAAATAGACATTCCATGGTTGTATTCCATCGGTCTATTTGGAAGATAAAGGATAGCTGCAATACCCGCAAGGATCATTGATAACATTAATGTAACACACAATATCCAATTAGAATTAATACCCATCAATTCAGCCGCTTCCCGATCTTGAGAAACTGCTCTGATAGATTGTCCAATTTTAAGCTTTTTTATGGCTATTATTGTTATTATGATCGTTATCATTGACACCCAAAACGCCGTAATTACCTGAGTGGGCACGGTTTCATCCCATATTGGCTCGGTCCGATTTATATCAGTGAAAATTTGTTGCAGAATTGGAAGTCCGACAGCTTCAGTTCCCCAAATGATCCCAATTAATTCTTCAAGAATTATTGCTATAGCAAGCGTAATGATTAATACGCTTATCATGTTATCTTGAACTGGTTTTATCAAACCATAATACATGAGCGCACTTATAATTGCAACTACTATTATCGCAATAATTGCTGCAAGAAAATAGGAACTGGTGCCTAGTATTGAAAGAAAGTAAAAAGTCATGAATCCTATGAACATATAAAAAACACCATGTGACTGATTTAATATACCACCAACACCATAGACCAAGGAAAATCCCATCGCAATTAAGGCTGTTATCGTACCTTCAATAGTTCCCGTAACTAAAATATATGATAGTGGATTAACCATTTTTTATCATACTCTCATTTAATCTCATATTCTTTGTTAAATCTTATTACATCTTAAAAATTTAAGAATGAATAATAAAAAAAAAAATGTTTAATAAATCTTATTGTTTGATACTTTCGATTATAATGGATGAGCTGGCGTTCCATACATTCCTGCAGTAGGTAATTGAAGCACTCCAGTTAATAACGTAGGATTGCTAACACCAAAGGCACCTGCATAGATGCATTTCATTTCTTCGTCTTGCCATTGTCCAATGAACGACGAATAAAATGCGGTTTCACCCAATGTTAAATCGTTCGTAGCTACTTCGTGCATATTGGTATGATACCTTCCATCGAACCACGCAAGAGACGGTGAAGCGGCGGTCTTGTTCACGAGAGGATCAGCTTTAGTCCAAGTTTCCATTTGGGCAACTAACGCGTCAGAATCCATCTGTCCACCAGATTCTTTTATTGCCTCACAAATCACTGCAACAGCGTCGTAAGCACCAGTCGCAGTATATAAAGGCCAATAACCAAATCTTTCGGCGTACGCCGTGCAGAATGGCTGTGATAGAGCTGTAACAGATGTATTTAATCCAGCGCTTGAGCCTGTGAAAATTTCAAGATCGCAATCTCCATTAACCGTGGTCCAGTATGTGCTCATAGAACTCGCAACATCGATTCCCGCAAGCAATGGTCGAGCGGATCCCGAGGCAATGCCTTGATATGCAGCTAAGAATGGAGCCGACATTGCTGCCGATAAGATCGGAATGACGATTTGAGGCTTGTAGGCCATAATATCGGACATTTGAGTTTGCCAATCTGCGGTACTCGAGAGCTGGTATGGTTGATACACGCTTAAAGGATGACCGTAGGCAGTAAGCGTTGCGTTCAAGGCTGCATTTAAGAAAGCAACCATGCCGGCCGTCCAAGTGTAAGGTTCGTAAGCAACGACAACATTGCTTATTGCCATACCACCAGCAGATTCTAGATCACCATAACCAGCGGTTCCGTTATATGAAGTGTAAGCTGTGGCATTTATTCCACCTAAACACAGGTACTTCATAAAATTCAATATATCGTACGCTAGATCAATAGAGTTATGGGGCATTAACCTGAAGAAGTATTTAGCCATATTTGGATTGGCTGTAACGCCAGCAGCAGGAATGTCAACTAGGGCGCATAATGAATAATCAGCGCTTCCCGTTCCTAAGAAGAGTTTCTTAGCATCCATGACATTTTTCATGTAACTCTGGACTGATTCAGTTCTGAAACCACCTACAATATATTCAGCCTTTTTTATGTTCAATAACCTGTTTACTGCGGCTTTTGCTACATCGTCCGAAGGTTCAGTTGCAGATTCCTTGGTATCTTCTTTGGTTATTCCTACATAATAGGTAGTACCATTGATGTCAACACCACCAGCTTGATTGATTTCGTAAGCTTTCAACCAAGCCCCGTTCCATTCGTTTTCTCCTTGAATATCCGTCATAGGACCGATAACTCCAACCTTGATCAATCGACTGTCAGGAACACCAGTTACACCAGGGGTTGTATAGTAACTTGTTGTTCCACCTTGTAAAAGGAAGATCGCACCTACTATACCTGCAGTGGCTATGGCGGCAATGATGACGATTGCTAAAATTCTTTTTGCATTTCTTTCCATAGTTTTTTTTACCTTTTTATTGGTATTTTTATGTTATATTGTTAACATTAAACATTTTTACTAACGTATTTAAAATCCGCGGATTTTAAAAACATTAATAAACAAATTCATCTTCAATCTTTAAAAAGCTTTGCCCTTTCAGAGAGGATCACAAGTGGAAATGGAGCAAAATTCATTCATAAGGCATCTAGAAGCCTCGAGGATAAGAATCATAGCTTTTAAATATTAAATTTATTTGACAAAAAAATATTCTTGAATTATTGAAATTTGGGGTGTTATGCATATTTTTTTAGAGAATTGGGATCTTAATGAACGACAGTCATTTATATCCAATATTTACTTTAACATTGAGTATATCAAATCAGGAGTAATATCGCTTGCATTTTCGAGTATCCGGGAATTCTGATTAGAACTATTTTCCAAGTCTTTCGTTGAGTGTTGTCCTGTCAAGACGCCAATAAAAGAACATTTTAACAAATTAGAAAGATTTCCATCGTTCGGGTGATCTCCCACTACAACAAATTTGTATTCGGGATAATCTTTAATAAGACTTGTTTTTATCTTAGGATTCGATTTGCTTTTAATTATCTCGCTTTCACCGATGATAAAATCAAAAATCGGGCTTAGATTTAAGTATTTTAACAATTTTTGAGCCATTTCTTGCTTTTTTGATGTTATAATTCCTAACCTGATAGAATTCTTCTTTAGGGCCAACAACATCTCCTTGACTCCTGAAAACAATTTAACTTGGTATATTCCTTTCGCTCCATAGTAATCCCGAAAATCTCTACAAAGCGTAGAAGAATCGTAATTGGTAACGGATTCAAACATTTGGTTTAAAGGAAGTCCTATCATTCTCTCCACTTTATCGCTTGAAATTTTTCGAAGATCGTGCCTTTTTAAAGCGTGATTAAATGAATTAATGATCCCCTCCTTGTTATCGATAAGCGTGAAGTCTAAATCGAAACATACTAGGATTTTTCGTGGATTGCCGCCCATTTTCATGATGTCTAACGCGATTTTGGTGTTCGTCGATATAGCTTTTCGTTCTTGAATAACTTGAGAAGATAGAGAATATCTTCGGACACACTCATCAAGCGCTTGTAGCGATATGGAAAGTTTTCCAATACGATTTCTTTCCCCTCAGCAAGCCAGGAAATGATCATTTCAACGATTTTCTTATATTTTCCCACCGTATAGCCTTGAGATTCGATTTCAGACATTATTCTTTTCGCTCTCTTGGAATTTCCGATTAAAATGCTTGAAAGGGAAGCTATCACATAGGAGTGAACGATGTGAGAAAATCCGACTTGTTTCAAGTTAGCCGCTCTATAATAATACTTAAACACATTTCTCACCATGTCCCTGAGAACCATATCGTCGGCATCGTCGAGTTTTTCGTAGAATTTGACGCCTTCAAGGATGAGGGCTGCAGCCATAAAGAACTGCTCATCTTTTAAGCCGTCTTCTGCTATCTTATTTAATCCAGATACGATTCTATTGAAGACATCGATGCGATCCACATCGAGCCCTCCTTCCAGATCGATGTCATAGGCAGCGAGAAAACACTCGGTTGCAAGATTGGCATCGCCTAAATCCCAGTAATTGCTTCCTGCTCGAACATAATACTTATAAGCCCTGTCTAGATTTCCAAGGATCCTAAATAATTCTCCTGCATTAAAGTAATTGGTGGCAGCGCTATCAAAGTCATCGTTTTTCTCTGAATAATTGCCCGCAAGCGCAAAGCAGGAAGCGGATTCAATCCAATTGTCTTCTAAATCCTTGTAACAGAGAGCAGCACCTCGATAATATTGGGCGATTTTTTGGAAGTTCGCATCGTTCTTTTCGAGCGATTCTGCCAAGTTTATATAAGCGCCCGCTTCCTTTTTGAGATAAAACACGTATTGCTTTTCGTTATTTGCAATCTCATGCATGGATTTTAAAATTTGAGAGATCTGAGATAACGCAAGTTGATCGTTGTTTTTTTCAAATTGCTTGAATAGAGTTGTAAAATATTCAATTCCTTCTATAAGGATTTTTTTTGAATTATCGTAATCGTCTAAAGCTTCGAAACAGGACCCGATTTGCTGGTAAGAAAACGAGAGGAGATCGAAATAATCGTTTTGTTTGGCGATTTCTATGACCATTGAATAGTAATTAATCGCTTTTTTATAATCAAATAATTTCATGTACAATTCGGCGATATTTTCGTACGAATGAGCGAGCTTCCTAATTTCGTTAAAGTCTATCTGGAGTTTACTTTCCTGAATTAAATATTCAACGCTCTTGAGAATAGCTTCCTTTTCAAGGTTGAAGTCCTTAAACTTTTTCCTGTATATTTCAGCAATTTTTAAGTAAATTTCGGCGATCTCGTGAAGTTTAGCTTGAAGGTGAAATTCTTCTATTTGTTTTTCCCATACTTTAATATTTTGCTTGTATAGCTTGATTGCTAGAGAGTGATCAATATTTTCGACTATTTCAGCCGCCCAATAAAGAAATTCTCCCGAATCAAATAAATCTCCTGAAAGTTGAATTTCTTTCGAAAATGAAATGACATCAGAGATAATTTTTTGCACGCTTTTCTTTTGTTCGCTTGAATCTTCGATACCTTTAATATATCTCACGGTATCTCGTAATCCGTCCAAAAAATCGGTGTATTCGTTGTAATTTTCTTCTTCAAAAATCGTAAATCATCTCAGAGTTTTGTAAATACATGTTATAAAATTTTTGCGCGTATAAAAAGAATATTAGTTTTTAAGAACTCTCAGCAGAAATCGAAGAGATAATATAATTTAAACGGATTTAACCAATTAAATCCTTACATTTACCATGCAATCTTCTTATATTCCTAAACATAAATATTTATTAGGAAAAGTTGATATTTATTAATTAGAATATTTCATTATGAGGTGTTTATAATAAAACAACTTAGCGAATTGTTAGAAACCGGAATTTACGAAACATTCACGCCAGAAAAGACCATGACGGTTGCGGACTTGTTAAAAGAGCTCAATTTAGAAGGCAAGTATTTTGGTATACTCGTGGACGGTAAAAAAGCGGATCCAAGCACAAAGATAAGCCCAGATTCCGAGGTCACGATTCTTCCGCACATAGCTGGTGGAAAATAGTTTATTTTATTTTTTTTACTCTTTTTTTACTTTAATTAGATTTCCCATACTATCCCAATTTATATTTTATTGATATATTTTGTTATTTTAAAAACAAGCTAAATTAAATTTTGAAAAAAAAATAATAATTGATAAGAAACAGGTTTAAAACCGTTTTGGATCTAATAATTAAATAGGTGATTTATTTGGACAGAACTAAAAAAATTTTAATTCAAATAGGAAACATCGTGGCGGTTATCTTAACCATTCTCCTGAACATGCTTGCGGTTTTACTTCCCTTGAACGGGAAAACGACTCAAGAACTTTCAGATAAGTATCCAAATCTTTTCGTTCCAGCGGGATTCACATTTTCAATCTGGAGCGTTATTTACATCCTTCTGGTTCTATTTGCGGTTTATCAAGGAAAGGATTTGTTGAAAACATCAAAACAGGATTTAGAATTCTTGGACACCATCAATATATTTTTCATTATCGCTAGCGCCGCAAATATTGCGTGGATTTTTGCGTGGCACTACGAAATTTTGGCTTTATCGCTCGTATTCATGGTAATTTTATTGTTATCCCTTATAGCCATATATCTCAGGTTGAATATTGGCAAGTCGGAAGCAAGTCGGAACGAGAAAATTTTCGTTCACGTCCCAATGAGCGTTTATTTAGGATGGATAACCATTGCAACCATCGCAAACATTACAGCCATACTTATTTCTTTAGGTGTTGAAGGGTTCGATTTAGCAGCTATAGTTTGGACAAATATAGTTCTAATCGTGGCATTATTAATCACTACTGCCATGCTCATAATTAGGAAAGATATTGCTTATTCTTTGGTTGTTATTTGGGCAACTTTCGGAATATTTTCGAAACAGTTGAGTATAAACATCGAAGTAGCAATCATGGCATTCGCAACAATGATTATAGTCATGATCTTAGTGGTATTAACGATAGTAAGACTAATTAACAAGAAATAATCTTTTTTTTATTTTATCTCGATTCTCATCAAATCTCTTGCGAGTAAGGAGTTGGGAAACACTTCTTTGGCCTCATCAAGCAATACAGAAGGATCATCTTGATATCTCGAAGATATATGAGTAAGTAACAACTTTTTAGCATTCATTTTAATCGCTACAGTAGCAGCATCAACCGTAGTCGAATGTTTTTTCTCCTTAGCTATGTGTGCTAATTCTTTTGTGTATGTTGCCTCGTGTATTAAAAGATCCGATCCTTCCCCGAGCTCTATCAAGGATCCACAGGGCGCTGTATCACCCGAATATGTTATCTTTCGCCCAGGTCTTTTTGGTCCTACAATACCCTCTTTCTCTGGATCTATAACTCGGTCATTGAATTCTATTTTTTTACCTTCATGCAACCTTTTCCATATGCTATTTCGAGGTATTCCCAATTCAAGAGCTTTTTCTGGAAAAAACTTACCGTTTCGGGGTTTTTCTACGAATGAATATCCAAATGTGAGAATTGAATGTTCTACTAATGTGTATTTTATTACATGGTTCTTTGCTTCGAGAATAGTGTTTTCTTTAATTTCAATCTCATCAATCGGAAATTCGGAATCTAAACCTTCGTATATCAGCTTTTTCTTGTTGTCGTGATCGATTTCAATTATCGTTATAGGATATTGAGCGCGCAATCCAACAGTTAGTCTGTGCAAGAATAGGTATAAAAAAAGGTTCCGAGGACCTATAATTGTTAAAGGTGCCGTTCTATCCGTTAGATTAAACCTAAAAAGTAAGCCTGGGAGGCCATTCACGTGATCTCCATGAAAATGCGATATAAGAATGGTCATTGGCCGGTTAAATTTCAAACCTGCTTCGATAAAGCGTCGTTGGACATCTTCTCCACAATCAAATAGGATCATGTCGGGTCCATTGTCAAGTATTAAGGCAATGGAGGGAAGGTTTCTATCTTTCACGGGAATAGCGGCGCTCGAGCCCAATACTACAACTTCCAAGCTCATCATCGAGTTAGGTTTTATTTCGCAAGTTAAAAAGTTCATTTCTTTGTTGGGCGTTTTCTTTTTTCAAGTCATCGATAACACCCGAAAGCTCTCTTAAACGCAGCGCTACTGGAGAGTCGTACGGAATTCCATTCTCAATCCCTTTATTACTACTTTTTGCTTTATCCGAAAGTGAGATAATTCGTTTCTCCTTAACACCCAATATTAGTTCTTGTTCCTCAATTTTTTTCTTTAATTGGTCATTCAAGTCTTTTTGTTCTTTTAATTCTTTTTTCAATTTATCGATAAAGCTTGCGTCGTATTTTGACTCGTTTTTGTCCTTATCTGCTTTTAAGATCTTGATCTCATTTTGAAGAGTATTAATTTGGGATCTTGCATTATTTAATTTTTCTTGTAATTCAGCCATAAGTGAAGATATGTTATCTGAAGAAGTTTCTCCACTTTTAGCGCTCTTGGACGCTAATTCTTTTTTTAGACTTTCGATCTGCATTTTTAATAGGTCAATCTCGTCGTTATCAAGAGGGATAGCTTTTTGAGCCTTATTTTCGTATTCAGCTAATTTTTTTTTAGTTGTTTCGAGTTGAAGACGAGTTTTATTAAGCTTTTCTTGAAGTTCAATGGTCAAGTCTTTCGTAAATGATGCGCTTGAGGGCACAATGGTTTTTTTATCGTCATTTTTCAATTTATCGAATAATTCCGTGATTTTTAATTGTAACAATTCGATTTCTTTATCTTTTTGAGCTATGACACGATTGCTATTACCAGATTGCCCTCTTTGATGCTTTAATTGCTTATTCTCCACGCGTAACTTGGCTATTGTGGCTTGTAAATCCTCTACTAACGAATTTAATGGCTTCTCCTCCTTAATTATCGGAATCACCGTGGATTGCGAGTTTTTTGAGTGCTTTTCAAGTTTTCGCTGTAGTTCGATTTTTTCTTTTCTGAGAAAACCTAACTTGTCTTTCAAGTCCCTGTTTTCTTTCTCCTTTTGTTCGAGTTCCATGGCGATCTGAGATTTTAAAGCCTTGACCGTGGCTTTTTTCGAGCCTTTTGTTGATTGCAAATCGGAAATGATAGTGTCTTTTTCCATGATTTCGTCTTGTAGGGTTTCTATATCGTCATATAGGTCATGCACTTCTTGCTCCAAATCCGCAATGCGCTTTTCCATCTCTTCAGTCATGATAATATTTACCTCTTGATAATAAATAGTTGTTCCTATAGTGCATTTAACAAATTCTAAATTATAAATCTTGACAAATCCTTTAAATTCGATTTATTCAATACAAGCAAATTCAATCAGAAAACTTCGTAATTTTTTATTGACACTTGGTTTATTTTTTTCACGATCGGAATAACTCCCAAATAACTGAAGAAAAACGCAAATCCCCCTAAAACAAGAATCAAAACGAATGGCACAATAATAGAGGGTAATTGAACTCGATCAAACAAAAATAGAGCGTTAAGTATCATACCAAGGGCTAAGCTTAACAATAGCGAAGGAACGACGACGAATAGAACCTCAAAAAATAATATTCGTCGTGCGTGCTTGTTTTTAATTCCTATTGCTCGCATGATTTGAATGTCTCGTGCCTTGTCAACCAATCCACCTTTTTGATAATTATAAAGACAGAGCAGACCAACGCAACCCAATATAGCAATAAATATCAAAGGATAAAGCGAATTTATGATTAAGAAATTAAGGTTTTCATTAAACACATCATCTAATACCCTATAAGTAAAATTTGAACCTAAATTATTATTTATTATACTTTTTAAGTTCGTTTCAAAAGTTTTATCTAACGCTGAATCAAGTTTTAACAAGATCAAGTTAATATCAGTCGCATACCCAAGCAGTGATTGGAATTTTGATAAGTTAACATAAACAGCAAACCCACCATAAAGGCTATCTATCACAATACCAGATACTCTAGGACCATAGCTGAAATTGTTAATTTTTATACCTTGTTTAAGCGCATCGTCGAAAAATTGAGAGGCGAGACCATCTCCCACAACAACCGAACTATTATTAGGTAAGAATTCTCCTTCGATTTCAAAATTAGAAATCAATGCTTCTGGATTAACTCCAATCACGGGATAATACCCCGTCCTGCTAGAACCAATTGTAGCAAAGCCATAGGTCCGTTCTAGAGGGTTCTCAATGGTAATTCCATAGGTTCGCGTGGCTTCAGTAATGTTACAGAAACTAACAAGCCTTTTATCGATGAGTTGTATTTTGGAAAGCAATTCTAATTCGGAAAGAGACTCGAAATCGAACAAGTAATCCTTATTCGTAAAGTTGATGTCTTCCATTCCGACTGAAATGCTTGGATCAGAAAACATTCGATACATTTGAGAATAATATCGAACGGTATTTTCATGTCCTATGACCACCACGTGTTCTCCTTGTGCGTTTTTTATCCAATAGCTAGTTGATGTACCCATTACAAAAGAACCAAGACCAATACTAAAAATGATCGCAAAAATCGTAGAAAAAATCAACATGTACCTCTTGAATTCTCCTTTTCTCCTAATGGTATTTATGAGAGCCATCTTCAGGTTGTAACCAAACCGGGATAACCATCGAGGGACTAATTCCATCTTTTTTGAAGCATCATAATCGTATTGCATATCCTTTGAAAACGATTTGATGATATTTTGCTTTCCAAGTTTCATTAAAGCCCATCCAGGAAGAATAATTACCCCCGAAAAGCAGCAACAAAAATGAATTAAAGAATAAATCATGCTTGATTGAATTTGAAGTCGAAGTCCAAGAGAAAATGCAATTCCCATGTGGATTCCAAACGAAACCAAGCCAATCATCAATCCAATAGCATAAGAAAAAAAAAAAATTACGATAACTTCCACTAGATAAAATCCATGTAGATTTCCCGGTAAAGTTCCAAGAGAACGCATTATAGCTAGGTCTCGTTTTTTAGACAATATAAAAGTGGTTGCCGTAAGGGTGGTTACTACTACTGACAAGGCAATTACCATGTAAAAAATCAAGTTGTTGAATTGGGAATATAAAACACCAATTCCACCCAACAGAAGGGAATTATTCGTGTTACCACCGGGAATCATGTACCTAAATCCAATGTTTAGGGTAAAAAGAGTGAAATATTCTGCAAATCCGACAACAAGCGAAATGGCCAAAACATACGGAAAATTTTGTTTTCTTTTTCTATAAAAGTCTTTTAAAGCGAAATCTAAGTTCATCGCACCATCTTCTCTAAATTATTCTATCTTAATTATCTTACCGTCTTCAAATAATACTATTCTATCTGCTAAATCAATAAGCTTGGTGTCGTGGGTAGCTATGACAACGGTCTTTTTCTCGCTTTTTAGTTGTTCAAAAATGCTCTTGATCTTATCGCTCGTCTTCAAATCTAAATTAGCAGTTATTTCATCTCCCAAAATAATTGGAGGATCATTCACTAGTGCTCTAGCAATGGCAACTCGTTGTTGTTCCCCCGCAGACAATTGAAAAGGAAGATGTTCCCTTCTATCTATAAGTCCAACCATTTTTAGCAGTTCAACGGCACGTTTCCTTTGGTTCGAAAAAGAGACTCCCGCTAACTTTGACGGGAACATTACATTTTCTTCTGCAGTCAGGGTACTTATCAAGTTGTAATTTTGAAAGACAAACCCTGAATTTATCAACCGAAAGGTCGCCAAAGCATCTTCTCTCATCGCAGAAATTTTCACCATTGAGTTGTAGATCTCGCCTTCATTCGGCGAATCTAAACCACCGATGAGATTTAAAAGGGTGGTTTTACCTGCTCCGGAAGGACCCTTTACAATGACGAACTCTCCTTCTCGTATCTCCAACGATATATGGTCAACAGCTCTCACTATAAAATCCCCAATCGCGTAATCTTTTACGAGATCCTTGCAGTAAATAATGATTTTCTCATTTTTTAAACGGGAAATAAGTAATCCCGCCTCTTCATCCCTATTATTGACTTCCCGTAATTTTATATCTTTTGAAACATCATCCGATTTCATGTTAAATTGCGTCATTTTTTGTGGTATGTAATGATTGAGTAAATGTGTTAATTTTTAATATGTTTTACAATCTTATAATAAGAATCGTTAAGGGGGATATATAAAGCATTCATAGAGAATTGTGAAAGAAAAGAAAAAGATTTTAAAAATCAAAAAATTCATCCTTTAAAACGATGATTTTTGAATCTTTTGTGCTTTTAAGAATTTCGTGATTTTCGAGAAGCGATACATACTTTGTAACGGTGTTAAGATGCATGTTTAAAGCTTTAGAGATTCTATACTTTGTCATATTACCGTTTGAGTCCTTTCGAATAAAATCGAGTATGAGTCGTACTTTATCTCTTGAAAGCAGGTGGATAATCCTTCCATCTTCTTTACGGATATCACCATCAAAAAATACTTCCATGTTTCCAATGTTTTCGTTCCAAATGTATTCGAATTTAAGGAGCACATCGAGGTGCCAGCGAGTCAAATAATTGTTGAGGTTCAGGGTTTTCGTAATATTTGAAAAATGAACTCCAGGATTTTTCTTGATGTAATCGTATATCTCTGCTCTATTTGGATTGTTTAAGACTTCGTTTTTTATTAACTTTGATCCCTCAACGAAACATTTTGAGTTTATAAGGTTTTTTAGCGCCAATTTAATTCCATGTTCAGTGAAGTTTGCCCCTGTTTTCGAACAAATAGATTTTAAAACTGGCAGGATTTTATTAGTCTCGAAACACCTATTTTTTTCCATGTATTGTTGAACGCTCTCAAATATTATACTATCTCGATCCAATATCCCAAATATATTCATCCGATCTACTGGTTCATCGCTTTTTTTCTTCCATTTCTCAGACTGTTTTCCTACAATCACGCTGAGTTCTACAAGAACGATAACTCCAATAACGGTGGATCCAAAAAGATATAAATTTAATTCCTTATCTTCGAGAGATGTAATTCCCTCGTTAATTTGTATTTTTAATTTATATTCAAATTCAACTATATATTCTTGAATTGTGGTTTTATCTTCTTTCGTTGAAATTCTTATAGGAAAAAATAGGTCATTACTGGATACATCAGGAAGGGCTTGTTTCATATTTAGAGGAGAGCTAAAAACTCCAAATGCGCTTAGAGTGCATAAAAAAAAAGCGATTAATATCGAGAATCGCTTTGTTCTTGGAAATACATTTTTCATATAAATCTTTAAAGAATTTATTTGCATTTTAGAATCTTTCTTAAGGTTTGGATTTAAGTTGAAATTCTTATCAATATATAATATTTTTTTACATAAATATCTATCATAGACAATTGTGAAGGTCGATCTATTACATCAATATAGCATAATTGAAAGAGAACATGGATAGATTTATATACAAAAGTCACTTTTTGATAGTACGAAGAAGGAGAAATTCTTCAATAGAGGGAATTCGAGAAAATACATAATATCCCCTAATCGCCGTTAGGCGCAAATTTCCTATTAATTTAGATGGTAACTAAAGTTAATCCTTAGATCTCGGACAAGTTTCGAGGTTTAACTTTTCTCGAATCTCTTATCTACTTTTTCTCTTTAAAACTTAATTCAATTTATAACAAGAGTTTAATAACCTACCTTAATAAAATCTCTTTCATTTTTCTACCAAACACGAATGCAGAGAAAAAGAGGAGAGGACAGATGGATTTAAAAAAAATTACCGAACTCGTAATAGATTTAGAAGTAGACGAAATCGAGAGCGCCGTTTCTGAAGCTATCCATAAGGACGGAAAGAACCCTTACGAAGTTCTTGAAGCCTTAACGAGGGGTATGGATGAAGTTGGAAAATTATACGAAGAAAAAGAATATTATCTCAACGAATTAGTTCTCGCCGGAGAAACTATGAAAGAAGCGTTCAAGATCTTGAAACCTATTCTCAAATCTTCGGGAGATTCGAGCAATAAAAGTAAGGTAATCGTTGCAACAGTTAAAGGAGACAACCACGACATAGGAAAAAACATTCTTAGTTCCTTACTACTAAGTTCTGGATTTGAAATTTACGACTTGGGCATGGATTGCGACGAAAAAAAAGTAATAGAAGCCGTAAAAGAAACTGGAGCACGGGTTGTTGCGTTAAGCACTCTTTTAACCACTACTGTTGAACAAGTGGGAGTAGTTCACGAAGCATTAAAAGCATCTGGATTGCGAGATAAAGTTAAGATAATAGTAGGAGGTGCTGCATTGAACATGGAACTCGCTAAAGAAATGGGTGCTGACGATTACGGCGAAGACGCAATGGAGGGCGTTAAGCGTATTAAAAAAATGATTTCAAACTAACTAATCAAAATTGAAAGAATACCTAATAGAATGCAATAACTTCAAATTAGCTTGAATGGAGAACTTATTTTGAATTTTTTAATTATTACCTCTACGGAAGACATGGCTTCGATGAACATAAGATCGAATTTCCTTAATTCAAATCTGTACAAGTTCGTGGAGACGGATTTAACTTGGCAGGAATACTCCCTTTTCAAGCTTGAAGATGTCTCTTTTATATCAAAAGACGATTCCTTCCTACAAAAACACGATATATATTTAGGACTGACCGATACCCCATTAATTTTTTTAAACGATTTAAAAATAGAACCAAACACAATCAATCCAGATTTCTTGATATTTGCGAGTCGTCACAGATCAGAAGCGGGTCGCCCGTCTTTTTTAGTTCATTTAACCGGGAATTGGACGGATAATAAGGATTTTGGAGGTAGTTCCCGACAATTATCAAGAGCTAGTGCTATTTTGTTAAAATCAGGATATAATTCCCTGAAAAATCAAATTAAATCACCCGAATTTGCAGACTTTTCGAATTACCATTTAGACATTGAAGCGACCCATCACGGGCCAACTACACTCGAAAAACCACTGCTTTTCATGGAATTAGGGAGTAGCGAGCAAGAGTGGAATGTAAGAAAAGCGGGAAAATTAGTAGGTAAAGCCATAATCGATACTTGTTTGAGTTTTTTTAAACACGAGGATATCCCCTATATTGGCTTGGGATTTGGTGGAACTCATTATGCGCCCCAATTCAAAGATATAATTGATAAAAATAAGGCTGCTATATCGTTCATTTGCCCAAAATATTATATCCAAGAACTTACTAAAGAAACTATCCAGCAAATGATAGCAAACACGAGAGAATCCGTGAATTGTTTTATTATTGATTGGAAAGGGACAAATAGCCAAGACAAACAACATTTATTGCCTCTATTAGAAGAGTTTGAACTCCCGATCCAAAAAAGTAAAGATTTAAAATAATTTACTGAGATTCTTCCTTAATCTTTTCGTAGTATTTAATCAAGTGTTTAACCACATAATGCGTCGGAGTAAATCCTTGCGTTGCCGATTTTGAAAGAACTTTTTGGAGGTAATCTCGATACGTGCAACTATCATCGGGCGTGACATTAAGTTCCCGAATATTATACATGGATCGCCAAAATTGGGTAGGCCACGAAACCAAATGTTCTAAATTGTAAGCATAATTGTTCTTGCCCTGTTTACTCAATTTTAATTCCGTTTTAATTGCATATATTTGTTTGTCGTTTCTTGATTCGATCGAAATTATCTCATCTCGCTCGACTTCTTCCATTGAAGATCTTATTTTTTGAAGATCGATGTTCTTGAAGTTTAATTTTTCCATATTATTTAAAACTTCATCGTCGGTAATTTCTCGCAATTTCATCATGGAATAATTTCTCGCAATGAGGTTATATTTTAAAGGCACGCTCTCGTTGTCTAATCGGTTGTATTGAATTAAATTACCCAAAATTTCTTTAGCAACGATATATTTTAAAATGATTTGATCTTGTTTTGAAAAATCTCTTAAAAACTGTTCTGAATCGTTGAAATAATTGTCATACAATACATTTAGCAGTGTTTTTATCGTGTAAAAGCCATCAACGAGCGCCCGTTCTAATATTTTTAAGGTTTCAATTCTATAATCTAGATCGTTCACGAATTTACCTTCTTCCACGGGTATATCTCGAACTAAATGTGGTTTTCCTAAAGCATTAAAATATTCGTTCCATTTCGTTCGAAAACGATAAGTTTGAGATTTCCCGATGCTAGAGAGCTTATAGACGATCTCGTATAATTTTTTTGTGAATTCGTTTTCGCTAACTGAAGTCATT